>JAZKDM010000053.1:0-2463 GCA_040387535.1 Pseudomonadota bacterium | reverse complement strand
GGCGCTTCTTTTGGTAAATCGCTCATCCACCAACCCAGTGCGAACATGCCGAAAATGGCGATGGCGATAAGCCAGTGCAACACAACGGCTGTTTTGGTGTAACGATTAGTGCCAAAAATATTATTTGAATGACTCATTAATAACCTTTCATGTAGATTCAACGTGCCCAATGACCTTAATGTAACATTGGTCACAATGCATAACATCATATTTCACTTAATATTAGCGTATTCTAAGCGATTAACCGTGTTTAAACACTATTTAAGGATGTAAATAATGCAGCGATTTTCTTTACTATTGGTGAGCTTGGCTTTGATTAGTTGTGCGCAGGCGCAAGAAAAAGCGGCCATTGAGAAAGACGCTACTTTTGCCATTGAAGATGTAGGCAGCGGAATCTATGTGCATCATGGCAAACATTTGGATATTGATGACGGCTACCAAGGCGATATTTGCAATATCAGTTTTGTGGTGGGTAGCAAGGGCGTGGCTGTGATTGATACAGGCGGCAGTTTAAAAGTGGGCAATCAGCTGCGCGATGCGATTAAAAAAGTGACGCCCTTGCCTATTTTGTATGTGATTAACACGCATGTGCATCCTGATCATATTTTTGGCAATGCAGCCTTTAAGCAAGATAAGCCACAATTTGTAGGCCATGCCAAGCTGGGTGATGCGATGCAATTGCGCCAAGAAGTTTATGATAAATTGAATATTAGATACCTAGGCGCAGAGGCTAAAGGTAGCGAAATTGTGAAGCCAACAATCATGGTAAAAGAATCTATCGACTTGGATTTAGGCGATAGAGCCTTAAAAGTAACGCCCTACCCTAATGCGCACACTAATACCGATATTTCGGTAATCGACTCAAAAACCAGTACTTTATTTACAGGTGATTTATTGTTTATTGAGCGCACACCAGTGATTGAAGGCGATATTAAAGGCTTGATTGCGGCGATTGATGTGTTGAAAACCTACCCTGTGAAGCAAGTGGTACCAGGTCATGGCCCTGTTGCTCAAGACTGGATTGGAGCGCTAAATAATGAACAGCGCTATTTAAATACCGTGTTAACCGATATTCGCGCGACCATTAAAAATGGTGGCGATATGGGTAAGGCGATGGATACCGCCGCCGCAAGTGAAAAAGATAAATGGCTGTTATTTGATATTGCGAATAGGCGCAATGTAAATACCCTTTACCCTGCGCTGGAGTGGGAATAAAAAAAGCGGCACATAAGTATTTATGTGCCGCTTTTTGTATGTGCTAAATCGCTTATTTTTTCAGATTATCAACACTAAATGCGGTGATTGGATTTGAAAATAGCATCAACAAACCGCCCGCAATAGCTAAATATTGCAACACAGGTAAATGTAATAAAACTGAGATAATCACGGCATAAATAGCCATAAAGAGTGCAAAAAATTTGGTTTTAAAACCCACTAATAAGGCCAAGCCGCCTACCAATTGAATTAAGATAATCAATGGGGCAAAAATGCCGGGTAAACCCAAGCTACCTAAGCCAGCCCGATATTGTTCATAACCATCAGGATTACTAAAAAATCCAACAATTAAAGCAGCCACTTGAATTAAAAAAACTTGTGCGAGTAAAATGCGGGCAAGAGTCGGTAAATAGCGTTGCATAGGTAGCCTTTAACAAATTAGAGGATAAAAAATTAAATTGAATCATGCACTGAACACGCTTAACAAGCAAGCTGTCGCTGGTTTCTGTGTTAATTTTAGAGCAAAATAGAGTGCTAAAACCAGAAAATACGATGACTAAACAAGTGCACATTCAGCAAGAGACAGTTAAACAAGTCGCCATTCAAAAAGTTTCTTGGCAACAAGCGGAAATGCATCTGCGCCAAGTGCGCACCATTGTCTTTATTCAAGAGCAGCTAGTCACACCAGAATTTGAGTGGGATGAGATTGACAGCACCGCCGTACATTTACTGGCGATGTATAACAATCAAGCTATTGGCTGTTTGCGCATTATTCATCATGAAAAAATTGGCCGTATGGCGGTGCTAAAGCCTTGGCGCGGTTTGGGCGTGGGTAAAATGTTGTTGAATGAGGCGATTGATATTTGTCGCCAACATGGCAGTAAGCAGATAGTGTTATCCGCGCAAACGCATGCCATTCATTTTTATCAGCAAGCGGGTTTTCAAATCACCAGTGGCGAATATACCGATGTGCATATTCCGCATGTGGATATGAGGCTGGTTTTAGATTAGTCAATGCAAGATTAATTGATAGCAGTGCCCAGCATTTGTTAAAATAGACTTTTAAATCTTTATCGTTAAACTCCAAGAGAGAATTGTTATGTCAAAAATTATTTTTAAAGCAGGCGAAGCCACTATTTACACTGAAGGCAAAGACGTTACTGCTGCCATGCCAGAAATTTTAATCGGCGCTGTCGATGGCCCAGTTGGCCAAGCATTTGCCAATTTAATGGCGCAAAGCAAAGGCCA
>JAZKDM010000052.1:0-1787 GCA_040387535.1 Pseudomonadota bacterium | reverse complement strand
ATTAAAAAACGCACCACAGGCTTGATGAACCCAAAACAAGCCGAGCAGATTGAAAAGCGCACACGCAAAGAATTCCCTGAAGGCATTGCCGCTTACGGAACGGATGCCTTGCGCTTTACTTTCGCCGCCCTAGCCAGCCCTGGCCGCGATATCAAGTTTGATTTGCAACGTTGTGATGGTTATCGCAATTTCTGCAATAAATTATGGAACGCCACCCGCTTTGTATTGATGAATGTACAAAATGAAGACGGCAGTCTAAAAGATTGCGGCTTAGAAGACTGTAAAACCAAGCCAGAAGGCCATTTATTCTTCTCCCCTGCCGACCGCTGGATTGTCAGCCAATTACAGCGCACTGAGGCCGAAGTTGAACGTGCTTTTACCGATTATCGCTTTGATTTAGCCGCCAAAGCCATGTATGAATTTGTGTGGGATGAATACTGCGATTGGTATTTAGAGCTTGCAAAAGTACAAATCCAAACAGGTAATGAATCATCACAACGCGGCACACGCCGCACATTGATTCGCGTGCTAGAAACCATTTTGCGTTTAGTGCATCCGATTATGCCGTTTATTACGGAAGAGATTTGGGCAACCATTGGCCCAATCAGCGGCCGCACTGGTCCTAGCATTATGTTAGAAGCCTATCCACAATCGCAGCCAAATAAATTAGATGCTGTATCAGAGGCATGGGTAGCGCAGCTGAAACAAGCGGTAGATGCTTGCCGTAGCTTACGTGGCGAAATGGGCATTTCACCCGCTAGCAGAGTGCCACTCATTGCATCTGGTAATGCTGAGCAATTATCGGCTTACGCACCCTATCTAAAAGCCTTAGCCAAATTAGAGGATGTTTCGATTGTGGCAGAGTTGCCAGAAGCCGATGCGCCTGTGATGTTGGTGAACGACTTTAAATTAATGCTTAAAGTTGAAATTGACGTAGCCGCTGAGAAAGAGCGTTTGAGTAAAGAAATTGTGCGTTTACAAGGCGAAATAGGCAAAGCCAATGGCAAGCTGAATAACGAAAGTTTTGTAGCGCGCGCACCAGCCGCCGTGGTTGAACAAGAAAAAGCGCGAGTTGCCGAATTTAGTGCCAACTTAGATAAATTACAAGCGCAATTGGCCAAACTGAAATAGTTAAGGAGCGTGCGATGGAACAAAATAAGGCTGACTTAAAAATCCCAATCAATTTGATTGTAATGGATTTTATCGGCACCATTTTAATCGCGCTGGGTCTTATTAAAATGCTTGGTGGTATTGAGATTATTCCCTCTCAATACTTGCTTGATGATAACGGTTGGACTTTAATTTTAGCTGGCGCCTGTTTAATGTTGCCTTTTATTTTGTTTATCATTCAATTGGTTAGAGAGCGGGCAGAGCAACGTTTAATAAAGTAAGCACTCTACTCAACACTTAAGCCATATGACAAATGATAATGATGTTACCGATGAAATCATGTGCTCATGCAGCGGCACTACACGCGGCAAGATTTATGATTTGTATAAGCAGGGTTTAGATATTGATAGTATTTCACAGCGTACAGGCATTAAAACGGGCTGTGGCGGTTGTGAGTGGGATATTGAAGAGTTTGTTAAAGCACTAAAAGAGGTAGATTCTGCAAACTAGCATTGCAATTAAATAAACAAATTCACGTCTGATTCGCCAGCGAACTCAAAAAACGTAGCGGCGCCACCAAACTCAATTTCGTCAATAAAATCGGTCTTTTTAAAATCAAACAAATCCACTGTCATTTGGCAGGCAATCAGCTTAACGCCCGCCTCAATACAAGCGCT
>JAZKDM010000051.1:0-10793 GCA_040387535.1 Pseudomonadota bacterium | reverse complement strand
TTAGCTAAACTAAATCTTGCCATTAAAAATTATGCGTGACTTGCATACTTAGAATATCGACACTACCATCAAAATCACCGCGCACTCTGCCTTTTCCCAATGGCACTGCCGCTGTTTGGTTGTCATCAATCTCGGTATCGCCAATAAATAGATGCGCGTAACCAAGATCTAATTTTGTACTTGGGGTTGCTTGCCAACCTGCGCCAAAACTAATCCACTTTCTGTCATTATCAGGAATGCGTGTTGTTCTAAAGGCTTCGCTTACAGGGCTTTCATCATATGCCAAGCCAGCGCGAAGCTTGATGGTATCGCTGTAGTGATAATTAACTGCGACAGAATAGCGCATAGTGTTGTCCCAATTTTCAGTCGTTCTAGTCAGTAATGCACCGCTATCGCGATAAATGGCCAGTTCTTCAAAGCGACTCCACCGCGTCCAAGTCGCGTCGGCCAATAGATCCCAACGGTCATTTAGTTTGCTAAAAGTACTCACTGATAATGTTTCTGGTAGTGATACATCGGCATTCACATCACCATTAGGAGTAGGCCCGTTTGAAACTGAAAATTTCACATCACCTTTTAAGTGTTGATCTATTTTGGAGCGATAAGCAACACCAATCCTTGTGTCAGTGGTCACTTGGTAAATAGCGCCTAGGTTGTAGCCAAATCCCCAGTCATCGCCCTTAACGGTTGAGCTTCTTTCGGCAGCGCCTAAATTAACCGCACTAGAAAGTTCCGCTTGCGCCCACATGGCAGATAAGCCAAAGCCTAATGAAAGTTGATCATTAACTTTAAAGGCTAAAGAAGGATTAATGTTAATGGTTTTTAACTCTGATTTAATGCCCTGAAAACGGCCAATCCAATCTTTGTCATATTCTGTTTTAAGGCCAAAAGGTGCGTTAACACCTAGGCCAAATTTAGTCTTTTCATTTAAAGGCATAACAAAATAAAAGTTAGGCACAAAAGCCAAATCGCCTGCATTGCCACCTTCGCTGCCTAGTGGCCTCGCCGTGCCTGCAACGGAGCCTTGATTATTAAATTCGATACTAGGTTTAATTAAATGCAACACGCTAACCGCTTGTGTCCCCTCAATATACGTCATACCCGCTGGGTTGGCGTAAACGGTACTGGCATCTTCTGCAATTGCTGCGGCACCTGCAAAGGCATTCCCTAAGCCGCTGCCACTTTGCTCGGCAAGCGCATAGCCAGCCGCTTGCGCGGCAAAAGGTGTTGTAAATATAACAAAAGATAGAACGAGTTTTTGCATGATAAGTGCTTTCAAAAAATTTATTTTTTGGAGTTTTAAAAAAGAATATCACATCAATAACTTACAGACATCTATTCGTGTGATTTATTGAATAACTAATTTGTGCTTGTTGCACTAAGCCAACAATATTTGGCAAGACTAGCTATCTTTCAAAAAACATTCTCTTGAGGCTGCAAATTATTAAGCATATAGTCTTAATCATAAATAGTTATATAGCGGATAGTTATATTAAAATTCCGAAATTATTCAATTGGTTATTTAGAAGTAGTCCTTATTCCATTCACTTAGGAGGCTCGTATGAACACAGTCGTCAGCTTTAATCAATTTAATGCTTCAACTTATCAACAAATAAACACGCGGTTTGATAATGAATTCGGTGTGATGTGGTCGATTATGCAACCTGAGCCTAGGCCTTGTTTTAACAAAACTTGTTTAAGCGATTTGCTTGCGCATCATACCGATTTGCAGTCTTCCAAAGGTGAGGTTATAGCGGATGGTAAAGCAAGGCAGGTAAATTACTTGGTACTAGCATCAGCCATGGATGGTGTGTTTAATTTGGGCGGAGATTTGTCAGTATTCAAGCAATTAATAATCGAAAAAAATAGGGCACATTTGTTGGAATACGCTAAGTTATGCATAGAAAATTTATGGACTTTTTATAATATGGAAGCACCCATTACAACGATTGCTTTAGTTCAAGGGCAAGCGATGGGTGGTGGCTTTGAGTCGGCATTATCAGCACATTTGCTTATTGCTGAAAAAAGCGCGGTAATGGGTTTGCCAGAAGTATTGTTTAATTTATTTCCAGGTATGGGCGCGTTAAGTTTTCTATCACGAAAAGTAGGTATGCATACGGCTGAAAAAATGGTGCGCTCTGGCAAAATTTATACGGGTGAAGAGTTGTATCAGATGGGTGTGGTTGATGTGTTGGCAGAAGACGGCCAAGGTGAATATGCCATGAATAATTGGATTAAGAAAAATCACCGTTCGCTCAATTCTTTCCAAGCGATTAATCGTGCAAAACAGCGTGTTACACCATTAACTTACAAAGAGCTATATGAAATTACCGAAATTTGGGTAGATGCAGCACTGCGTTTAGATGAGCGTAATTTGAAAATAATGGAACGTTTGGTGCGTGCTCAAAATACAAAAGTCAGTAGCGAGCCAGTGCAGTTAAATCAAAGGCAAACAGCTTAAGCTTATTAATAACTGACCTTATCTGCCTACATTGGTGGCGTTAACTTCAGCCGTTTTAATTGGACGCCTGAGGTAGTCCTCTACTGCTAAAGTGAGGTTTGCAAAGTCAGTATTAAGTGTATCAAGCGTTGCCATTGATTGTTTTGCGTTTACAGAGCGGGTTAGTTTACTAACTAGCTCGGTTGTGCTCGCCAATTTTGTAGCGCCAACGCTAAGGCTGTTACCTTTTAGGGCATGGCAAACGTCATGCAATTCGCCATAGTTTTTTTGTTTGATGGCGGCTTCAATTTTATAAATCAACTTAAGCGAATCGCTTAAATAGTTTCTGAGCAAACGGTGCATAAATAAATCATCGCCTGCACCAATTTTTTCAAGCTCATTAAGCGTATTAATATCTAACGCAATATTATCGGCCGCTAAATCAGACTCCACCTCAATTGGCGTATTTAAAGCGTTGCGCATCCATAAATCAGCCGTGTTGGGTGCCAGTTTTAGAATGTTTTCAATGGTGCCAAATAAAGTGGCCGCGTCAATTGGCTTGGTTAAAAAGCCATCAAATCCAGCTTCATCGGCAATCTCTCTGGCTGCCGAAGTGGCATCTGCAGTGAATAAAATAAAGCGTGTATCTTTGTCGTTTGGGTTGGTAAAGCGATACAGTTTTAAAGCATCTGCACCGTTCATGCCCGCCATATTCAAGTCAGTTATCACTAAATCAAAGCGTTTGCTTTCTAGCGCGTCTAGCATTTCATCACTATTTTCGGCAATTTGTACTTGATGACCAGGCAACGATAATAAGCGGGTGATGATTTTTTGATTGGTCGCTTCATCTTCGCACACCAATATATTAAGCGGATTTAAAGGTGCAATATTGTTGGCGCGCGCTGGGCTAGCTGCCACTTGTTGCGCTTCTGAAATGGCTGGCTCTAGAAGTTTGTTGCTGTTTACGATGGATTTTTCGAGTGATAAATCAAACCAGAAGCGGCTACCAACACCTTCGGTACTTTGGAAAAATAAATCACCACCCAAGGCTTCTACCATGTGTTTAGCAATGGTTAAGCCTAAGCCGCTGCCGCCAAATTTGCGGGTTGTGGATGAATCGGCTTGAGTAAAGCTATCAAACACTTTATTTTGTTTATCTTGAGGAATACCAACGCCAGTATCGGCTACTTCAAAACGAACCAACACGGTAAACTCATCTTCGTGCAGACTAATCGCCGAAATAGTCACACTGCCTTTTTCGGTAAACTTAACCGCATTGCCCATTAAGTTGGCCAATACTTGGCGAATCACAAAAGCGTCACCTTTTACGGCATTTAGTGAATCCGAAATGCTCACACCAACCTGAATGCCTTTTGCAACCGATTGTGAGCGGAAAATCTCTAAAGTATCGCGTACGGCTTCTTCTGCTGAAAAATCAATGTGCTCAATCGTAAATTTACGCTCTTCAATTTTAGTAAAATCTAATACATTGTTTAGAAGTGACAGCAATAATTTAGAAGAGCTATCAAGTGTTTTGAGTAAATCGCGCTGGTCGGCATTAAGCGGGGTGGTTTTAAATAAGGTGCTAATGCCAATAATACCGTTAAGTGGAGTGCGAATTTCATGGCTCATATTCGCCACAAATTGGGTTTTTGCAAGGTTTGCCTCGGCGGCTTTTTGGCGCGCAATTTCTGCCTTAAGAGTCGCCTCGTGCATGCGGCCAATAAGCTTAGACACATAAAGTGGTAGGGCAATCAGCATAACAATTAAGCTATAACCAATTGTTTGATGTGTTTGCCAGTAAGGACTTATATTGGTTGCGATGAGAAAGCCGATAATGCTAATTATTTGTGAATGATAGAGATATTTTTTCCCATATCTAAATCCATTACCAAAAATTACCCAGAGATAAACGGCTACCAACATAACGCCAATATCGGCGGTTAGCGCCATAAATATTGATGCAGCACCAATATCAAGCCAAGCGCCTGCAATACGGCGATAAACTGGTTTAAATTTATTACTTAAGATAGTGGCTACTAAAACTATCGATAAAAATTCAAATACAAAATCAATTTTGAATGCAATGTACTCTTGATTACTAAGCGTGTTATTCAGATAACTAAAAGTGATTAAGCCCAAAATTACAAAGCCAACCGTTATTCTGATGTATGCCTGTTCAAGCTCAAGAGGGTCGCATTTAGCGGCCAAAGCTTTGTACCAATTTTTAATTTTTTTAAACATATATTTAAGTAATCAGGCCCTGACTGTAATATTCCTTACTTTGTTCTAACAGCTGCTTAGCAATTTTGGCCAGCTCTTGCGTTTGCACTGGCTTAGTCAAACAGGCCGATGCGCCGGCAGCCAATAGCTCTTGGTGAATACTCATTTCTTTTAATACCGTCACCACAATAATAGACCTTGTTAACACGTTGCTGGTATTTTTAATGGCTTGCACAAATTGCATACCATTCATTTGATGCATGCGAAAATCGGTAATAATCAGATCCACTTGTTTGTTTTGCATCCACTCCAAGGCCTCAACTGGGTTGGTCATGGTGACTATTTTCAAATTCATTTTTAGTGATTTTAAAATAGCCGCATGAATATCCAATACCGTAGGCTGATCATCAATCAGCAGGGCGGTTTGTTTGAAATTGGTTGCACTTCTAATATTGCTAATACTCATCTTTAATAATTGCTTTGTCTGGTTAATGAATCGCTGTTGCGTGTTCAGCTAGAATTTTTTCTATTTTGCTGCGAATAGAAATCATCGCTGTAACCAGTTCTGGGTCAAAATGTTTACCGCTTTCATTCTCAATATATTCAAATGCTTGATCAACGCTCCAGGCTGGCTTGTAAGGGCGAATGCTGGTTAGCGCATCAAACACATCGGCGATAGCTACAATTCTAGCCGCAAGCGGAATGTCGTTGCCTTTCAGTGCATAAGGGTAGCCTGTTCCGTCATATCGCTCATGATGAGCAAGCGCAATTTCACCGCCTTTTTGCAAATATTTAGAAGGGCTGTTTTCTAATATTTCGTAACCAATATGCGGGTGCTTACGCATGGTTTTAAGCTCATTTTCATCCAGCGGGCCTTTTTTTAACAAAATGCTATCAGGAATGCCAATTTTGCCAATGTCATGCAGAGGCGATGAAAGCTCAATCACTTCTGCCTCCTCTTCGCTTAACCCAATTGCTTCCGCTAGCGCTCTGCTGTAAAGCGACATGCGTTGTAAATGCAAAGCGGTGTCATAATCTTTATGCTCTCCTGCTCTGGCTAAACGCATTAATGTGTCTTTTTCGCGTGCTCTAATCTCAACGGTTGCTGCTTTTACCAAGCTCTCTAGCAACATGCTTTTGTTTTGCAATGACATATGTTGCTGGCGCATGGTTAGCAAGTTACGCGTGCGTGCGGTGCACTCATGTACATCTACTGGCTTGCTGATAAAATCAGCTACGCCCGCATCCAGCGCTTCATAGCGCGTTTCAGCGTCTTTTTTGATGGTAATCATCACAACTGGAACCGCTTCGTATTTAGGTAACGTTTTAAGCAACCGGATAAAATCTCCACCGTTCATTTCTGGCATCACATAATCCACAAACACTAAATCAGCGGTATGCTGAGTTGCCCATTCCAGAGCTTGCTCTGGATTGTGCTTTTCAACAATTTTAATCGTTGGATTAATGTTTTTAACAACATGCGAAAGTATCGTCCTGCTAGTTGATTGGTCGTCGACGATCAGCACACAGCAATCGTCAAACATTTGTCCGTTATTCATTCTTAAATACCTTAATGAGCACAATTGCTACTCACTTTTAATAGTAAGCAGCAATATTTAAGCCAACATTTTGTTGTTGTTGACAGGATATAAAATTAACTCGCGACTAGCCGTTCATTGTCAATAACTATTTAAAAATCAAATAGTTAAAGAAAATTATTATTTTGAAGCAAAGTTTCATGTTTATAGTTGGACATTTTTGTTGTTTGTATTTGAAGTTTTCTAGGCAAAACTTCGTCAACTAAGTGATTTATTTTGACATACTACGATGACAATTAATAACTATTTTTTAGATTTATTTTGCCACTTGGTTTTAAATCAAATGCAATGCAGATGCGGCTATCCACACTATTGAAAGGAATGGTGCGGTGAAAAAGAGAGGAGGGAAATAACACGATATCGCCCACCTTTGGCATGATTTGCGCAGTCGGGAAAATAGCCTCTTTTTGTGCATGCTTAATCGGATAATCATCACCATGCGTGCCGTATTCAAAAGCACCTTCTAGCCCGTTGGTTTGCGGCATGGCTAAATATACAGCGCCGCTTATCCAGCCAATTTCATGAATATGCGCGTTTAAATGCCCGCCTTGCTGCATTTTTACATACCAAGAGCTGGTAAATTCCAGTTCATCTGGAAAAGCCTGAATCAGCGCACAATCGGCGTGTGCAAAATGCTGTTTATAAGCTAAAAATTGCTGTTTGATTAAACTGGCTAGGGTTTGAAACGAGTGTTCACTGCGTTTAAACAAATTGCCTGCCGATTGTTGGCCATTGGTTAAGCGGCCTTGTTTACGCTCAGCAATATCGGCGGTGTGAATGTCATGCAGCAACTCTGTCAGCAAGCTGCCATTTGTTAGCTCTGGCAACGATTGGTGATAAACAAAATCTAAGCCATTAGGGCAGAACTGATAAGGGTCTGGCGTATTAAAGTTAATGCTGTAATGGGTCGATAAAGTGGCTAAAAACGGTGAGCAATGCTGATTGGCTGGCAAGCCAGTAATTAACGCATCGCGGCGCGTTTTAAACGCTTCAAAATCCTCTGCTTTATATAAGCAATACAAACATTTTTCTTGCCAATCTTCTAACTGCGATGCCTCGAAATGCGGGATAGCCTGCACGTATTGTTTGGCCAGCACTAAAAATTCTGCCATATTGTAGTTGGCTTGGGCATGGCTGGGGTTTAGTGCTAAAGCCGCTTGGTAGCTTTTTACCGCGGCGTTCATATCACCACTATCGCGTAATGTTTCGCCTAAATTATTATGCGCATCGGTATAGTTGGGAAACAGCGCGATGGCTTTGTTATAGCTATTAATGGCGTCGTTCAACGCGCCGTTATCACGCAAAGCGGTGCCCAAATTAAAATAGGCGCGCGCATCTTGTGGGTTTATTTTTAAGCCTTTTTGATAGCTTTCAATAGCCGCAATCAGTTTGCCTTGCGCTTGCAAAACGGTGCCTAAGTTGCCATACGCTTCAAAAAAATCGGGTTTTAATTGAATGGCTTTTTGATAACTACCAATAGCATCGTCCAATTGCTGAACATGCGTTTGCGCAATGCCTAAGTTAAACCATAAGTCTGGCGTATTGGGTTGCAATTTAAGCGCATTTTTATAGCTCATCACCGATTCAGCAAACTTTTGCTGGCCGTCTAGGGCTAGGCTTAATATATGATGCAAAATAAAAGTATTGGCGTGTTTGCCGATTAAACTTTTAGCCAAGCTTTCGGTCTGCGGCAATTGGCCGCTGTTTAATAAGCCAATCAGTTGCTGAATATCGTGCGGTTTTGCTTGCGCTAAGTTTGAATTTGCCATGCTTTTAAATTTAACTACTTTTGAATTTAACTTAAATTAGTTTAACTAAAACTTTGTTGTAATCTAGCCGCCATGCGCTTTAATAATTGCATGGCAACCCTTGGTTCATCAGACAGCATCGCGTCAATGTTGGCGGCGTCAATCACAATCACGCGTGCCTCTGGTGTTGATACGATGGCATCGGCAATTGCAGGCTTTTCGCTTAACATCGCCATTTCGCCAAAATAGTCGCCTGCATTTAATTCACGTAGCAATGTGCCGTTTTGCATTAATTGAATACTGCCCTCTACTACATAATATAGATTGCGCTGCGTGTTGCCGCGTTCAAAAATCGCCTCATCCTTTTTTAAGGTCAGGCCATAGCGACTCATTAAGGTATCAATGTAATTAGCTTTATTAGGCGCGCCGTTAAATAGGCCTTTTAGTAACAATACGTCTTTTTTGCGCAGCGTTGCAATCAGTTCAGAGCCCAGCAAAAACACAGCAAAATTCAGGTATAGCCATGTGATGGATATAAACATGGTTTTCATGCTGCCAAAAATGGCGCCGTAGTTTTCGTTTAGCGATAAAAACAAGCCAAATGCTGGCCGCATTAATAGCCATAAAATAGCGGTTAAGCTGGCGCCTAACAGCAAATGTTTGTAGGCAACGCGCATGGGGAAAAACACTTTATAAAAGATAGCGATTAATAAAGTGGTTAATAATAAGGTGCTGATGGATCCTACTATATTGATTTCTAAAAGGGGTACATGCTTGGCTAAAAAGCGAATCACTTGTTCAATCATAAAGCCAGCAGAAGTAAATAAGAAAAAAAGCAGCAAAATACCCAGCACCGATAAAACATCTTTAAGCTTGCGTTTAAAATATGAGGGCGCCTCTACCATTGAGGCAATGGTGTAAAAAGCAGAGCGCATATTGGCGGCTAGTGGGGTAATCGTCCACAACAATACAAATAAGCCTAGTGCGCCCCAAGCGGCTTTGGTTTGGGTGGCGCTGTAAACTTCGGTCATAATTTTATTGCTGAATTCAGGTACTAAATTGCCAGTTAAAATCGCCAGTTTGACAATGGCGTAATCAGACGAAAAAACCAAATGGCTTAGCAAAAAGAAAATTAGCAATATCAGCGGAATTAAAGCAAATAGCGCGTAAAACGATAATGATGCAGACAAGCTTAATATATTGTGGCGCACAAAACCGCTGAAGGTTTGGCGCATCACAAATAGAGGAGTGGCGTATTCATGATGCGCATAGGCGGCAAGCGGCCTTGAAAAAGCTGGGTGCTGCGCCAGATTTTTCATCGCCGATTTTTTGCTCTCAGCAGCCGATTCTGTTGCTGGTATCGCTTCTTGCGGTAAAGGTTTTGCCAAATTACACTCTTTAAATTCAACTAGCTAAAATTAAGTCAGCGTTTTAAACGTTTCAGTCGCCGCGATTAATGCACTGGTTACACCTGGCTCCATTGCCGAATGGCCTGCATCGGCCACCATGGTAAATTGTGCATGCGGCATCGCTTGGTGCAACGCCCAAGCCGTTTGCGGTGGACACACCATATCATAACGCCCTTGCACAATAATCGTTGGGATATTTGTTAAGTTTGCAGCTTGCTTTAATAAGGCTTCGCCATCTACAAAACACTGATTCAAAATATAATGTATTTGCACGCGCGCACGCGCCACTTCGGTTATGCGCTCATTATTTAACTCTTCGGCTGTTTTGCTTTTAGCATCAACTGGCTCTGTGCCTATTGGCTTGGCGTTAGCATCCATCGGCTTAAGGCGCATAATTGCATTTTCAAACGCATTCCATTTCACAGCCGCTTCGCTGCTAATGCTTATATCCTCATTGAAAATCAGCGCGGCATAGGCGTTAAGCACGTCATTTTGTTCGTTGGGTGGTAAGTATTCAACAAGCTTATGCCAAACTTCTGGAAAAAAATGTTGCACATCACCTAAAAACCATTTTAATTCTGCAGGGCGGCTTAGGAAAATGCCGCGTAAGGTTAACGAGATAATTCTTGTTGCATGTTTAACCGCATAAGCAATTGCCAGCGTACTGCCCCAAGAGCCACCAAATACATGCCACTTATCAATACTCAAATGCACTCTTAGTGCTTCAATGTCATCCACTAAAGCGTCAGTGGTGTTGGCCACCACCTCGCCCTGCGGTTTGCTTCGACCACAACCACGCTGATCAAACAACACAATTCGATAGTGAGCCGGATCAAAAAATCTTCTTTGTGTTGGATTGCAACCACTGCCTGGCCCACCATGTAAAAATACTACGGGCCTGCCAGCTGGATTTCCACATTCCTCAAAGTAAATTTGATGTATCTGGCCCACATTAAGCCAGCCTTTGTTAAAAGGTTCGAGTTCTGGATACAAATTGTAAAGAGTTTCAGTCATTGATGTAAATGTTCTTTCTAATTGATTTTATTGAGTATTTTTTTATTACTAATAAAATTATAAAAAAATGTTCAAAATAAATTGAACATTTGTTAACAAATTGTAACTAAAGTGTTGCAATTAAAATCTACTTGTTTTATATTGCAGTTCGCGCAGTAAAAAGCGGCGATAAGTAGGCTCTAAATTTGTTACTTGCAGCTTGCAATAAATTGTAAGACATAAAAATTGTAGTGCAAGTTGTAATCAAAGTAACAAAATTTAAGTTTATTTTTAATAACCCTTAGTAATATAACTTTGGAGATAAAGATGAAATTCAACACAATTAAACTAGCTTTAGGTTTAGTTGCAGGTGCAACATTGG
>JAZKDM010000050.1:0-5533 GCA_040387535.1 Pseudomonadota bacterium | reverse complement strand
TTGTAGTCTAAAGATAAATCACCAGCAGTTAAAGTTGCTGATTGTGCTGACATTGCTGCTAGTGTGAAACCTAATGCGATTAAAATATTTTTCATGGTGAACCCCTATTTAAATTAAAAAACCGAACCTGCTAATACTTATTTATTAACTAACTAAATTTGACAGTTCCGATAATAGGGAGGTGAGTGACTTGCAGCAATAGCCCATATGGACTAACAGCTAATGTACGATAGTTTTCGTTGCAAATTATTTTTTTAAGTATTTGATTAAAAACACATAATTAATATTTTTTAAAAAACTTACACGCTAATTTTTTTGATTAAATCTAATTTATTTTCAATTGTTGCAATATTTTCACTACAGCACGGCATTTCTGGATCTATTAAATTAGCAACCCAGCCTTCTATACGGCAGTTTCGCGTCTTAATCGCTTCTACTGTAAGCAAAGCGTGATTGATGCAACCTAGTTTTACGCCAACGACTACTATTATAGGGGTGCTTAAAGCCTTTGCCAAATCCGCCATATCGCAAGAGTTGTTTAAGGGCACCAATAATCCGCCCGCACCTTCTACAATGACAATGTCAGCCAACTTACACAACTTATCAAACGCTTGTTTGATTATCGACATCTCAATCGTTACGCCTTCCAACTCAGCCGCAATGTGCGGCGCAATAGGCGCTTTAAAGCTATAAGGGTTGGTTAGTGCTCGCGGCGCTTTAACGTTACTGGCCGCTTCCAGCTTTAATACATCATCATTTACCCACTCACCATCAATCAACTCGCAGCCTGCCGCTATCGGCTTCATGCCGACCACGTTGAAGCCTTGTGCCACATATTGCTGAATAAGCTTACAGGCAATGTAAGTTTTTCCTATGCCAGTATCTGTGCCAGTGATGAAAAATGCCTGTGTCATTTATAGGTTTTAAAGGTAATCGGCGAAACGCCTATACCTAAATCTGGCTTAGTTTCAGATTTCCAAGCATGTCCATACACCACTTCAAAAGTCGCTGGTAGCTTGCCATCCACTCTAAATTGCTCATAATTTTGTGCCAATTGTTGCAGAAAGCCGCGCCCTTGCAAGCCACGTGCACGACCTTCAGTTGCGTTGTGCGCGCCAATTGCTTTTAAATCTCGCATAACTGCTTTTACATCGTCATAAGTTAAGGTGTAATGCTCTACATCCAGCACTGGCGCACTAAAACCAGCACGGGTCAAGGCATCTCCAATATCATGCATATCGATAAATCGGCTAACGTGAGTATTGCCATTATTAGTCGCGGCGCGCAGCTCTTTTAATGTGTCTGGCCCAAACGTGCTAAACATCAACAGACCATTAGGTTTCAGCGTGCGGGAAATTTCACCAAATGCGCCATCTAAATCATTGCACCACTGCAAAGCGAGATTTGACCACAGCATGTCAAGACTACTGTTTGCGATTGGCAATTGCTCAATGTCGGCACAGATTAAGTTTTTTTTCCTAAACAGTTTACTTAGTAATGGTTGTTGCTGATGGGTTTTTTGCAGCATGCCAAGCGCAATATCTAGCGATAGCACTTGTGCCGCGCCAAACTTTTTTTGCAGTGCAAAACTGCCATGCCCTGTACCACAACCTGCATCCAATATCACTTGTGGCTTGATTTTGACTAAATCTAAACGACTAAGCATTTCGGTACGAACCAATTTTTGCAGGATAGCTGCTGCATCATAAGTCAGTGCGGCGCGATCAAACGAAGCGCGCACGCGCGCTTTATCCATAAAATACGCATCTTTAAAATCTTGGTCTTGCACGTTTGACTCAGACATCAGGGGAAATCTAACATTAAGGTTGAATTAAATTAAGGCTCTAGAAATTGATTCAGTGCATCGATAAATTGCTCTGAATGGGAGAGAAATGGCGCATGCGCGCTGCCAGACATAACGCGCAGAAAACCATGTGGCAATTGCTGCATCATCCAATGCGCCGCTTGTACTGGCGCTAGTGTGTCGCGATCACCGTGAATCAACAAGGTAGGCTTACGAATATTGGCAACCTCATCGCGCAAATCTGACTCTAATAGAATGTGTAGCGCACGTTGCAGTGTGGTTTGAGTAGGCGTTGGGCGTGTTTCAAAACTGGCGCGCAATTGCTTAAGCGTGCTGCGAGCGTCATTGGCTTTCATGCATTGCAGGGTTAAAAACTGCAATATAGTGGCTTTGTAGTCAGTGTTTACGTTGTCTGCAAAGGTCTCAAAATTACTGGGTTCTATGCCCGCATCCCAGCCTGCTTTATTCACAAAGCATGGAGTAGAGCCAACCAAAACCAAACGCCTAATGCGGTCTGGTTGATTTAAAGCGATGCGCTGCGCCACCAAGCCACCCAGCGACCAACCCAGTACATCTGAAACACCTGGAATCACCTGCGCGACTTCGTCAGCAAGCGCATGCAAATGATACGGCTCAATCGGGCGGCTGTTACCCATGCCTGGTAAATCCACCAAATACAGCATGTATTGCGCAGACAGCTTTTTAATCAAAGGCTGCCAAACGCCGCTGTGCATACCCCAGCCATGTAGCATCACTAATGGCTGGCCCTGCCCAATTATTTCAACATGTGCGCTCATACGGTTTCACCACTTTCAGTCATCAACTTTTCGGCCTGATTAATCGCATTGGCTAAGCTTAATACATCATCAACAGAGTGTGCTGCCGATAACGAAATGCGCAGCCGAGCGGTATTCACAGGCACTGTTGGCGGGCGTATCGCAGGCACTAAAATACCTAATGCTTGCAAGTGCTCACTTAAGGCCAAAGCCGCATGATTGCTACCTACCACTAAAGGCTGAACCGCTGTATCGGATGGCAATAACTGCCAAGTTTTTAAATTCAAATTGGCTTTAAGTGTAGCAATTAATAAGCGTAAATGTGCGCGTAAATCATCACCGTTTTCGATTAGTGTCACCGCTGCCGATAATGTCGCAGACAGTGCTGGCGGTGCTGGGGTTGAATACACATAGCTATTGGCTTTTTGAATCAAGTAATCAATGACCACCTGCTCACCCGCCACAAATGCACCAGCAACACCAGCCGCTTTGCCTAAGGTTGCCATCATAATGATACGTGGTGACTTAGGCATATTTTTGGTTTTTTGGAGATGACTCAAACTACCTTTGCCATGTTCACCCAAAACGCCAAAACCGTGTGCATCATCGATATAAAGGTAAGCGTCATATTTTTCGCACAAAGCTAAATATTCCGCTAACGGCGCAATATCGCCATCCATACTAAACACGGCATCAGCGGCAATTAGCTTATGATTCGCGGTGCTTTGTTTGAGCAATTTTTCAAGTGCAGCAACATCATTATGCGGAAAGCGATGAAACGCGGCGCGCGATAAATACGCACCTTCATTTAAGCAAGCATGATTCAATTTATCGGCAAAAATCGCGTCATGCCTACCCATTAACGCGCCAATTACGCCAATATTGGCCATGTAGCCAGTTGAAAATAACAATGCAGCGGGCATTTCTACAAACTGTGCCAACTGTTTTTCTAATGCATCGTGATAGCGATGGTGGCCTGTAATTAGGTTAGAAGCACCACTACCCACACCAGAATCACCCGCCGCTTTTTGCATGGCAGCGATTAACTCTGGGCGGTTCGCCAAACCTAAATAATCATTACTGCAAAACGATAAAAAATGCTTATCGTTAGCAATAATATGCTCCGCTTGTGGCGAATCAAGCAGCCTGCGCTGGCGCAATAAGCCATCTGCTTTACGCTGGGTAAGCTCATTTTGCAAGCCTGAAAAAAGGCTTAACACTTGGTTTGATGCCGCTAACATTGATTTAATTTATTAGGCTTGGTGATTAAATTTTATTAATACCAAGCTTAGCGAATAGTTTTTTATCCGTTGCTGCTTCTGGGTTAGCAGTCGTTAGTAGTTTTTCACCATAAAAAATACTATTAGCACCCGCTAAAAAGCATAAGGCTTGAATACCCTCATTCATACTTTGGCGGCCAGCAGATAAGCGCACAAAGCTATTTGGCATGGTAATACGCGCTGCCGCGATGGTGCGCACAAACTCAATGGGGTCTAATTCATCTGTGCCATGCAAAGGCGTACCTTCCACTTGCGTTAGCAAATTAATCGGCACACTTTCAGGCGGCTGTTCCATATTGGCAAGTTGTGCCAATAAACCTGCGCGCTGATTACGCGATTCGCCCATGCCGATAATACCGCCACTACAAACATGAATATCGGCACTTCTGACGCGGCCTAAAGTATCTAAGCGGTCTTGATAAGTACGCGTAGTAATCACATCGCCATAAAATTCTGGCGCGGTATCTAAGTTGTGATTGTAGTAGTCCAAACCCGCCTCTTTTAGCTGCTCTGCTTGGCCCTCTTTTAACATGCCTAAAGTCGCGCAGGTTTCTAAACCCATTGCCTTTACTTCCTGAATCATTTTTAGCACTGGTTCTAAATCGCGCTGCTTGGGGCCGCGCCATGCGGCGCCCATGCAGAAGCGACTGGCGCCATTGTCTTTGGCCTCTTGCGCGGCGGCTAACACTTCATCCAGCTTCATCAAGGGCTCATTTTCCACTTCAGTGTGGTAGCGCGCCGCCTGTGGGCAGTATCCGCAATCCTCACTGCAACCGCCCGTTTTAATCGATAACAAAGTACTGACTTGCACGGCATTGGGGTCAAAATTGGTACGATGAATGGTTTGCGCTTGATGCATCAAATCGCTAAATGGCAGCTCAAATAAAGCCACAATTTCATCCACACTCCAGCGATTAACCGTATTAGCTTCCGCATCACTTTGGCAGGCGCCACGTTTCAGTGCGTCTGTGTTAATAACGGATTCCGACACTGACCCTTGTGTTTGCTGTTTAATCGTTTCAAGCATGATGCATCCCTTTGATATTACTTAGATTTGGCTTATATTTGACTTATTTTTTATAGTGCGCGGCTTTAAAGCTGGCTAATTTATTAGGCTACTTATACAATAATTATAAGCTGTAAAGGCAATATGAGGCAAACAATAAACAACTGGTTAAAAAATAGTCACTTGTCAAAAATAAAGTTTTTATCGTCCGCAATTTTGAGCACAAACTGCTTTTTATGCGACGCAAATCAGACTAAAAACCACGGCTTATGCGAAGCGTGCTTAAAAGATTTACCATGGCTACCCGCCAATAGCTGCCCTCAATGCGGTTTAAGCTCTAGCGGCCAAGTGTGCGGCAGCTGTCTTAGCGCACCGCCCTACTTTGACGCCACGCACGCTGTATTTTTATATAGCTACCCAGTTGATGCAATGATTCAGCGCTATAAATACGGCGACGCTCTTAGTTTAAGCCATGCTTTTGGGCAACTTATTAGTGAAAAAATTGGCTTAATTGGCAATGCCAACAATATCGACTTAATTATCCCCATGCCAATGCACCCCGCACGTTTAAAACAACGTGGATTTAACCAAGCATTGGAAATTGCCAAAATCACAGACCGGGTTTTAAACAAAAATACTAAAGCAAAACTGGATTACAAAAGCGTCA
>JAZKDM010000049.1:0-32942 GCA_040387535.1 Pseudomonadota bacterium | reverse complement strand
TGAAGAAATTACATCTGATATTTCTACGCTCGATAATCCTGCGATTTTAGAGCAACTTAAAGAAGTGATTAATTAGAATCCTTTTGCTTGCGTGCAAATTAATCAAGAGATATTATAAAAAATCAATATTAAAAAGAATTAATTAAATGATCGCTAATAGGATAGTTCGTAAATTAGGTTTAAATCTTAACCAAGCAAAAGATTTCGGCATTGTAAATCCACAGAAGATGGGTGATAAAATTCCAAGAATCATCCACCAAACCTACTTTACAAAAAAACTATCACCAGCGATTGAGGCGAATATACAAAAGCTAAAATTACAGAATCCTGGTTGGGAGTATAGGTTTTATGATGACCAGGATATTGAAAAGTACATAGGGGAAAATTTCCCAGAATTGCTAGAAATATATAATAAAATTAAACCAAAGTATGGTGCTGCAAGGGCAGATTTTTTTAGATATCTAGTGATTTATAAAGAGGGTGGAGTTTACTTAGACATTAAAAGCACCTTATCACAACCATTAGATACGATACTTGAGTCAGATGATAAATTTATCCTAGCTTACTGGGTATTTAGCCACAATCCATACAGTAGACACGCTAATATAGACAATCCAAATGGTGAGTTTCAGCAATGGCATATCATTTCGGTTAAAGGTCACCCTTTTTTAAAAGCAGTAATCGAAAACGTTTGTAAGAATATTCAAATTTACAGCATATTGTTTCACGACGTAGGCATGATGGGAGTGCTCAATTTAACCGGTCCCATCGCTTACTCTAATGCCATATTACCGGTATTAAACCAACATCCGCATAGAGTTGGGTTTGATGAAGATTTTGGCCTAATTTACAGCATCTTTGGAAACGATTTGGGCAGCCACCGTGGACTTTTCAAAAGTCACTATGAAAGTCTAAATGAATCAATTGTAGTAGAGACTAGACTAGTAAAAATAGCATTCCCCGTTGTTTATAAATTAAAAAGTATCTTAAAAAAAATAATATTTAATTAAATATTTGGGTTACAAGTATCCTTGTAGTTGAATTAAAACTTATAACCCACGCTTATTACAAGCTGAATAAAAGTTTGTGATTATATAAATTACTGCTTGCTAATAAAGACTCAAGTTACATTTCCGTTTAGAATTAACCAACTATTTCGAGTAAAATGCTATTTTATTAAAATAGTAAAATGATATGTCTTTGCAGCAAGAAATCACCCGCCGTCGCACTTTTGCCATTATTTCTCACCCCGATGCTGGCAAAACAACATTAACCGAAAAACTATTATGGTTCGGTGGTGCGATTCAGGTCGCAGGTGAAGTGCGTGGCCGTAAAGCGGCACGTCATGCCACTTCTGACTGGATGGAACTCGAAAAGCAGCGTGGTATTTCAGTGACTTCATCTGTGATGCAATTCCCCTATCGTGACCACATGGTGAATCTGCTGGATACACCAGGCCATGATGATTTTTCTGAAGATACGTATCGCACATTAACCGCAGTGGATTCGGCTGTGATGGTGATTGATTCGGTCAATGGCGTTGAAGCGCAAACCATTAAATTGCTGAATGTTTGCCGCATGCGCGATACGCCGATTATTACGTTTATTAATAAGCTGGACCGTGAAAGCCGCGCGCCGATTGAGTTACTAGATGAGATTGAAACCACATTAGGTATGGAATGTGCGCCGATGACTTGGCCTATTGGCATGGGTAAGTCGTTTCGCGGTGTATATAACTTAGTGAATGACAGTATTTTGTTTTTTGATCCGCGTGCAGACAAAGGTACTTCTGAGACGATTCAGGGTTTAGACAATCCGCGTTTAGATGAGCTGATTGGCCGTCAGGCAGGCGAGTTGCGTGTTGATATTGAGTTAGTGCGTGGCGCATCCAATGAATTTAATGCTGAACGCTATTTAAATGGCAAGCAAACGCCTGTGTTTTTCGGTTCGGCGGTAAACAACTTTGGTGTGCAATCGCTATTAGACGCCGTAGTAGACTTATCCCCTGCTCCCCTTACCCGCCAAACAGCCAGTCGTGCAATCCCGCCTGATGAAGCAAAGTTTTCAGGCTTTGTATTTAAGATTCAAGCCAATATGGACCCAAAGCACCGCGACCGTATTGCTTTCTTGCGCGTTTGCTCAGGCCGTTTTGAGCGCGGTATGAAAATTAAGCAAGTTTCTACTGGCAAATTGATGGCGGTGAATAACGCCATTACGTTTATGGCGCGCGACCGCACTACAATGGATGAAGCTTACTCTGGCGATATTATCGGCATACCCAATCACGGCACCATTAAGGTTGGCGATACGTTTAGTGAAGGCGAAGAGCTTAAATTCACTGACATTCCTTCGTTTGCGCCAGAGTTTTTCCGCCGCGCACGCTTAAAAAATCCCCTAAAAATGAAACAGCTGCAAAAAGGCTTACAACAGTTGGCAGAAGAAGGCGCTTCGCAACTATTTCGGCCATTATTATCAAATGACCTGATTTTGGGCGCGGTTGGCTTGTTGCAATTTGACGTGGTTGCGCATCGTTTAGAGCATGAATATGGTGTAGATGTGGTATTTGAAAGCTACGACTGCTACACAGCGCGCTGGCTACGCGGCTCAGACGCCGATTTGCGTGCCATTGCCGATAAATACGGCTTTAATGTGGGCTTGGATGGAAATGAAGAGTACGTTTACTTAGCCCCAAACCGCGTGAATTTACAGATGGCGCAAGAGCGCTACCCTGATATTCAGTTTTTGGCGACCAGAGAAATTAGCTAATTTAAGCAATACCCTAGCGTGCTATTTTGCCGCTACGGGTATGTTTTGTATAAAGTCGGCTACCACTTTTAGCAGCTCGCCATTGCCGCGCAGTGGCTTTGCTAATTTTGCCGCCATATCAATATGGCCGTAATTCTCAAACTTCACCACTTGCACTAAGCCATTGTTCTTTTTGATTTTTTCGGCCAGATTAAACGTGTTTCTTGGCCAGACCGTGCCATCTTTTAAGCCAACTGCTAGCAACATTGGCGGACTTTTACCATCGACAAAATTGATGGGTTGCGACTTTGCTTGCTCAGCCGCAGAACCGAATATAGTTTTTAGTCGCTCGGATTTTAACGGTAAAAAATCATAAGGGCCTGCAAGCCCAACAACACCGGCAAAGTCAGTCGGTTTAAGCGATTGTGTTGCCAAATATTCTGCGTTAACGGCCATCATTACTGCGATATGTGCGCCAGCCGAATGCCCAGCCAAAAACACCTGATTAGCATCGCCTTGATAGTGGCTGATATTGTCTTTAACCCAGCGCGCAGCCAGTGCAGGGTCTTCCATTAAGGCAGGAAATAATACTTCCGGATATACCCGATAATCTGGGATAACAACAATATAGCCAAGAGAAGCTAGGGCTTCACCTATAAATTTGTAATCGCCACGTTCACCAGAATCCCAGCTACCGCCGTAATAGAATATGACTACCTTGCGCGGCTTGTGCGCTTGGTTTTCTAGCTTTGCGTTTGGGGAATAGATGTCTAGCTTTTGCCTTGGCAACTTGCCAAATGCAATGCCAGAATCAAGCTTATAAGTGCTTTGCGGCACCATGGCATTAAGAATTTTAATTGGGCTGCAAGCAGAGGTGCTAACAACAAAAGCAAGACCGAGTAGTGCTTTAGCAGGTAAAAGTTTTTTTTGAATGGTCGTGAGCAATTTGAGTTTTTTGACTGTCTAGAGGTTGTTAATTATTTATACGCACACAACCAATATTTAGATGTAACGAAACGTTAATCTATCACAGTTTTATTAAACCGCTGGCAATTTAATGGTGATAACCAAACCTGCATTTTCCATAGAGCTTGCCGAAATTTCTCCGCCATGCGCTTCTATAATTTGTTTTGTGATGGCCAAACCTAAGCCATAGCCTTTTACGCTAGTTGCAGTGTCTGTATTCGCGCGGTAAAAAGGCTTAAAGATCGTTTCTAACTCTGACGCCTTTACGCCCTCTCCTTTATCAATCACGCGAATAACCACTTGTTTCGCCAAATGGTCTATCGTTGCGCTAGCATCTACCGTTGTATTTGCAGGGCTATATTTGACTGCGTTGCGCACTACATTATCAATCGCACGCTGTAATAAATCGGGCTGTGCTTGTATCTGTATACCAGTTTCCGCAGCATACTGGACATTGACATGATTAGTAGCGCCCTCAAAATTAGCATCTTCAACCAATTCCTGTAGCAGTTCGCTTAAATCGACTGGTTCTTTTTGCAAGGCAGTCATGCCCGATTCCAAGCGCGATAAAGTCAACAACTCACCGACTAAATGATCCATGCGCACCGACTCGGTTTCGATGCGATTAAGTGAAGTAGTAATTTTTTCACTGACAGGATGTGCCGCATCCGCTTGTGCCGATTGTTGCTTAATTAAGCCAATCGCGATTTGTAAACGTGCCAAGGGCGAACGTAGCTCATGCGAAACTTGGTGCATTAAATGGGTTTGGCTTTGAATTAGCTGGCCAACACGGCTTACCATCACATCAAAAGCCGTTCCTAAATCAGCCAATTCATCACGCCTGCCTTGCATTACTTTTCCTACTCGAGCATCTAAATCACCACTGGCCGCACTCTCAAAAGCAAACCTTAACTGTTTGATTGGTTTAGAAAAATACCAAGCCAGCATAGCAGCAAATAATAAGCTCACAAAAATACCCACAATCAACGGCATAGCGGGAAATAGGTACCTAAAACTTTGCTTAATTTTGATGCCATTAATAATAGTAGGTTGCGGCCGTTTATTGCGTGCCTCTACAAATAGCCAGTAAGCGTGGCCATCGTCTGCCTGAACTTGTTGAATGGCGCGATTATCAATATCGCTGCTTAAAGCTGCCAGCGAAGTGGTATTGACCCCTTTAGGTAAAGGACGGTTTAATAACTCAGCGCCCTCTTCGTTGACCACGTACAACTGTGGCATAGGCTCGTTTTTCCAAATATCCATTAACGATTTTAGCGATTCGATACCATTCATTTTGAGCGTGCTGGCCGCGGCTAGCACCATGGTTCTGGCTGGCGGTGCAGCGTCAATCAAACGTCTTTCTCTGTCACGCTTATCATTCACCATGCCAATTGCCAAGCTCACTACCAGCACAGTAGTCAGTTGCGCAAAGAAGAAAAATAGAAAAAATTTCCAGTAGAGTCTGCCCATGTTTATTTGTCTATTTTTAATTTATTTTAAATATTGGTAACCAAGTCTATAAACAGTTTGTATCAACTGCTTACCGCCTGCTGCCGCGCTTAACTTTTGGCGCACGCTACTCATGTGCACATCAATATTGCGATCAAACTTAGCCATTGGTCTGCCTAATGCTAACTCTGAAAGCATTTGTTTGCTGACCACATTTCCAGCGCGTTCTACCAATACTTCTAGCAAATTAAATTCGGTACTGGTCAGCACCAAAGGCACGCCATCCCATTCCACACGTCGTTGCTCTGGCATTAATACTAATTCATTAAGGGTAATAGTTTTGGCCTGATTGGCTTGCGGCTTAGCACGTCGCAAAATCGCCCTGATACGCGCCACAAGCTCGCGTGGGGTACAGGGTTTAGGCACATAGTCGTCTGCACCCAGCTCTAAACCCACAATACGATCCGCGTCATCGCCTTTTGCGGTAAGCATAATCACTGCCATATTGCTGGTTTGGCGTATACGCCGCAAAGTATCAATGCCATTTAATTTTGGCATCATCACATCTAGCACCACCAAATCATAAGTATCGGCTTGCAAAGCTATTAGCCCCGCATCACCATCATGTGCGGTGCTAACAGAGAAGCCTTCAAGGTCGATATACTCTTTAAGCATTTCGACCAACTCAACGTCATCATCTATCAGTAAAATTTTATCCATAATCCTTGCTTGTCCATGATTCTTGTTTTAATGATACTTGGTTCAACTTCATGATTAAAAAGGTTAATGCATCATAACCAGTCGCCAAACCATCAACAAGCTTAATCACGCACATTTACGCAGATTTACACTGTCTTAACGGCGTTTTACAACTAGTGATTGCACAATGGCAACATCCTAAAAGGCAGCAAAACATAGGATTTCAAAGAAGGATTTAAAGTCAGACATTTTGAATGTTAACGAATAAAGGATTATGAAATGAAAAATTTATCAATCAAACAATTATTGGCAATTTCGGCACTAGCGATTGCTTTACCATTCTCTGCATCAAGCTATGCAGGCTCTGGTAATGATTGCCATAAACATGATAGCAAACGTGGTCATGGCTTTAAACATGGCGGCCAATTCGGTGGTGCAGGTACACCCCACCATTTTAAAGCGCTTAATTTAACGCAAGATCAACAAGATAAAGTATTTGCGATTATGCACGAACAAGCGCCAGCTAAATATGCGCAACACAAACAACAGCGCGAAACCATGGAAGCCTTACGCACGCTGGCACAAGCAGATACTTTTGATGAAGCCAAAGCCCAACAATTAACGGACCAACTAGGTAAATTGGAAAAAGAAAAGGCTTTAAGCCGTATTAAAACAGAGGCAAAAATTAATGCTGTTTTAACGCCAGAGCAACGTCAAAAAGCGCGCGAATTTAAATCATCACACCGCGGCGGACGTGGCATGCATGACAATGTGCGTTTTAAAAACAAACCGGCACCAACGGCAAAACCGATCAATAGTTAAGTGTATTTGAGTCGTTTATAAAAAAGCCTGCCTATCTCTCAATAGGCAGGCTTTTTACTGTGCATTAAATATTGTAATTAAAGCTTAATCGCGCTCAAACGCTTCACATAATTGGCTTAATAATTGGCCAAAAAGTGGTAGCACTTCATCTTTGCTGTGCGGACTGTCGTCATCGGTACCTGCCACTACAAAACTCACCGTTATTTTATCTAAATTCTCTCTAAACTCTGCCCAATGCTCTGCTTCTGCATCACCTATAAGCTTAAATTTATGAAAGCCTGAGTCTATAATTTCAATCAACTCAGCATCCGCAATGCCTGCAAATAAGGTTTTAGCGATAATCACCTGGGCTTTTGTAAAATCAGGCGCGGCTTTACCATCTTCTGATAATTCATGCGTAAGCGGCAAGGTTAAAAATGCAAATACCAGCATGGCATAGGCTTGATACACAGTGAGCATATCAAAATTATTATGCCGCTCATCCGCTGGCTGGCGGCCCGCCTCTTGAATCGCCCTGAACGTGACAAAGCTAGCTAAATAATGCGCAGAATCAACCGCGCTGTAGTCATCCAAGCTAATATTCGGTTTTGCGCCGTCATCAAACGTTTCGGCAAAACATAAGGTGTGTAGCAAGGTTAAACGTGTTGAATAGTCCATATTTTCTATACTTTTAAATGGTTAACTAAATTTCTGACGAATTAAATATAAGCGATTGCTTCTAATTGCTCATGCAACTCAAGCCAGCGCATTTCTGCGGTATCAATCGCGTTGCTTAACTCTGCTTGGCGCTTTAGCAACTGCTGCAATTCATTTTTATTGTTTGCATCATACAAACTGCCTTCACTGGCGCGTGCATCCAATATGCTTTTTTCAGCATTTAGCTTTTCTAAGCTTTTCTCAATCTGCTCAGTTTCTTTTACTAACGGCCTGCGTGCAACAATACGCGCTTGGCGCTCTGCTTTGCTTTGCGCGTAATCGTTCTTTTTAACGGCAGTTTCAATATTGACAGTATTCGTTTGCGTTTTATTATTGGCTAGCCAATCTTTATAATCTTCTAAATCGCCATCAAAAGCCTCTGCCACGCCATTGGCAACCAGCACAAAATTATCACAAGTGGCGCGCAATAAGGCTCTATCATGCGATACCAAAATCACACCACCTTGGTAATCTTGTAATGCCAGCGTTAAAGCATGACGCATTTCCAAATCTAAATGGTTGGTCGGTTCATCTAGCAACAGCAAATTAGGCCGCGTCCAAATCAATAAGGCCAAAGCCAAACGCGATTTTTCGCCCCCTGAAAAATTTTCACAACTGGCACGCGCCATATCGCCTTTAAAATCAAAACCGCCTAGATAATTCAGATGCTCTTGCTCACGTGTGGTCGGGTCAAGTCGCAGCATATGTTGCAAGGGCGATTCGTGTGGACGTAATTGCTCCAATTGATGTTGCGCAAAATAGCCAATATTAAGCTCTTTGCCTTCTACCCGCTTGCCTGCTAAGGGTTTTAATTCAGCCGCCAGCAGCTTAATTAATGTCGATTTACCCGCGCCATTTTTACCAAGAAGGCCAATCCGCTCCCCTGGCCGAATCGCCATCACCACTTTTTTAAGAATGGTTTTGTCCGCATACCCTGCATCAATATCATCTAATACCAATAAGGGATCTGGCGCTGCAATTGGTGCGCGAAACTCAAAGCTAAATTGCGAATCCACATGCGCGGCTGAAATCATTTCCATGCGCTCTAATGCTTTAATGCGGCTTTGCGCTTGGCGCGCTTTGGTGGCCTGTACCCTAAAACGGTCAATATAACTGTGTAAATGGGCGACCTTGCGCTGTTGCTTTTCAAACATGGCTTGTTGTAAGGCCAGTTTCTCTGCGCGTTGGCGTTCAAAATCCGAGTAGCCGCCGCGATACAGCGTAATGCGTTGCTGCTCAATATGCAGCACGGTATCAATTACATTATCTAAAAAATCTCTATCGTGCGAAATCAGCAACAGCGTACCGCGATAATCGCGCAGCCATGTTTCTAGCCAAATCACTGCATCCAAATCCAAATGGTTGGTGGGCTCATCTAATAATAGTAAATCGCTGCGGCACATTAACGCACGCGCTAAATTAAGGCGCACGCGCCAACCACCCGAAAAATCACTGACAGGACGACTTAAATCAGCTTGCGTAAAACCCAAACCATCCAGCAAACTAGATGCGCGCGCTTTGGCAGAATAGCCTTCAATATCGCTTAAGCGCTGATGCAACTCGGCGATGCTTTCACCTGAAAAATTAGCACCTTGGTGTTGCGTTTCAGCCTGTAGCAAAGCCGTTTCGATTTCGGTTAATTCGGCATCGCCTTCTAGCGTAAATTGCAAAGCTGGCAAACCTAGGCTAGGCGTTTCTTGCGCCACATGCGCAATCACCCAGTTTGGTGGAATCTCTAAATCGCCGACTTCTTGCTGCAACTCACCGCGCAGCAAAGCAAATAGCGATGATTTACCCGCGCCGTTGGCACCAATCAGCCCTACTTTGTGGCCGGGATGCAGTTGAAAAGCCGCCTGTTCTAGCAACACTTTTACACCACGGAACAGACTTAAATTTCTAAATTGAATCAATCTATATCACACCCAAAAATTGCGTCAGCTATATTAGCCAAAAGGCGTTATTCTAAAGCAATCTGGGGCAATACTTATAAGTGATTTTTGGCAAAAACCATAGGCTAAAGCTTGTTTACGTTTTGTTTACAAGTTATGGCGTTTTTTTCAAGTAAAATAAACAGTTAAAATTGTTATTTATCTATTTAAATCGCCACACTCAAGGTTCATCGCGCAAATTAATGATCACACTTAAAAAAATAGCCCGTTGGGCATTGTATGGTCTGCTTTTGCTGCTAATCGTCATTACTATCACGGCGCTTGCGCTGCGTTTTGCCATTTTCCCTCATATCGATCAATACAAAGACGATATTGCGCACTATGTTTCAAAATCGATGGGGCAAAAAATCACTATTGGCAATATTGTCACTGGCTGGGATGGGGTATCGCCAAAAGTTAATTTACAAAATACTGATGTGTACGATGCCGAAAATCGTGTTGCACTTCATTTAAATACGGTAGAAGGCAGCTTGTCTTGGTGGAGTATTCCAAGATTGCAGCCTAGACTTTCAAAACTAATCGTTCATCAGCCAGCGCTTACGATTAGACGCAAAGCGGATGGCAGCATTTATTTAGCGGGCATTGCCTTGGCGGGTGAATCTAAACCAGATTTTACGAATTGGTTGCTGCACCAACGTATGGTAAAGGTTGAGAATGCTCAATTGATTTGGCAAGATGATTTGCGCCAAGCGCCCGCTTTATCGCTGAATCAGTTTAATTTAACACTGCAAAACCCTGTATTAAACCGCTTACTGGGGCAACATCAATTTACGTTATCGGCCTTACCTTCTGTTGGCACGCAACAAAAAATTACCGCAAACGGGCAGTTTGTGGGGCGCGATGTGGCCAAAATTAATGAATGGCATGGCGACTTTTTTGCCGATTTAAAACAAACCGATTTAACCGCATTCAAGCCTTGGCTAGATTATCCAATTGATATGCAAAGCGGTACTGGTAATGCAAAAATTTGGCTTACTTTTGCTAATAGCCAAATTGATAGCATCAAAACTCAAGCAAACATCAGTAACTTAGCCGTTATCACCAAATTTCAACAGTTACCGCTTATTGCACAGACTTTTGCAGGCGATGTGCAATGGCAAAACAAAAATAATACGCAAACTTTTAACGCAACAAATATAACGCTGATTACCAATAGCGGCTTGGATATTCGCAATGGCAACGGCTATTACGCACATAGCATCAAAAATAATCAGCCTTACATCAAAGCGGATATTCAATTAAATCAGTTTAATTTGGCCTCACTAAAACCAATGACGGCGCACTTTAATTTGCCAAAAAATGTGTTGGCCCAGCTAAATGGCTTTGCGCCGGCGGGCAATTTACAGGCGTTAAATTTGCATTGGGAAGGCACCAATAACAATGCCAAAGCCTATAAAATCAACACACGCTTTAATCAGCTTGGTATACAAGCTTTTCAAAAAATACCCGGGTTTGATGGCTTAACAGGTAGCATTGATGCCGATGAAACAGGCGGCACTGTCACACTCAATAGCCAAAATGCTAACTTGCATTTTAAAGATATATTGCGCTGGCCTGTGCCGGCTAGTCGCTTAACAGGCGATATAAAGTGGGCGATTAAAAACGATGCTCTAAAAATAACGGCACAATCGCTTTTTATCAGCAGCCCGCACCTAACAGGCACGCTAAATGCCAAATACGATATGAATGGCGTTAAAGGTGGCTATTTAGATTTATCAGGCCAATTTGGCAAAGGTAATGCCAAATTTGCGCCTTTTTACTACCCTACTATTTTGGGCGAAGACACCATTCATTGGCTAGATACCTCTATATTAGAAGGCCAAGCTGAAAATATTATGCTGACTGTAAAAGGTCATCTGGCCGACTTCCCCTATGTTGACAAGCAACATCAACCAGACAGTAAACTGGGTATTTTTAAAGTCACCGCTAAAATTAGTGATGCCGTGTTGGAATATGGCACAGGATGGCCCATTATTGACAATCTGGATTTGGATATGCTGTTTGAAGGCAAGCGCATGCTTTTACTTGCCTCTGATGGACGTATTTCGGGCAAAAAAATCATTAAAAGCCGCGCTGAAATTGCACAGCTTGATGCCGATTGGCCGATTTTACATATTGCTAGTGAAGCAGAAGGTTTGGTTGCTGATGGCATTAAGTTTGTAAATGAAAGCCCTGTTAAACAAGTGACAATGGGCTTTACCGATGACCTTAAAACAGCAGGCCGTGGCAAATTACTGTTAGATTTGAAAATCCCACTCCAAAATTCAGAATTGACTAAATACAAAGGTATTTACAAAGTAAGCAACGGCACGATTTTCGCCAATGCTGATATTGGCTTGCCAGAATTAAGCAAGATAAATGGCAGCTTAACCTTTAGTGAAACTGGGCTTGCCGCCAACAATGTGAGTGCCGAGGTGTTTGGCGGCCCTACACAATTTAATTTAGCCACCGCTTCTGATAAAACCATCCAAATTAAAGCCAATGGCAAAATCAGAGATGTTGGTATTCAAAAAATGACGTCTAATGCCTTAACTCAGCATATTGCTGGCAGCGCCAATTGGTCTGGCGAAATCAGCATTAAAAAGCCTTTGGTGAATATTAGCTTACGCTCAAACTTAATCGGTTTGGCTGTGCAACTACCGCCGCCCTTTAATAAGCAGGCGCAGCAAGAGCTAAACCTTAATATAGAAAAAAAACAGCTTAACGCTGATAGTGACGCTATTAGTGTCATTTATGGCAATGTGCTTTCTGCAAAAATGTTGCGCACCAATCAAGCGGGCGAACTCGCATTTGAACGCGGCTCTGTTGGCATCAATACACCTGCAGCTGAGGCCTTGCAAGCTGGTTTAAGCGTAAATGGCAAGTTTGAAGAAATTGATGTTAATGATTGGTTAGCTTTGTTAGCGCAACCTGCTAACAGCTCAAACAATCATCCATCTAGCAACTCTGCCACTTTAAATTTAATTAGCAAAGCCGATATTTCTATTCGCAAACTTAACTTTGGCGACCGCAGTATTAATAGCTTAAAAGTAATCGCACAGCCTAATGCCACTGGCCTAAAAATGGCGGTAGACGCCAAAGAAATGCTGGGTGATGTTGAGTGGCAAAGTGCAGATAACGGTAAAATAATTGCCCGATTAAAGCGCTTAAGCATTCCAAATGCTGCCAATAGCACCGTAAAAACTAAAACCAAAACAGAGTTTAGAAAGCAAATGCAAGCCTACCCTGCACTAGATGTGGTGGCCGATAATTTTGAAATTGGCGGCAAAAAACTAGGCGCGCTTAATCTAAATGCATTTGAAAACGGTGAAGATTGGGTCGTTCAACAACTCACTATTAATAACCCAGACAGCACATTAGCGCTGCAGGGCAATTGGCATAATTGGACGCGCAACCCCAATACCAACCTTGTTTTAACGCTTAACTCTAACAATGTTGGCAAAACGCTGGTGCGCTTTGGTCAGCCTGATACGGTTAAAGGTGGCGAAGCGCAAATAGAGGGAAGACTAAGCTGGGCAGGTAGCCCGCATGAGTTCGATATTGCGCGCCTAGACGGCAATTTAACGTTTGAAGCCACCAGCGGCCAAGTGCTAAAAGTGCAGCCAGGTGTAGGTCGTTTATTTGGCTTATTAACCTTACAAAGCTTACCACGCCGCTTGAGCTTGGATTTTAGAGATTTATTCAGCGATGGTTTTGCCTTTGATAAAATTAGCGCCACCGCCAAAATTGATAGCGGCATTGTGCGTAGTGACGATTTTTTTATGACCGGCCCAGCGGCAGAGGCCAAGATTAAGGGTGAAACTAATTTAAAAACTGAAACTCAACATTTAAGGATTAAAGTAACGCCGCACGTCAGCGATAGCCTATCGCTTGCGGCATTAGTTGGTGGCCCTATTGTTGGTGCGGCCGCTTTTGTTGCACAAAAGATACTAAAAGATCCTTTTAACAAAATTGCGGCAACTGATTATGTTATTTCTGGTACTTGGGATAATCCAATAGAGATAAAATCTGAAAATGATGACGCAAAAAAGCCGATTAACCAGTCACCTCTTCAATAATTTCGAATAGTAAAACACATGGCCAATTTAACAAAAAAACCGTCTGCACAATCTAAAAACACAGCGAACAGCGTCAAAGTGGCTGGCATTCAAATGGCATCTAGCCCGCAAGTGTCTTCTAACTTAATTGAGGCAGAACGCTTAATTGCGATTGCCGTTAACCAAGGCGCAAAAATTGTGGTTCTGCCAGAGTATTTTTGCATTATGGGCGTTAAAGAAACAGACAAAGTAACCGTTCGCGAAAATGAAGGCGAAGGTACCACATCAGGCGGTGGCCCTATACAACGTTTTTTAGCGAAAATGGCTAAAGAACACAAAATCTGGCTGATTGGCGGCACGGTGCCGTTAACTAGCAACTTCCCCAATAAAGTACGCAATAGCTGCTTGGTGTATAACGACAAAGGCGTGCAAGTGGCGCGTTACGACAAGATTCATTTGTTTGGCCTAGATTTAGGCACCGAACATTACCATGAAGAAAATACCATAGAGCCTGGCAATGAAGTCGTTGTGGTTGAAACACCTTACGGCAAAATTGGCTTGTCCATATGCTACGATTTACGCTTTCCAGAGTTATACCGCGCCATGGGCGAAGTCGATATGCTGGTGGTGCCCTCTGCCTTTACCGAAACCACAGGCAAAGCGCATTGGGAAAGCCTAATACGCGCCCGCGCAATTGAAAATCTATGCTACGTGATTGCCCCTGCGCAAGGTGGCTACCATTTATCTGGCCGCGAAACACATGGCAATAGCATGATTGTTGACCCATGGGGCGTAATTTTAGACAGACTACCGCGCGGGTCTGGCGTGGTAATGGCAAACGTGAATCGCGACTACCAAACTAGCTTGCGTAATAGCTTGCCTGCGCTAAAACACAAAACCATTAAAGCAATCTAAGTACTGGTTAATTATGCATTTAGTAATCAAGAATATACTTAGTGCGTTTTTACGCTATGCGGGTATAGTAAATTTATAGAATGTCACCATATTAAGATAATGAAAATAGAACAGCCAAATTTAACCAAAGCCAGCCACTTTGATACCGCACACGATGTATTGCTGAAGCCGACTGGGCTTGATACCAACGCCATACAAAGCGTGCTTGGCAATATCATGTCGCACCAAGTGGATTATGCGGATTTATATTTTCAATATAGCCGTAGCGAGTCTTGGGGCTTAGAAGAAGGCCAAGTTAAATCGGGTAATTTCAGTATTGACCAAGGCGTTGGCGTGCGCGCCATTAGTGGCGAAAAAACCGCGTTTGCCTATTCCGATGATATTAACCTGCCCGCTTTACAGCAAGCCGCCAATGCGACCAAATCGATTGCCGCATTAGGTTTAGAGCAGACTGGTAAAAGCATTATCACACGCCAAAATAACCAGCTGTATTTACCGCAAGACCCAATCGCCAGCTTGAGCGCCGACGCAAAAGTAAAGTTACTAGAGCGTTTAGAACAATTCGCTAAAAAAGTCGATCCACGCGTGACCCAAGTAATGGCCAGTATTGCCGGTGAATATGAAGTCATCATGGTCGCCAGAAGTGATGGCGTTATGGCGGCTGATGTGCGCCCTTTGGTGCGCATTTCGGTGCAAGTACATGCAGAGCAGAACGGTCGCCGCGAGCAAGGCTCTAGCGGCGGTGGCGGACGTTTTGACTATAGTTACTTTACTGATGAAGTATTACAGGATTACGCACAAAAAGCCGTGCATCAAGCCATAGTGAACTTAGACGCACGCCCTGCCCCAGCTGGCAGCATGACAGTAGTGCTTGGTGCAGGCTGGCCTGGCATTCTATTACATGAAGCGATTGGCCATGGTTTAGAAGGCGATTTTAATCGTAAAGGCAGCAGCGCGTTTGCCAATATGATGGGCAAACAAGTGGCCGCCAAAGGCATCACCATTGTAGATGACGGCACATTAACCGACAGACGCGGTTCGCTTACGATGGATGATGAAGGCAACCAGACCAATAAAACGGTATTGATTGAAAACGGCATATTGCGCGGCTATATTCAAGATAGCCTAAACGCCCGCCTGATGAATATGCCACTAACAGGCAATGCGCGCCGCGAAAGCTATGCGCATATCCCCATGCCGCGCATGACCAATACCTATATGCACAATGGCGACAAAGATCCGGCTGAGATTATTAAATCGGTTAAAAAAGGTTTATACGCCGCTAATTTTGGTGGCGGGCAAGTGGACATTACCAGCGGCAAATTTGTCTTTAGCGCAGCCGAAGCTTATATGATTGAAGATGGAAAAATCACTTACCCAGTGAAAGGCGCAACATTGATTGGCAATGGTCCAGATGTGTTAACCCGCGTTTCAATGATAGGTAATGATATGTCGCTTGATTCTGGCGTGGGCACTTGCGGAAAAGAAGGCCAAAGCGTGCCGGTGGGCGTTGGTCAGCCAACGCTTAAGATTGATGGCTTAACGGTGGGTGGTACGGCTTCTTAGTTTAATCAAATAAAAAAGGCCGCATATGCGGCCTTTTTTATTACTCATAGAAACTCTTAAACATTTTTTTGCTAAATTAGACTAGGCGTAAAGTTAAAATTTGACCGCGCATATAATTGATATGTAAGGGAAAATTTTAACTTTGCAACGACGTATAATGACGCAAAAATGTGTTTAATTATTTTAGTACGCGGTTACGGTATTCACCTGTTCTTGTATCAATCTCAATCTTGTCACCTTGCGCCACAAACAATGGCACTGGAATCTCAAATCCTGTCGCCAATTTAGCTGGTTTCATTACCTTGCCTGATGTATCGCCTTTTACGGCTGGCTCAGTGTAAGTCACTTCGCGCACAACAGTCGTTGGCAACTCTACAGAAATCGCTTTGCCTTCATAAAAGCGAATATCCACTGGCATTGAGTCTTCTAAAAATGGTAGCGCATCTTCCATAAACTCGGCATCTACGTCATATTGGTTATATTCTGAATCCATAAATACATAGGTTGGATCAGCAAAATATGAATATGTCGCTTCTTTTTTCTCAAGCACAATCACGTCAAATTTGTCGCCTGCGCCATAAATCGTCTCGCTTGGAGCATCGGTTAACAAGTTTTTAAATTTCATTTTAACAACGGCTGTGCTGCGGCCAGATTTATTGTATTCGGCTTTTACCACCACTAATGGTACGCCATCGGCCATAATCACGTTACCGGCGCGGAGTTCTTGAGCTGTTTTCATTGGTTGCCTTACTGTTTAGTTGATTTAAAATATCAAGCATTGGGTTGGAATATCAAGCCGCGCATTATACCTAAACTATTCTTTTTTAACCAGTTTCGGCGTTTTATGTTTGCGCAATATTATTGCAAAAACTCACCAGTTTAGTAGCCAAGTCTGCTTGTTTACCTAACTGCTGAGATTGTTGCAAAGTGTAATCGCTAATTTGCGCGAAATTGTTTAAATAATCCTGCCAAACGGATTCCGAAATTTGTTCACCAGTCCAGCCTGCATGCATTCTAAATACACTCTGTTTCGCATCAAAGTTTGCATAAAACGATGACAAAAATGCCTCTAACTTTTTAATATGCGTATTTTCTTCTTGAAAATAAGGCTGCCAAATAAGTGGCTTACCTGCCCAAATCGCCCTCACCCAGCTATCTTCACCGCGCACAAAGTTAAGGTCACATTCGCGTAAAAGTTGATCATAATCGGCTTGGCTTAAAAATGGCAGCACTTGTATGGTGAGATTGTCTTTGGTGAGTTTTTGGCCGATTTCAATATTTTCTACGCCAAAATAATCTCCCACTTTTGGCAAAATTGCGCTAGCTGGCACATAGACAATAACCTCATTTTTACTGGCTTGTAGGGCTACAAATAAGTCTAAAATGGGCGCATTTTGATAACAAAAAAGTGAGATTTTCAAAGCACTCTCAAATCCTTCACTTTCCGTCATTCCCACGAAAGCGGGAATCCAAGTTGAATTTCCATCTAAAATGGATTCCCGCTTTCGCGGGAATGACGTACTAAGATGATTTTGTTTGTACTTGTTAATATTTGATTCACGAATCAAACCACCAGTGTTTTCTTCAAACCCTGGAAAGTAAAAATAACGGGTTAAGCCATTTGCTTGCGGTGATGGCTTGGCATGAAAATCGGCGACCCATGATTCCGCTGATAAATACTCTAAATTAATCCATTTGGATTTTTTTTGCGCCATCGCGCTTACGTACGCTGTTGGTAATTCGCAGGTAAATGCCTCAATCACCACGTCAGCTGTTTTTGTGAAGTCAGCTCCAGCATGCCATTTCAACACGGTAATTTTATCGACGACTTGCTGATTTAAACCAATATCCAGTTGCGGGATAATTTTTTGCGCTACGCTTAAATTATCTATCCATAGCCTAATTGTTAAGCCATGTTCATCATGCAATTGTTTGGCAAGGCGCCAGCAAACACCAATATCGCCGAAGTTATCAACGATTTTGCAGAAGATATCCCAACTTAAATGGTTTTTTGATAAGCGGCTCATTAAAATAAATGAATACCAAATTGCTTAATAATAAGCGCGTAAACATAAAAAAAGATTGCCGTAAAAGCGATACAACTACTAAGCGTTAGCCAAAAGCCAAACTTAGGTAAAAAGTAGGCAAATAACAAAAACATGGGCAGCGTTGGCAGCACATACCAAAAGGTGTAAAACGCGTGATTGGCAATTTTGCCTTCTGGTTGTTGCTCAACATATAGCCAAATCAAAGCGAGCACTGTCACCAAGGGCAGCGCTGCAAGCAAACCACCCAATTTGTCACTCACTTTAGCTAACTCAGAAACCATCACCACTACGGCGGCGGTGATTAAATATTTAATGATAATGTAAGTCATAAAGCAGTATCCTTAGATTTACAACTACACAAGCGCGTCATGATGAATTCAATTTTTACTTGAACCCACCATGACTATTGGCTTGATTATAAATGATAGCTAAATTAACAGTGGCGCAATAAAAGCAAAAAACGCCCCTACGGCATAAATACCTACCGATAGCCAATAAATCAGCAAGGCGTTTTTGCGCGTTTTGGTGCAAACTGCCGCTAATGTTGGGTCTGCCGGACATGGCGCATTGCGCGCTTGCCATTGCAAATAGCCTGCTATTGCCAACATAGCACCTGCCAAACCAAATACCAATGATTTATGCTCACTTATCCAGATTAACTGTGGGAAACTAGATACTAAACTGGCAAGCGTTGCTGCTGAGCCAATGGCCACCAGAGTGGCGGGCAAGGCGCAGCAAATCAAGGTTGAGCCACTGGTGAATAAAGATAGAATATTGACTTTATGCGCGGTTTTCACCGCGCTTGAATCAATGTCTGCAGCTTTTACCGCGCTTAAATCAACATCAGAATCAATATCGGCTTGCAATTTAGCACTCATTTTTTCGCCTCTGCTTTCGATTCTAATTCGGCTTTAATATGCGCTACTGGATGCTCAGAAATTTCGATAGAAGTCACATCATAGCCCGCATCTTTAATGATGGCCTTTACTTTTTCATTACTCAATTCTTGGCCATCCTTAAGTTCAACCGCCACAATGCGTTGTTTTAAGTTCACGTAAACGTCTTTGGTTTGAGTTAGCGCGCGCATTTTTTTCTCAATGCCTTGCGCACAGAACGCACACACCATGCCGTTTACATTGGCTTTAATAGTTTGCGTGGCCATTGCGGCTTGGCTGAACATTATTGCTGCCACTAAAGTGCTTAATAATAATTTTTTCATGATTTGAGTCCTTAAAATATATACATAAAGTTAAAGCGTGGTTCGCGTGAGTTGTTCACGCCCGCTTCTACAAAAAAGCTTTTGTTGATCAGGCGCAACATGGGTGTGATTTCAACTTTCTCTGATAGTCCGTTCATATTGCGCGCCTCTAAAATCAGCCAGGGCTGGGTTTTGTCGTAATCTGTTTCATAAAATGAAAACCCTGCACGCACTGAAGTGAAATCGTGATTAATATCGGATGCGCGATAGAGCCGATGCGATGCCTGAAAGTAAACGCGTGTCGTTTCATAATCAAACTGAACGCCAGGCGTAATCATCACTTTATCGAAATCGCGATTTTCGCCTATCAATTTATCCTCGCCCTGAAGTGCACCTATTCCGCCTTGAAACCACAAATTAGCCTGCGCATGCGGCGCGTTCCAGCGTTTAAGCAGGCGCGTGTAGGTCACTTCTTCTAAGGTGCGCGATTTACTTTTATCGTCAGCGCGCATATAAGTTGCGCTAACACCAAATGCGTCACGCGGGGTAATGGCGTAGTTAATAAACGATTCGCGCCAATTATTATTGAAGTCGCCCATTGCCATAAATGATTCGTCAAAGCCCATAGGGCCAGCGGTGGCGGGTTGACTGAGTAGCATGGCCAGCAACGGCAACACAATGTTGAAACGATTGTAAAACATGATTTTTCCTTTATCTAGATGGCTGAATAATCAGCCATCAAACCAAATTAGTATGCCCCGAATTTAGGACGCAATTAGGGTATTAAATAAAGGTGATGGGTGGGCGTTGCAGGTTTTGCTGGGGAATTGAAGCGTATATTTGATGATTAAAATCAAATAGTTGAGTAGAATTTAAAGCAAAATTAGATTGAATCTGTACTGGTATCGCCGTTAATGCGCACAAATTAGCACAAGTGGTTTTGCAGGATGATTTAGAATAATATTGGTGATGACTTTTTGTTGTCATGTGTTGATGACAGGGCATTTCGCTTACCGAGCTACTGGTATTTTCAGCCTGATATTTAGCCGCGCTTGATTGCATCATGCTGTTGCAAACCAGCATATTAGCGGTCGCCAAGGCTTGCATTGGCATTAACACCAATAATAAATAAGCCGCAAAATATGAAAAACGTTTCAACATAGAGATTAGGATAGGTAAAAAGTGGCTTTAGTTCAAGTGCCTACATGATTAGGGTCGGTGTAGCGAATTTCCACCACTTCATACATCTCTTCGCTTTTAGGTGTAATCACCTTAACTGTATCGCCTAAACCTTTACCCAGCATGGCTTTTGCCAATGGCGAAACCCAGCTGATGTAGCCTTTTGTAGGCTCTAATTCGTCTTTGCCGACAATACGATAGATATGTTCGCTATCGTCTGCCAAATTAAATAATGTCACCCAAGCGCCAAAAAATACTTTTTCCAGATGCTGTTGCAAACTGCTATCCACAATTTCGGCTAAATCCATGCGCCGCATTAAATGGCGGCAACGGCTATCAATTTGGCGTAAGCGACGCTTGCCGTAGATATAGTCACCATTTTCACTGCGGTCGCCATTGCTAGCCGCCCAAGAAACGGTGCGCACCACTTCTGGCCGCTCTACTTTATAAAGCTGATGAAACTCTGCCTGCAAGGCGGCAAAACCTTGCGGGGTGATATAGTTTTTTTCGTCGTTAACTGCAAGAGCACCCGCCATAATTACTGAAGTTCACCCTTTTGTATCATCTCAATTTTGGGATTATCTAGCAGCTGTACATCTTGTACAAAAAAACCAGTTTCACCAAAACAGCTGGTTGGAATACCAACGTGCTCTTCATAAATCAAGCGTACGCGTTTGCCCACGGTTTCATTAATACGTTTAGCAATTGCAGCATTCCTCACCGTAAAAAAGAATTTTTCGGCTTGCGTACCGGGCATAGAAACCAGCACCAGCTCACCCTCATAGGTTTTACAAACAAAACCTTTTTGTGAAAGTTTTTGCACATAACCAGCCCGCTCACCCGATGAATACACCCAGTTAAGCGCGGCCCAAGTGTACAAGCCGAATAAAACAATAGGAATCAACAACGCCCATAAAAATATTTTAAATAGTTTTGCTAATTTACTGAGCATTTTTTGTCCTTATTAATCACATTTCAGTTTTGCCAATGCGCCATTTTAACGCATGTTACCCTACAATATCGACATGTTAAATTTAACGCCGCATTTAATATTATGTACCACTGCCCGCCTAAGTCGCGGCCTGCAGTTGCATCAACAGCAGCAATTATCGCTTCAACAAACACTGTGGCAAACGCCGGCAATAATGACGTTACAGCAATGGTTAACGCAGTTGATGCAGCAGGCTATGCTGGCGGGAGAAGTAGATGTAGCGCATTTTCCTGCTATATATTTGAATGCGGTAACAGAAAAAATGCTGTGGCAGCAAGCGATTCAAAGCTGCATTGAAAAGCATCGACTAGCTGAATTATTTGATATTGCAAGCCTTGCCGATGCAGCGATGCAGGCCAATCAGCTATTGATTGAATGGCAGATTAACGATGTGCAATTGGGTGATTATTTTCAATCGGTAGAAACGCGGCAGTTTTTGCGCTGGCGTCAGGCTTTTCAAGCTTTATGTTCAGAAAAAAATGTCTTGGAATGTGCCAGAGCATTAGCCATGCAAATTGACTATTTAGGCAAAACGCAACTACCAATACCCGCGACGATTGAGCTTGCTGGTTTTGACAGACTCACACCCTTAGAGCAGCGATTAATTACAAACCTACAAGCAAAAAATACTAAAGTCAGCTTTTTGCAACATCAGCAAAAACGCGAAAATCCTCAGCAAATAGCCTGCGATGACATTAACGCCGAATGTCGCGCTGCGGTGGCTTGGGCAAAACAATCATTGGCACAAAATCCACAAGCCAATTTAGCTATTATCACGCCGGTATTGGGCAATATACGCAGCAAGCTAGCCGATTTATTAGACGATATTTTCCACCCAGAAACCTTGCAACCCAGCTTGTATGAAGCGCCACGCAGCATGGATTTTTCGATTGGTGCGCCATTAAGTGAACACGCGATGAGTGCTAGCGGCTTGCGATTATTGCGCTTAGCGGTTAGCAGCCAAAATGCTGCACAGGCCGATTTAAGTGCGCTGTTGCTAGATAGCTATTGGGGCAATGAGGCCGAAACCGACGCGCGGCATTTGCTGGATGCGCAAATGCGTAAGAAATTAGCGCGCAATGTTAGCTTGCAAAGCCTGCTGGTTTTAGCGCAGAAGCTAACAGAAACTGGGCTAATAACATTTTTAGCGCATTTAGCAATATTGCAAAACGCGCAAATACAATTTCGTGGCAAACGTAAGGCATCTGATTGGGCGGTGCAATTTAGCCAATTATTAAGTGACGTCAGTTGGGCAAATACGCGAATTTTGAGCAGCTACGAATATCAAGCCCAGCAAGCATGGCTAAAAGCATTGCAAAACCTGACGGATTTAGATGCTTTAACTGGCCCTATTTCGGCTATGGATGCCGCAACAAGGCTGAATCAAATTTGCGCCGCCAGTATGTTTTTACCCGAAACCAAAGGTAGGCCAAATGTACAAATATTGGGTATGTTAGAAAGCAGTGCCATTCCCTTAGATGGTGCATGGGTACTAGGTATGAATGACCAACATTGGCCGCCACCTGCAAGGCCAAATCCATTATTACCGATTAAGCTACAACGTGATATGCATATGCCAAATGCCGATACTGATATTCAGGCGGCATTTGCGCAAAAAGTGCAGCAACGCTTAATCAATAGCAGCAGTGAGATTATATTTTCTTGGGCGCACAAAGAAGCCGATCGTGAATTACGCGCCTCACCTTTATTGAACGACTTACCTTTTGCCGATGCACTTACGCCGATTAACACACTGGCTGAAACGCTGAGCATGCAGGCACAAGCCGATATTGAATTGATTGATGATGCAATGGCGCCAGAGATTAGTGTAGATGAAAAGCTTCGCGGCGGCAGTGCGCTATTTGAAGCGCAAGCCATCTGCCCTGCTTGGGCTTTTTATCAGTATCGGCTGGGTGCAAAAGCGCTAGAAAGCCCAACTGACGGGCTGGACAATCTAGCGCGTGGCAATCTGGCGCATGCTGTTTTGCAGAAATTTTGGCTCAATTGTAAAAGCGCAGCCAAACTAAAAGCGATGTCGGATAATCAGCTTGAAACAGCCATTCAACAAGCCATTGATGCTGCGATTAAAACCTTAAGTGCCATTGAAAATGTGCCTAAACAAATTCTGCTGATTGAACAACAACGCTTGCTGCCTTTGATAAATGCATGGCTACAGCATGAAAAACAGCGCGCTGATTTCACAGTGCAGGCCTGCGAAGCGCAGCATATTTTAGCGATTGAAGGCTTGGAAATCACCTTACGCATCGACCGAATTGATGCTTTAGAAAATTCCGAATTAGTCATCATCGATTACAAAACCGGCAGTAGCAAACCCAGCCATAGCAGTTGGGCCGATGCCCGCATTACCAAGCCACAATTGCCGCTATACGCATCCTTGGTATTAAAAGATGAGCAAGTAATTGCGGCTTGCTTTGCCAAGGTGGATTTGTTAGAACCACTATTTAGTGGCGTTGCGGCAAGCGATGTATTGCCAGATATCACAGCATTTGATGACTTAAAAAACAGCTCCTCCTTTAAAGATTTTGATAGTTTTGAGGCACTGATTTTGCATTGGCAGCAAAGCTTAACCGCCATTGCCCAAGAAATTAAAGCGGGTGTCGCCAATGTAAAATTTGAAAAAGAGGCCGATTTACTTTACTGCGAAGTGAAGCCTTTGCTGCGCTTGCCAGAACGCGCCTTACAGTTTGAACAAAACCAATAATAAACCGACAATAAAATGCATAACGATTTAATACAGATAGACACCTACAATCGCCAACGCGCGTTAGAGCTAGAGAATTTTATTGTTGAAGCGCCTGCAGGTGCAGGCAAAACTGAGCTGCTGACGCAACGCTATTTAAAACTGCTGGCAAGGGTTGAAGCGCCAGAAGAGATCATCGCGCTGACGTTTACAAATAAAGCCGCTGCTGAAATGCGGAATCGTATTTTAATGTCGCTAGAAGCAGCAGAAAATAACACCACAGTTGACGCACCGCATAAGCAAGTGACGCGCGATTTGGCGATTAAAGCACTGGCACACGCTAAAAATTGCGGCTGGCAATTGCTATCGCAACCCGCGCGTCTACGCATTCAAACCATGGATGCACTTTGCAGTAGCTTGGCGCGACAAATGCCTCTGCTAAGCCGTTTTGGTGGTCAGCCCATGATTAGCTTAGACGCCGATGCGCATTATCAAGCCGCGGCACAGCAAGCGCTGGCACAAGTTGCCAATGAGAACAGTCTTGATGAAGTTGTCAGTACGGCGCTGCGCTTTATGCAAAACGATATTGAAAAGCTGACCGAATTACTGGCCGATATGCTGGCAAAACGCGACCAGTGGCTGCCTTTGGTGGGTGAGCACGCCAATATTACGGCAGATGAAATTGCCGAAAATGTAGCGAACGCGCTGGCAGAATTAGTGGAACAAAAATTAGCGCTGACCTTACAAGCGATTCCAGCCAGCATACAAATTCAGCTAATGCCTTTGATGCGCTTTGCGGCCAGCAATTTAGAGCCAGACCATGCTTTGCAGGCATTAGCGGATTGGCAAAGCCCACTAGGCGCAAGCGTGGATGATTTAAGCAGTTGGCAAATTGTGGCGGATTTTCTACTGACCAATGAAGGCACGTTTAGAAAGAAACCAAATAAAACTAACGGCTTTCCAAGCGATAAAAGCCATCCCGAATACGATGAATATAAGCAACAGTTTGCTTATCTTACCGACTTAATTTCCGACCCGCAGGCGCTAGATGCAGTGCGCTCTTTACCTAATGTTGAGTTGGATTTAATCACCCAAGATTGCACCATCATTAAAGCCTTTGCGCAATTGCTACAATTAGCCACTGCACATCTATGGACAACCTTTCAAGCCGCTAACGAAGTGGATTTTGTGGCGATTGCACAATCGGCCAGTTATGCTTTGGAAAATGAACGCGGCGCAACAGATTTGGCTTTAAAGCTGGACTATAAAATTGCGCATTTATTGGTGGATGAGTTTCAAGATACCAGCCCCACGCAAATGCGCCTGATTGAGCAGCTAACGCTGGGCTGGCAGCCTGATGACGAACGGACGCTATTCTGTGTGGGCGACCCCATGCAATCGATTTATCGTTTCCGCAAAGCCGATGTAAGCCTATTTTTGCAAGCCAGCGAATTTGGCATTGGGCAATTACCACTGACGCCACTAAAACTCACGCGCAATAACCGCAGCCATCCGCAAGTGGTGGGTTGGATCAATAGTACTTTCGAATCGATTTTTCCAGCGCAAGACAATATCACTCAAGCCGCCATTAGCTACCGCACTTTTATCGCCACCAAACCTGCCATTACAAATGAAGGTGTCAGTGTGCATCCGCTAGTGCTTGATAGCGATGAAGAAAGCGAACAAGCGAAGCTGATTGAAGCGTGTTATGTGGCCGATTTAATCACTACTGAACAGCAAAACAACCCTGAAAATAAGATAGTGGTTTTAGTGCGCTCACGTAATCATTTGAGTGATTTGGTTTCGGTGATTCGCCGCGATTATGCGCATATACGTTTTCAAGCAGTAGAAATTGAAGGCCTGAATGACAGGCAGACCGTTTTAGATGCGCTTTCGCTCACGCGCGCAATGTTACACCGCGCCGATCGTGTGCATTGGCTGAATGTACTGCGTGCGCCCTGGTGCGGGTTAACGCTGGCTGATTTACACGCGCTGGCGCATGACAATCACTCTGCAACCATCTGGCAATTGATGCAGGATAATAGCCGCTTGCAAATGCTAAGCGCAGATGGTCAGCAACGTTTGTTGCATGTGCGTGAAATCTTGGCTGAAGCATTTGAGCATCATGGCCGCATGCCCTTGCGACGCTGGTTGGAAAGTACATGGCTTAAGTTAGGCGGTGCAGATACTTTAATTAGTGCAGGCGATAACCGCGATGTTCAGGCTTTTTTTGATTTGGTGGAAAAAACCGCGCGTGGCTTTGTGCTGGATTTTAACCAGCTGGATACCGCCATGAAAAAGTTATATGCCCAGCCAGATATTGCCGCTAATGACCGCTTGCAGTTTTTAACCATTCACGCGTCTAAAGGTTTGGAGTTTGATACGGTTATTTTGCCTGCCTTGAATCGCAAGCCAGCTAATGCCGATAGCCCGATGATGCTGTGGGAGGAGGTGCCTGTCAGCAATCACAGAACGCTACTAGCCGCACCTTTTGCCAAAAAAATAAAAGGCCAAGTCAGTACTTATGATTTTTTAAAGGCTTTGGAAACTGAGCGCATAGATAACGAAGCGGCCCGTCTTTTATACGTTGCCGCCACGCGCAGTATTAAAAAATTGCATTTGGTGGCGGTGGTCAAAAAAAGTCAAAAAGGCGAAATCAAGCCAGTTGCTAAGTCGTTATTATCCTTGCTATGGCCAAGCGTTGAAGCGCAATTTTTAGCAGCAACAACCATCAACGCGCAAGCGCAAAACGTATTGCGCTTACAAGATTTTACGCCGCAACTAAAGCGTTTAAAAACGCCCTGCTTACCCGATTTACTTAAGCAAACCAATGCAAAATCGGCTTATATTTCGCCTGACAATAGCCTTGATACCACCTCAAATACGCTACTGAATATCGCTGCTGATACAGGCACGCTGACGCATTTGTATATGGAAATGATTGCCAATAGTGGATTAGCGGCATGGCCTGTCAGCCGTATACAAGCTTGTGCGCCTGCCATGCAGCATTGGTTTAAACAAAAGGGCCATGCTTCGGATAGTATTGAGACGTATGTGAACGCGGTAATAAATGCGTTAAGCAAAACAGTGCAGAGTGCAGATTGCGAATGGTTGCTGCAAGCAAGAGAAAGTCGGCAATCCGAATTAAGTATCACCACAATTGATACTGTTGGTACACCGCAAGAGCAGCGGCTGGATTTAACGTTTATTGAGCAAGATTCAGAAATGCAAAAGCGCTGGATAATTGATTACAAGCTGACTTTTTCGGAAGATTTAGCTGATTTAAACTTGCTAGCCGAACAGCACCGCCCTCAACTATCACGCTACACTGCGCTGTTTGAGCGTGAGAGCTTGCCCATTCAAACAGCGGTATTTTTTTTAGCGCATGGAAAATTAGTTTTGCTTTAAAAAAATTTAGTCTTGCTTAAAATGATGCCAAACGTACCAAGCCACAAAAGCCAAACCACCCGCAATAATCACATAATGCGATTGGTGAAAATATACACTTAGTTGCTCCCAGTTTTCACCAGCTTTCATGCCGATATAGCCCAGCGCCCAGCACCAGATAAACGAGCCAACAAAAGTATAAATCACAAAACGCGACATATTCATACGCGCCATACCGGCTGGGAAGGCAATAAAAGTGCGCACGCCAGGCAATAAGCGGGCAAGAAAAATAATAATCTCACCGTGATTTTTAAACCAGCGGTCTGCCATATCTAAATCTTTTTTGCTAATTAATACGTATTTACCGTACTTTTCTGCCAGCGGCCTACCCCCAAACATGCCTGCATAATAAGCAGGAATCGACCCCACCACACAACCAATAGCGCCTGCCATGGCAATACCAAACAAGGTCATTTCGCCTTTACTCACCAAAAACCCAGCAAACGGCATAATGATTTCAGAAGGCAGTGGAATACAAGCTGATTCAATCGCCATTAACAACACAATACCGCCGTAACCCATTGCTGAAATCACGCCCATAATCCACTCGGCTACTGCGGTAATTAATTGTTGTAACATGCAAAAAACCTTAACTTTTAAAAAATATTTTTATGAAAGATGAATAATAGAATAGATTATGCAAACGGGCTATTGCAGATTGATAAATTAAGCTGTACTTTACGTTTTGCTAGCTTAAGAATAAATAATAAATGAGTTTTCAATTTAGCCATCTGCGTGTTGTCAATTTTATTTACTCTCCATTCTTGATGGAAGGTAATTTCTCTTTTATCAGACTCTTATACAATCCTTTGGTGTTTTTTACCTCAATTGTAGATAGCACAAGCAAGCTAAATACAAACACATCCCTTTACGACCTAACTTTCCTTAAAAAGTGATTACTCATGGCAGCTAATTTAGCACCCACTTTCAAATTTGGCACTGGTATTGTTATAACGGATTTTGGTGGAACTGATTTTGGCCAAAACATAGTCATTCAAATGGACGAAAAGATACTTATAGCCGGATACACTACAAATGGCGTAAATGGTGCTGACTTTGCCTTAGTACGCTATAACAAAGATGGTACGCTTGATAATAGTTTTGGTAATCAAGGTAAACTATCCACCGATTTTTTAAGTTCGCAAGACTATGGCTATAGTGTTATTCAGCAACCCGATGGCAAAATTTTTATTACGGGTTTTAGCTCGAATGGCGCTACCGCAAGTGTAGTAGCTGCACGCTACAATGCTGACGGCAGCCTTGACACGAGTTTTGATAGTGATGGCAAACTAGCTGCCTTCAACGGAAACTATGCCTCTGGAGGTTTTGCGGCGATTCAATCAGATGGTAAGTTATTACTTACTGGAACAAATGCTTCTGCTCAAATTGTGCTGCAACGGCTTAATGCGGATGGCACAATTGATACAACATTTGGGGTAAATGGAGAAGTCATCCCAAGTGTATTTGGTAATCCAAGCGCGATTAGTACTCAGCCAGATGGAAAAATAGTAGTTCTTGGCAACGGCAATGATGGTAAGTATGTTGTGGCGAGATATAACTCTGATGGTTCGCTAGATACTAGCTTTAATGGTACAGGGTCTCTCAAGAGCAACATTAGCCCCAACCTCACGCCTGGTAATAATTTAGATTATGGTAATGGCCTAGCTATACAAGCAGACGGGAAAATCGTTGTAGCAGGTCAATCTCTAATTTCTGGCAGTTATGATCAATATGACTTTGCTGTTGCGCGCTACAACACTGATGGTAGCTTAGATACTAGCTTTAGCGACGATGGTATTGCAATTGTTTCAATTAGCAGTAGCGCTGATTATGTTCAAAGCCTCACAATTCAAGCAGATGGCAAATTATTAGTAGCAGGATACAGCTATAGTTTCAGTAAAAATCAATATGATTTTTCAATTGTCAGATTCAACACAAATGGATCTTTAGATACCAGTTTTTCGGATGATGGCATAGTTACTACTAGTCTTACCAATGCTAACGATTGGGCATACAGTGTTAAAGTGCAAGCTGATGGCAAAATACTAGTTGGAGGCGAAGCAGGTTTTGACAATAATACTGCCAACTTTGCTTTAGTACGTTACAACGCTGATGGAAGTCTTGATACAACTTTCAACCCTACGATTGACACGCTTAATAGTACGCCAAGCTACACTGAAAACTCTTCCCCAATAGTTATAGATAGCACCGTTCAAATTTACGATGCAGAGCTTGCTGCATTAAATAGTAGCAATGGCAACTACAGTGGCGCTTCAGTCACGCTTGCTCGCCAAGGTGGCGCAAACGCACAAGATGTGTTTTCAAGCAGCGGTAATTTAAGTTTTAGTGGCGGTAATGCTGTTTTATCTGGCGTTACAATTGGTAGTTTGACAAACACAAATGGCACCCTCTCTATTACGTTTAATAGCAATGCTACACAAGCAAGAGTTAATGAAGCACTAAGCGCTATCGCTTATTCAAATAGCTCAGATACACCACCGACTACCGTTCAAATAAATTGGACATTTAATGACGGGAACACGGGTACGCAAGGTACTGGTGGAGCGCAAACTACGGTTGGCTCAACCATTATTAACATAACAGCAATAGACGATGCGCCAAGTTTTGGCACTAGCCTCAATAATTCACCTGCTTATACTGAAAATGGTACAGGTGTTGTATTGGATAACACTGTATCAATATTTGATGTTGAACTTGCAGCGTTAAATGGCGGTTTGGGTGATTACAGTGGTGCATCTATTACACTAGCTAGATTTGGTGGCGCTAACCCACAAGATGAATTTTTTGGCAGCGGCAGTCTGAGTTTTAGTGGTGGTAATGCCATTTTAGCTGGCATAAATATTGGCTCTGTTAGCAACTCAAACGACGCATTAAGTATTACTTTTAATAGCAACGCTACACAAGTGCGAGTTAACCAAGCGTTAAGTGCCATTAGTTACGCCAATAACTCTGACTCACCACCTACTGATGTGCAGATTAGCTGGGTATTTAGCGATGGCAACACAGGTACGCAAGGTGCAGGTGGTACATTAAATTTTAATGGCTCTACTATTGTAAATATTACCAGTGTAAATGATGCGCCAACTTATACTGGCAGCCTAAACAATACAGCCATCTATTTTAATAACTCAGCTTCGGTACTACTTGATAATAGTGTATCAATTTATGACGCAGAACTTAGTGCTTTAAATAATAACAACGGTAACTATAGTGGCGCCACTATTGTTTTAGCCCGCCAAGGCGGATCAAATACAGATGATGTGTTTTCTGGTAGTGGGAATTTATTGTTCAGCGGATCAAATGTATTACTATCAAGCGTAATAATAGGCACAGTTAGTAATACTAGTGGTCAACTTGTTAATTCTTCGCTCAACATTACATTTAACAACAACGCAACACAAGCCAGAGTTAATGAAGCATTAAGTTCTATACTTTATTCAAATGCTTCCAACACACCACCTGCAAATGTACAAATCAACTGGACATTTAATGATGGCAATTCTGGCTCGCAAGGTAATGGTGGTGCCTTTAGTGTAGTTGGCAGCACTGCGGTAAATATCGTTGTGACAAATGCTGCTCCTATTGTAGGCATCTTAATACCAGATCAAACTGCTTCTGTGGGTAATGCATTTAGCTACTCAATAGCCGCTAACACTTTTACAGATGCAAACAATGACCCACTGACCTACACTGCAACTTTAGGCAATGGCAACCCCTTACCCGCTTGGCTATCATTTAATTCGACAACTAGAACATTTAGCGGAACACCGCCTACAAGCTCCGAGGGATATATAGAATTAAAAGTAACCGTTAACGACCCGTCTTTTGCAACAGCATCTGACCAATTTTTGGTTTCGATAGCTTATCCTGCAACAACGATTAATGGCACTGCAAATGCTGACACTATAAATGGAACGCCGGGCGATAACATAATACTAGGCCTAGCTGGCAATGACGCCCTAAATGGAAATCAAGGCAACGACACATTAGATGGTGGTACTGGAACTGACACGATGATTGGTGGCAGAGGTAGCGATACTTATATTGTTGATAACATTGGCGATATCGTTTTAGAAAATCAAGCCGTGTTAGCAGGCAGTTATACACCTGGTAATTATAGTAGTTTTGCGCCATCAATTTCTGCCGATGGGCGCTATGTTTCGTTCGAAAGCTACAGTGAGTTTAACTTTGGCAATAATGTTTTAGCTACCGATGTTTTTGTTCAAGATACACAGCCAGCATTTGGCTTACTAACGAAAGCAAACGACTACTCTGAGGCTTTTGCCAACGAAATTTCATCTGATGGTCGATATTTGTTATACACAACCTCGGCGGCAATGCCTAACGATACAAATAATGTTAGAGATATTTATTTAAAAGACTTGCAAACAGGAATGACCACAATCATTACTACCAATAGTGCAGGTCAGCTCAGTGACGCAGACCCTTTGCTAGACGTGGCGCGTATTTCTACAAGCAATACACATGTAAGTTTTACCAGCTATGCTACCAATTTAGTGGCTAATGATACTAATAATCTAGTAGATGTATTTGTTAAAAATATTACCACTGGCACTACCACTTTAGTTTCCAGCAACTCTGCAGGTGTTCAGGCAAATACTGGTGGTGCAGTCAGCTCAATTTCTGCAAATGGTCGTTATGTATCTTTCCACTCAGATGCTACAAATTTATCCGCAGCTGACACTAATGCTAACTTTGATGTTTACCATAAAGATACAGTTACTGGTGTCACAACATTAGTCTCTAGCAGTGCTAGTGAGGTTGTTGGAAATGGCACCAGTTGGTACGGATCGATATCTGATGATGGTGCAAAAGTTGTTTTTGAAAGTACTGCCGATAATCTCCTAGCGAATGATACTAACGGTGTAAGTGATATATTCGTTAAAAATATTCAAACAGGCGCTGTATCAAGAGTTTCAACTAATGCTAGCGGTTTTCAAAGTAATGGTAGCAGTGAAAACGCATCGCTTTCTGCAGATGGTCGTTATGTTGTTTTTGAAAGTGCTGCCAATAATCTCGTAGCGAATGATACTAACGGTGTAAGTGATATATTCGTTAAAAATATTCAAACAGGCGCTGTATCAAGAGTTTCTACCAACTCAAGTAATCAGCAAGTATTTGGCAGCTCCAGTATGGCGAGCATTTCAGACAATGGAAGATACGTTGTTTTTGAAAGCCAGTCCAACTCGTTGGTTGCTGGTGACGATAATTATGTTAGCGATATTTTTGTTAAAGATTTACAGACAGGCAATGTAAGGATTATATCTCAACGATTTATTCCTGTTACTCCACCTGTAGAAATTGACACAGTAAATGCTTCAGTATCTTATTCTCTAGGTGACCAACTAGAGAACCTTAACCTTACTGGGCTTGCTAATATTAATGGCTATGGTAACGGTCTTGATAATATCATGGTAGGTAATGCTAGTGATAATATTCTCAGCGGTGGTGCAGGCGCCGACACGCTAACAGGTGGTCTTGGTAACGATGTG
>JAZKDM010000048.1:0-12731 GCA_040387535.1 Pseudomonadota bacterium | reverse complement strand
GAGCCTTTAATGGATGCGCAATATAAAACCTTTTGCGGGACTTAATCGCTTAAATCCACACGTATCCAAGCGATTAAGTTTTCTGGCTATTTTGAAATTCAGCTTGTTCCAAAGCTAGTAAATCTTTCAAATCTTGACGGCCTTTTTCGGCCATGCTGCGCACTGCATTCATGTCATGCCGAATGGTTCTAGTGGCTTCAAGCTGCTCTAAATCGTGGCGCTCAAAATGGTTGATGATTTTTGTGGCCGCGCTGGGTGATTCGCCAATCGCCAGCAAAGCCTGCTTAGCGGCAACCAGCGAAGAGTGAAAGGTTTCGCGTATGGGGTCTAAGCCAATATCGCGTAAATCAAAAGCATCTGTTCTACTGCGCGCTCTGGTTACAACCGCCAAATCAGGCCAGCGCGCTTTGGCTAGCTTACCGATATTTAATGCAGCCACCGGGTCATTCACAGAAATCACCAATAGTTTTGCCTTGGCAATGCCCGCCTCTTCTAACAAATCTAATCTTGATGCATCGCCATAATAGCAACGCCAGCCAAAGCTGCGCATCAAGTCTACTTGGTTGGGGTCGCTATCAATCAAGGTTGCCGTAATGCCTTTAGCCAAAAGCACCCTGCCTACAATCTGCCCAAAACGGCCAAAGCCAGCAATAATTACGGTATTGTTTTCTTCAATAACTGTATCTTTTGGGCGCACACCACAATCCAGCGTCAAAAACTTATCGTACAGCAGCAGCAATATCGGTGTAATCAGCATAGATACAGCAACAATGGCATTGAGAATATTGTAAGTTTCACGCGGAATGGTGTTTTGGGCGAGCGCCACGCCAAAGATCACAAAGGCAAATTCACCAATTTGAGAAAGCGCAATGCCGTACAGCAGATTATCCCTAAAGGAGTACTTGAATAAGCGCCCTAGCCCCATCAACACACCCATTTTGATCATGACGATAAGCAGTGCAAAACCAAAAATCATCAATGGCGAATTCGCTAATAAGGACAAATCAACAGACATGCCCACGGCAATAAAAAACAAGCCTAACAACAAGCCTTTTACTGGCTCAATATCCAGTCTAAGCTCATAGCGATATTCCGAATCGGCTAATAACACACCAGCCAAAAAGGTACCTAGCGCCATGGATAAACCCACAGACTGCATAGCCAGCGAAACGCCAATCACCAATAACAATGAAAAAGCGACAAAGATTTCGCGAATCTCAGTTTGCGCGACGATGCGCATAATCGGGCGCAATAAAATACGGCTGGCAAAGATAATGCCGACGATAACACCAATCGCCTTGGCAACCGCCCATAAATCAAAAGCCGATTCAGTGGTGTTAGGCGCAATAAGTGCCAACAACATAAAGAGTGGGATGACGGATAGATCTTGAAACAGTAATGTGGCGAATGATGCTTGACCGCCAGGTGTACTAAGCTGCTTTTTCTCGGTGAGTGCAGTCAAGCCAATCGCTGTAGACGACATAGCCACGCCCATACCAATAACGATTGCCACCGGCCAAGTAAAGTGCAGCAAATGTGCAGCAAAAGTGACCAATCCTATGGTGCTTATCACTTGCAGCCCACCCAAGCCAAATAAGGTTTTACGTAATTCCCAAACTTTTTGTGATTCTAATTCCAAGCCGACCAAAAAAAGCATCAACACCACGCCAAACTCTGCAAAGTGCAATACCTGCTCAGGGTCTGGAATCAGCTTTAGCGCATAAGGGCCTATCAAAATGCCTGCAATCAGATAGCCCAGCACGGAACCTAAACCTAACCTTTTAAAGATTGGGACTAAAAATATAGCCGATGATAAATATATCGTTGTTTGAATCAGAAAATTGGATGATTCCATAGCGACCTTGTTAGCACATTAACTTTTAAAAAATCTACATGCCTGAATAAACAGGCCCACTTCCCGCCTCTGGCGGCACCCATACAATATTTTGCAGTGGGTCTTTAATATCGCAGGTTTTGCAATGAATACAATTCTGCGCATTAATCTGTAAATATGGCGATTCTTGTTTATTCACGATTTCGTACACGCCTGCTGGGCAATAGCGTTGCTCTGGCGAATCATACTTGGCAAGATTAACCGTAATAGGAATATCTTTATCTTTTAACTGCAAATGGCATGGCTGATTGGCGTCATGCGCAATATTACTCAGCGCGATTGAATTAAGCTTATCAAAGCTATATATCCCATCCGGTTTAGGATAATCAATTTTAGGCATATCAGCCGCAGGTTTGGTGCAGGCATGGTCGGCTAATTGGTGTGGTAATGTCCATGGCAAAGATACTTTAAAGGCAGCTAACCACATTTCTATGCCGCCTAGTGCTGCGCCACCCCAGCTACCAAATTTGGATAATAATGGCTTTACGTTTCTAACCGCATGCAAATCTTGCCATATCCATGAATCGCGCAAGGCTTGCGGGTAATCTTTTAAAAAATCGGCTTGGGCAACTAATTGATTATCGGCATTGAATGCTTTAAATACGGCCCCTGCAGCCAGCATGCCAGATTTCATGGCGTTATGGCTGCCCTTGATACGCGGCACATTGACCATGCCGGCGCTACATCCAATTAAGGCGCCACCAGGAAAAGTTAATTCGGGTAATGATTGCAAACCGCCTTCACTAATTGCTCTAGCGCCGTAACTCAGGCGCTTACCATTTTTGAGCAATGCCTGAATTTTTGGGTGTGTTTTGAAGCGCTGAAATTCATCAAACGGTGATAGATGCGGGTTAGCGTAATCCAAATGCACCACAAACCCAATCGAAACCAATTGCTCGCCATAGTGATAAATAAAAGAGCCACCGCCAGTATTGGCATTTAGCGGCCAACCAAGGCTATGCTGAACCAAGCCAGGTGAGTGCTGCTCAGCAGGCACGCGCCACACTTCTTTAAAACCTAAGCCATATTTTTGTGGCGATGCGTTTTGACGTAAATTAAAATGGCTTTCTAGCTGGCGAGTTAGCGAGCCGCGTGTGCCTTCGGCAATTAAGGTGTACGGCGCTCTAATCTCTATGCCTGGCGTAAATTGTGCAGTTGGCTGACCAGATGCATCTCTGCCCATATCACCGGTGACGATACCCACTACTTGCTTATTTTCGTCATACAACATTTGTTGCGCGGCAAAGCCTGCATAAATTTCTACGCCAGCGGCCTCTGCTTGCTCACCTAGCCAGCGGCAAACATTGCCAAGGCTGACAATATAATTACCTTGATTGCTCATTAAAGGTGGTAATAGCTTATGTGGAATTGACCAAGCCTTGGTTTTTCCCAACACTAAAAACTCATCTTTTTGCACCGCTGTATTCAGCGGTGCGCCTTTTTCTTGCCAATCTGGAATCAATTCATTTAAAGCGATAGGGTCTAGCACAGCACCTGAAAGTATTTGCGCACCAACCTCTGCGCTTTTTTCTAGCACGCATACGCTTATTTCTGTGCCTGCTTTGTTGGCCAGTTGTTTTAGGCGAATTGCGGCGGCTAAGCCTGCTGGCCCTGCGCCTACAATTAAAACATCGTAATGCATTACGTCACGTTCCATGCTTATCTTTCTTTAATCATTCTATTTAAGCTACTTCTGGCAGATTAACTAAATCACTGCGCTCAAATCCTTTTGTAAATTGCCTGCACAGATTTAAAAACTCACGCATGCCTGTGGTTTGATACTTTTGTTTATGCCACAAAAAGTAAAAAAAACGGCCCAAATCTAATTGAGGCGTTGCAATTGGCACCAAACTGCCGCGCCTAAAAGCATCTTTTAGCGCCAAGCGCGAAATGCAGCCAATGCCTAAGCCCGATTCTACCGCGCGTTTAATGGCTTCTGTGTGTTCAAGCTCTAAACGGATATTTAAATCAGCATGATGATTGTGAAAGGCGCGGTCAAACGTTTCACGCGTGCCAGAACCTTTTTCGCGCAAAATCCATTTTTCCTTTAAAAGTTGCGTTAAAGAAACTTTTTGTAATTTTGCTAGCGGATGATTGGGTGCGCTAAACACCACCAGTTCATCGGCAATCCACGCCTGCACTTCTATATCAGGGTGGTTGCAATCGCCCTCAATCAAGCCTAAATCTAATTCATGGTTGGCGATTTTTTGCACAATGGTGCTGGTATTGTGCACCTGCAATGCAATACGACTGTCTGGATGCTCTTGTAAAAATCTTGCCGCCAGTATGGTGGCTAGATAATTGCCAACGGTCAGCGTTGCGCCGATTTTCATATGCCCAAAACCGGCATGGCCTTGCAGTAGATTTTCTATTTCTTTGGCTCTATCCAGTAATTCTACCGCGCGGGGTAATAGCTGCTGCCCTGTTTCGTTAATGCGCAGCGATTTTCCAACGCGGTCAAAAAGCTGCAAATCAAATTGTTTTTCAAGCTCGCTTAAAGCCGTGCTGGTGGCAGACTGCGATAGTGATAGCACCTCTGACGCGCGCGACACGCTTGCTGTGCGACTAATCGCTACAAAAATTTCCAGCTGTCTTAAGGTATATTTCATGACGTATAGTGCATGCGTTTATAACCATTCAATATATCTATAGAATAGATATATATTATCTTTATAATTCATTTAACTTATATTATACGCTACTGTAAAATGCGCAGCAATTACCAAATAAAGTGATATTAGGAAATGTGTTATGAAAATATTAGTCGCCATTAAGCGCGTAGTGGATTACAACATTAAAGTGCGCATTAAAGCAGACGGTTCAAATGTGGATATTGATGGCGTTAAAATGGGCATCAACCCTTTTGATGAAAATGCCATTGAGGAAGCATTGCGTCTGAAAGAGCAAGGCCTTGCTACTGAAGTAGTGGCGATTTCTTTAGGCACGACAGCCAACCAAGATATTTTGCGCCATGCTTTAGCCATGGGCGTAGACCGCGCTGTTTTGCTAGAAACGGACGTTGATTTGCAACCATTAGCCGTAGCCAAATTATTAAAAGCCTTTGTATCGAAAGAAAATCCTGACTTAATTTTGTTGGGTAAGCAAGCCATTGACGATGACGCTGGTCAAGCAGGGCAAATGTTGGCGGCGCTGTTAAATTATCCGCAAGCCACTTTTGTTTCAAAACTCAATTTAGAAGCGAATGAAATAATCGCCACACGCGAAGTAGATGGCGGTACAGAGACGATTGCTTTAAATCTGCCAGCGGTGGTAACGGCTGATTTGCGTTTGAATAATCCACGTTTTGTAAAACTGCCCAACTTAATGATGGCGCGTAAAAAACCGATTGAAACAATTCCTGCCGCCGATTTGAATGTGGATTTAAAAGCACGTTTGCAATTAGTTAAAGTAGGTGAGCCCGCTGCTAGAAAAGCAGGCATTAAAGTGGGCAGCGTTGAAGAGTTGCTGGCTAAATTGCGCACGCACGAAGGAGTATTAGCATGAACGTTTTAATTTTAGCGGAACACGATGGCCAACAACTCAGCCCATCTGTGTTGCAAGCGGTAACAGCGGCAAAGACTTGGAATCTGCCGATTCACATATTAGTGGCTGGCAATAACGCCACTAAAGTAGCCGAAAGTGCCGCTTTAATTGACGGTGTTGAGCGTGTGATACAAGCTAGCGCTGCGCATTTTGCGCATCCTTTGGCAGAAGATATTGCGAATTTAATTGTTGCTATCAGTGCAGATTACACGGTGATATTAGCGGCGCATTCTTCTTTTAGCCGCAATAGTTTGCCGCGTGTGGCAGCGCTTTTAGATGTTGCCATGATTTCTGATGTGCTTGAGATTAACGGCAACAATACTTATGTGCGCGCTATTTATGCAGGCAATATTTTAACTACGGTGCACAGTGTTGATGCCATTCAAGTATTAACGATTCATGGCAGTAAATTTAACGCAGCAGGCCTGACGACTACAAGTGCAGAAATAGTCAATGTAGCCGCACCTGCTGCTTTCAGCCAAACACGCTGGGTTTCTGAGGTGCGTAGTGAATCGGATCGTCCTGCATTAGGCTCTGCCAAAATCGTGGTTTCTGGTGGTCGGTCGTTAGGCAGTGCAGAACGATTTGAACAAGTATTATCACCACTTGCCGCCAAACTGGGCGCCGCTTTGGGTGCCACCCGTGCCGCGGTAGACGCAGGCTTTGCACCTAATGATATTCAAGTGGGTCAAACAGGCGTAACCGTTGCGCCAGAGCTGTATATCGCCGTTGGCGTATCTGGCGCGGTGCAACATACTTATGGCATGAAAGATAGCCGAATTGTGGTTGCCATTAATGAAGACCCTGATGCGCCTATCTTCCAAGTGGCGGATTATGGTTTGGTGGCAGATTTATTTGAAGCGGTGCCGGCATTAACGGCCGCAATCTAAACTAATAATCGTTTTTAAAAAAAGAAAAGAACATGAGTAAATATTCATCAGAACGTGTATTAAGTGTGCATCATTGGAACGACACGCTATTTAGCTTTAAAGCCACGCGCGACGCGGGCTTACGCTTTGAAAACGGCCAATTTGTGATGATTGGTTTAGAAGTGGATGGCCGCCCTTTGACCCGCGCCTACAGTATTGCCAGCCCAAACTATGAAGAGCATTTAGAATTTTTTAGCATCAAAGTGCCTAATGGCCCACTTACCTCACGCTTGCAGCATTTAAAAGTGGGCGATGAATTATTGGTTAGCAAAAAACCCACTGGCACATTGGTGATTCATGATTTAAAACCAGCAAAAAATCTGTATTTCTTGTCCACTGGCACTGGTTTAGCGCCTTTTATGAGCTTAATTCAAGATATTGAAGTGTATGACCGCTTTGAAAAAGTGGTGCTGATTCATGGCGTGCGTAATGTAAATGAGCTGGCTTATGCCGATTTTATTGAAAACGAATTACCGAATCATGAGTTTTTTGGTGAAGAAGTGCGCAACAAGCTGATTTACTATCCAACGGTAACCAGAGAGCCATTTCGCAACCAGGGCCGCTTAACTGATTTGATTCAATCTGGTAAGCTTTTTGACGACATTGGCTTGCCACCTTTAAATCCAGAAAATGATAGAGCCATGATTTGCGGTAGCCCGCAAATGTTGGCTGATACTGAAACATTACTGGATAACTTGGGCTTTAAAGTATCGCCGCGCATTGGCGAACTTGGCGACTATGTAATTGAGCGAGCATTTGTTGAAAAATAAATAAAGCAATCAATTTATAATAAGTAATAAGGCGTGCAGCAATGTACGCCTTTTTCTTTGATACAACTTTACGCAGACCAAATCTGCAACGTCAAAAGTTTTAGCTAAATCCACCACCGCCCAACAATCCCAAGCATCAATATGTAATTAAATTAAAAGCTTATCCTCTATATTCTTTTTAGTTATATCAATATAAAAACAAATTCTTTTTAATTATTTAAGAGCCTGTTTATAGTGAGCACATTCGTGTTTAACACATGCTTTATAAAGACTAAATGATGCCTTCTTTACACACAACGCAAGCTGCTTTACCAAATACACAGCAAACTACCCAACAGGTTGTAGATGAGATTTTGCGCGCGGTGCAAGAATTAAAAAACGGCTCTGGTTTTGGATCGATTGAGATTGTGATTCATGAAGGCCGTGTCACTCAAATTGAAAAACGCGAAAAATTACGGCTGCAACAAACTGTTACCAATTTACGAAAATAATCATTTTCATATTTAAGTGCTACTGAGTTGAAAACAGCTATTTCAATATTAGCTTTTTGACAACTCAGCGCCATTAAAAATAAGCATTAAAACTGTTTTGGACAACCAATATGCAGTTTCATATTGAAGGAAAAATAATGAAAAAACCAACACATTTTGTTAGAAAAAAAATTGTACAGGCGCTACTCACCAGCGGCACCTTGCTCACTAGCGTTAGCGTATTCGCTATAGAAGAAACGTCTAATGCGGCAGCAAAAACAGAGTTGCCACAAGCAACCGCGGCCACAGAAGACGCGGAGCAAGCCGAAAAAATTAAAGCACGCTTAGCGGAAATTGATGCCGAAGCAAAAGCAGCGGCTAAAGCGGCTGATGTTGCCAAAAATGGTTATTACGTAGAACGTAAAAGTTATGGCACACAAAAAGAAACTGAGCCACCGCGTTACGTGAAACAAGCCAATAAAACATGGCTAAAAGATTATGAAGCATTTGAAGACCTAAACTGGCTAGATTTAGGCTTGGAATACCGTGCGCGTTTTGAACATCGCGATAATGATTTCCGTCGCAACACTGAAAATATCGATGAACCAATTTTACTGCGCACACGCGCTTATGTTGGCATCAAAGACATTCTTGATCCATTGCGTTTGGCAATTGAGGTACAAGATTCCCGCCGTAACCACAGCGATTACACGCGTGAATATGATACGCGCGATGTGGACCAATCGGATGTGATTCAAGGTTATGCCGAATTGTATTTTAAAGAAACGCCTTTTGGTAAAGATGATTTAGGCAACAACCGTCCATTTTCGGTAAAAGCGGGCCGTTTAGCTTGGGAATCGTTGGACCGCCGCTTGATTGCGCGTAACGAATGGCGTAATACAACCAATTCGTTTCAAGGTGTTAGAGCTATTCTTGGTGAAAAAAGAAATGACTGGCAATTAGAAGCATTTGCCGTAAAACCCGTGCAGCGCTTTACTACTAAACTAGATGAAGTGGATCACTCACAAGATTTTTATGGTGTGATTGGCGACTGGCGCGGTTGGTCTGAATACGTGACTTTACAACCGTACTATTTCTTACTAAAACAAGATGGTAATAAAGTTAAATATAACCCAGATGGCAAAGAATATTCTGACCGCGCTTTTTTCACGGCGGCTCAACAAAATGAGGCCAGAATTGACCGCACTATTCACACCGCTGGTTTACGTGCCTATGCCGCGTTTAATTCTGGCTGGGATTACGATGCCAGTTATGTCAAACAATGGGGTGATCAAGACCGCTTCTTGAGTAATGCATTAGGCAAGATTAATGTAGATCACGATGCACATGCCTATAACGCGGAAGTAGGCTACACCTTTAAAACTTCATGGAAGCCAAGAGTCAGCGCATCTTATGGCGTTGCTTCAGGTGATGACAGAACGGCAGTAGCGGCGAATGACAGAAGTAATAATCAACGTTTTGACCGCTTATTCGGCTTTGCACGCCCTTGGTCGAACAACGATTATATTCAGATGGAAAATATCCGCACACCTAAACTACATTTGGAATTCGATCCAAAAGTATCTTTCCTAGAAAACGTTAAAGTAGACACAAGCTTTAGCTGGTATCGCTTAGATAGCGCATCAGACCGTTGGAATGCAGGCGCTAACTTACAAGACCGTACTGGTAAAAGCGGTACTGATTTAGGTAAAGAAATCGATTTGCGCGTGCGCTTCCCACTTAACCAATACGCATCGCTAAACATTGGCTATGCGCATTTTTGGGCAGGTGATTTTGTAAAAGACGCCGCCAAAATTGCCAGCAATAGAAACGACCCTACCCGTTCAGATTCATCTAACTTCTTCTACACAGAATTAACTTTATTAGGCTTTTAATCATTAAAAATAAGAGAGAACTAACAAATGAAAACATTTAATTTATTAAAGACAAGCTTGCTGATTAGCGCGCTATTTGTGCCGCTATCCAGCTGGGCAGCCGATATCAAGCTGCTAAACGTATCTTACGATCCAACGCGTGAGCTTTACCAAGATTTTAACGCCGCCTTCAGCAAATATTGGCTGGAAAAAACGGGTGACAAAGTCACGGTTAAAGCTTCACATGGCGGCTCTGGCAAACAGGCACGTGCAATCATTGACGGCTTGGATGCAGACGTTGCGACACTAGCACTCGGCTATGATGTGGATCAGCTTTCTGAAAAAGGTAAGTTAATTCCTGCCGATTGGCAAAAACGTTTACCGCACAATAGCTCACCTTACACCTCAACCATTGTGCTATTGGTACGCAAAGGCAACCCAAAAAATATCAAGGATTGGGATGACTTAGTGAAACCAGGTGTTTCTGTGATTACACCAAACCCAAAAACTTCTGGCGGCGCACGCTGGAACTACTTAGCCGCTTGGGCGTTTGCACAGAAAAAATACGGCAACGATGAAGCAAAAACCAAAGAGTTCGTTGGCAAGCTATTGAAAAATGTACCTGTTTTAGATACTGGTGCACGTGGATCAACCACTACTTTTGTTGAGCGTGGCATTGGCGATGTATTGCTGGCTTGGGAAAACGAAGCGTTTTTAGCGCAAAAAGAATTGGGCATTGGCAAGTTTGAAATCATTGTGCCGTCGTTATCTATTTTGGCTGAACCGCCAGTCACCGTGGTGGATAAATTTGCTAAAAAGCATGGTACTGAAAAAGTGGCTAAAGCGTATTTAGATTACCTATATACAGAAGAAGGCCAAGAAATTGCGGCTAAAAACTACTACCGCCCTACTTTGGAATCAGTGGCTAAAAAATATGAAAGCCAATTCCCAAAAGTGAAGTTGATTACGATTGATGAAGAATTTGGCGGTTGGGCAAAAGCGCAGAAAAAACACTTTTCGGATGGCGGTACCTTTGATCAAGTTTATCAAAGCAAATAAAAACGTTCAGGTTTATCAAAACAAATAATTAGCTATTTTCAGTGATTGAAATGCAGAGCCAGACAAAATTTGGCTCTGCATCATAAAAGGAGGCTCTTATCATGAGTTCAATACATGCAGCAAACTTAAAACAATCCGCTTTAATCGTTGGCGGCGACCAAATCGATGGTATCAAGCAAGTATTAATCAATCACGGCATTACAGAAATCAATCATTGGTCTGGCCGCAAAGTGGGTGATAGTAACAAAGTGATTCCAAGTGATACCAAATTTATTGTGCTGATTACTAACTGGATTAGCCACTCAATTACCCACAAGGTCAAAAAGAATGCGCTAAAGCGCGGCATTCAAGTGATTTATACGCCAAACGGCTCTGCCGCTTTACAAAATCGCCTGATTAAACATTAGTACTTTCGCTTGATATCGTTAAATCCTAATATTTAAAGTCACCTCCCTCATTCCGGCAAACCTTTACCAAGGTAGTCGGATTTTTTTGGTGTATCTTTATGCCATAAAAAAAAGACTTGTGAGCCATTCGCTCACAAGTCTTTTTTTATTGATAGCCTACCTGCTAACTCACAAACCGCTAGGCGTTTGGTGAGAGCTTAAACGTAACAAAGCATTCACTAGCACATCAATTTCTGCATAGGTATTATAGAAAGCAAGCGATGGTCTAACGGTTGTTTCAACACCAAAACGACGCAAAATTGGCTGTGCGCAATGATGGCCTGAACGTACCGCGATACCTTCCTGATTCAGTGCCGCACCCACTTCCTCACTCTTGTAACCATTGAGCGTAAAAGACAACACGCTAGCTTTATCTTGCGCCGTGCCTATCAAACGTAAGCCTGACACTTTATTCAGCGCAGCAGTCGCATATACCAATAATTCATGCTCATAACGCGCAATATTATCAATGCCGATACGCTCAACGTATTCAATCGCAGCGCCTAAACCGACAGCATCTGCAATATTGCCTGTGCCTGCCTCAAACTTGGCTGGCGCTTCGTGATAAACGGTTTTATCAAAAGTGACATCCTGAATCATGTTGCCACCGCCTTGCCAGGCTGGCATATCTTTCAATATGTCAGCTTTGGCATAAAGTACGCCAATACCTGTTGGGCCAAATACTTTGTGGCCAGAGAACACAAAGAAGTCAGCATCTAAGCTTTGCACATCGGTACGCATATGAGAAACAGATTGCGCGCCATCTAGCAATACCTTAGCGCCTGCCCTGTGCGCCATTTGTATCATTTCAGCCGCTGGTGTGACTGTTCCCAGCGCGTTTGATACTTGCGTAAATGACACCAGCTTGACTTTAGGCGTGAGCAATTTTTGATATTCATCTAGTAATATCTGGCCACTATTATCCACAGGCGCTACTTTTAATTTAGCGCCTGTTTCTTGGCAAAGCTGCTGCCACGGGACTATGTTGGCATGATGTTCCAAATGCGAAATCACAATCTCATCACCTGCGCTTAGGCTCTTTTTTCCCCAAGTTTTAGCAACTAGATTAATCGCTTCTGTCGTGCCACGCACAAAGATAATATTATCAACCGAAGGCGCATTGATAAAGCGACGCACAGATTCGCGCGCCTCTTCATAAGCATCCGTCGCGCGCGCGGCTAGCTCATGCGCGGCACGGTGAATATTTGAGTTTTCATGCTGATAAAAGTATGAGATTCGATCAATCACCGCTTGCGGCTTTTGCGTAGTCGCCGCATTATCAAACCAAATCAGCGGCCTGCCGTTTACTAGCTCACGCAAAATCGGAAAGTCTTTGCGCACCAAGTTTGCATCAAACGCTGGATGTGCCGATTGTGCTGTTGGCATATTTTGCGAAGTGCTCGGTAAACCCTGCAAGAAATAAAAACCTGAGTTTGGCTGTGCACTAATTTGGTTAGAGCTGGTTTGATTAAGGTTTGCAGTTTGCCCAGTTGCTGCCGAATTTACCCCAGTATCCGCTAACAGCGCGTTTAACTGTGCTTGCTGCGGAATATCAACGCCGCCAAGTAGTTGATTCACTTCTAGCGGGTTTTCAAAGCCAGAGGCATATTGCAAATAGGTTGCACTTAAATCATCCAAATTTTTAGCTTGCGTGTTACTGGCTAACGAAGGCAAATAGAAAGCTAAGTTTGGCGCGCTAGATTGCTGCGCGCCAGCTGTTGGCTCACGCGCATCAGATAAAGAGGC
>JAZKDM010000047.1:2993-6029 GCA_040387535.1 Pseudomonadota bacterium | reverse complement strand
TGCACGCCTAATGTTTCCATTGCAAAGAAAGCTTTTGCCATTGGTGCCCAGTCGGCGCGCGGCAAAGCTGGCATGCGTTTAAAATAAACGTCAGCAGGCAATTTTTTAACCCATGCGTTTAAAGGTGCTTCCATTTGGTAGCAGTGAATGCAGCCATACCAAAACACTTCCATCACTTCAATTTTTCCAGCCACATCGGTGGTAATTGGTTGTGCTACTGCATCAAATTCTGCACCTGGTCTTGGCGCTTCTGCCACAGCAGAGGTGCTTAACAATAACATTAAAATAGCTAAATACTTTTTCATGGGTGATTCCTAATTTACTTTGAAAATTTTATTTTTAATACAACAAACTATGACTAACAACGAATAATAAACGATTCAGATGACAAATAATTAGGTTAGGCTAATTTGATTTAGTTTCAGTATGCACTTTAATTAAATCGGTATTAAAGCCGCCAGTGGTTAGCTCGCCTCTAATTTTGTTAATTTGGTTAATATCACTTAAAGGCCCAACGCGCACGCGGTGCCATACACCCTTCTCAGGAATCGTCGCTGTTTGCACAACGGCTTCAAATCCCTGTAATGCAAGTTTGGCTTTCATATTATCAGCATCCGCTTCGTCTTGAAACGCACCAATTTGCAAGAAATAATTGTCTTTTTTAACGGTTAATGAGCTTTCTTTTACTTCTTGCTCGGTAACAGTGCTTTCAGTTTCGGGCAAAATCGTATAAAAATCAAACTGGTTATTGGCTTTATTCTGCGCGGTTTCGTCAGGATTTTCGTCTGTGGGTAACGCGCTTTCCGTGGCTATCTTTTGTTTGGGTAACTTTTCAGAAAGCATTTCACTATTATTTGAAATGGCTTTTTTATCATTGAATGGGCTGTCAGAGCCTTTAATGTACATGGTTACGGCAAGTGACAAACCAACACCCACTAATAAGCCGATTAGCAAGCCTGAAAAAAACGGGCTGCCTTTGCTGCTATTTCTTTTGGGGGTGGGCTTATAATCTTTACTCATTTTGGTTCCTTAATATTACTTTGTTGTTTTTATTTGAATTACATTTTATTCGGTGCGCTCACGCCTAGCAAATTTAAGCCATTTTTAAGCACTTGTTGTGTTGCTGCAATCAACGCCATACGTGCCAGTTTGGTTGGCGCATCATCCACTAAAAACTTTGTATCATTGTAATAACTGTGCAAATCGGCAGCGCATTCTTTTAAATAATTGGCGATTGTGTGCGGCGCTAATTCGTTTGCGGCGTCGCTGACTACCTCAGGATACTCACTCAAACGCTGCATCAATTTTGCTTCATTTGGCATATTTAGCGGGCTTAAATCCACTTGTTTTAAACTATCTATTTCGCCGTTCCACTGCGTTAATACACTGTTGATACGTGCATGTGCATATTGAATGTAATACACAGGATTATCATTCGTTTGCGCGCGCGCTAAGTCAATATCAAATACCAATTGCGAATCAGCGCGTCTTGCGGCAAGAAAATATCTGGTCGCGTCGCAGCCTACTTCATCAATTAAATCGCGCAACGTTACATAGCTGCCAGCGCGTTTAGAGAGTTTTACTTCTTCGCCACCGCGCATCACGGTGACCATTTGGTGAAGCACATAATCTGGCCATGCGGCTGGAATGCCCACATCTAAAGCCTGTAAGCCAGCCCTAACCCTAGTAATGGTGCTATGGTGATCCGCGCCCTGCTCATTAATCACACGTTTAAAGCCGCGCGACCATTTATCGTGGTGATAAGCCACATCTGGCACAAAATAAGTATAGCCGCCATCGGTCTTACGCATCACGCGATCTTTGTCATCGCCAAAATCGGTGGTTTTTAGCCAAAGTGCGTCGTCTTGTTCATAGGTGTGGCCGCTTTTAATTAAATTTTGCACAGTGCTTTCCACTTTGCCAGTGCTATATAACGCACTTTCTAATGAGAAAACGTCAAATTTAATTTGAAATGCGTTTAAATCCAAATCTTGCTCATGCCTTAAATAGGCCACCGCAAAGGCGCGCACAGATTCAGTATCATTCAAATCGCCACTGGCGGTCACTTGCATGTCATCCGCCGTTACTGTGCTTTTTGCCAAATAAGCATTGGCAATATCCACAATATAGTCGCCGCGATACCCGTTTTCAGGAAAACTGGCGTCATCGGTGGCAATGCCTTTGGCGCGCGCCAATACCGAAATCACTAAATTATCAATTTGCGCGCCCGCATCGTTGTAATAAAATTCGCGCGTCACATCCCAGCCATTGGCATCCAGTAAACGTGCTAGGCAATCACCTACCGCCGCACCGCGACCATGCCCTACGTGCAAAGGCCCGGTTGGGTTTGCCGATACGAATTCCACTTGTAATTTTTCATTTTTGCCAGAATCATTGCGGCCAAATTGCGCGCGTTGCTGCAAAATTTCATTTACCACGCTTTGTTTTGATTGCGCGTTTAAAAAGAAATTAATAAATCCTGCGCCAGCAATTTCTACTTTTGCGATATATTCGCTTTGTGGCAGCGCATTGATTAAACTAGTGGCTAACTCACGCGGGTTTTTGCGTAGTGGTTTGGCTAGCATCATGGCTAAATTGCTAGAAAAATCGCCATGCTCGGCCGATTTTGGGCGCTCAAGTATTAGATTAATCTGTGAGATATCTGCACCGATTTGGGTGGCGGCTTGTGCTAATAAAGTGGATAAATGAGCTTTCAAAAAAACGGATGCTTTCTTAATAAATGGTTAATTTGTGCAAAAACAGTATTTTAACTCAAGCAAGATTTTAAATCTAAGATACTGTTAAATATGGCTTACTGTTTAATCCCAGTCACTATATTTGTCGCTATGTTAGCCGCTCAGTAAACAACTCAATATGCGCTATGCAAAATCCTTTAAACATTTCCAGTAGTATCTCCTGTTAAATGCAAGACATCATTTTTCGTGTAGCTTTAGATGTGCCGCTTAATCGCTTATTTGATTATTTAAGCGGTGGCTTTGTTGCGCAGGTAGGTAATCGGGTTGTTGTGCCCTTTGC
>JAZKDM010000047.1:0-2893 GCA_040387535.1 Pseudomonadota bacterium | reverse complement strand
TTGCAGTAAAAGCTTCTTTACCTACATCGACAACTGAACCCGTTTTAAATAATGAGCAAAAAAATGCAATTGAATGTGTGTTAGCGCTCACTCACAATTTTAAGCCTTGGTTATTGTATGGCGTAACGGGTAGCGGCAAAACAGAAGTGTATATTCAGGTTTTACAACAAATACTTAACAAGAAAAATGCACAAGGAATGGGTGCGCAAGTCTTGGTTTTAGTGCCAGAAATTAATTTAACACCACAACTAGAAGCACGTTTTAGAAGCCGCCTAAGTCAATTTCCATTAGTCACCTTGCATAGCAATTTAAGCGAAAGTGAACGCTTGCAAAATTGGCTGGCTGCCAGTTCGGGCGCTGCTAAAATTGTAATAGGTACGCGCTTAAGCGTCTTTACACCCATGCCGCAACTTAAAATGATTGTGATGGATGAAGAGCATGATGGCTCTTACAAGCAACAAGATGGCATGCGTTACCACGCGCGCGATGTGGCAATGGTGCGTGCTAAGCAGTTGAATATTCCGATTATTTTAGGTAGTGCCACGCCCTCTTTAGAAACTTGGTTTAATGCGATTAATCAGGCAATAGACGACCAAAAGCCAAATCAAAAGCAGCAATATGGGCTACTCACTTTGGCTAAAAGAGCAGTTGAAAATGCGGCGCTGCCCGATATTTATTGCATTGATATTGCAAAATCACCGACTGAAAATGGACTATCACCCTTACTAGTAAAAGCCTTGCAGGAGCGTTTAACAAAAGGTGAGCAAAGCTTATTGTTTATTAATCGGCGTGGTTATGCGCCTGTTTTGCATTGCAACGCCTGCCAATGGGTGGCACCGTGTACGCGTTGCTCAGCACGCTTGGTGGTACATTTAAGCCAAAAACGATTGAAATGCCACCATTGCGGGCATGAGCAGAAAATCCCTTTGCAATGCCCTAGCTGTGGCAATGCGGATATGCGGCCTGTGGGGCAGGCAACGCAGCGCTTGGAGCAAACACTGCAAACTTTGTTGCCAAACGCCAGAATCGCGCGCGTGGATCGCGATAGCATGCGCAATAAAAATGCGCTGACCGATTTGTTGACACAGGTACACAATCAAGAAATTGATATTTTGGTAGGCACGCAGATGTTGGCTAAAGGCCATGATTTTCCAAATCTGACTTTGGTGGGCGTGATTGATACCGATAGTGCTCTATATAGCCCCGATTTTCGTGCCAGTGAGCGCTTATTTGCACAGCTGATGCAGGTGGCGGGCCGTGCTGGGCGCGCGGATAAGGCTGGTCAAGTGTTGATTCAAACGGCATTTCCACAGCATGCGCTGTTTCATGCCCTGCGCGCTCAAGATTATGCCAGCTATGCAGATGAGCTCTTGCAAGAGCGGCGCATGATGCAGTTTCCACCCACGCGGTTTTTTGCTTTGCTGCGTGCAGAAGCCAGTGATTTTAGTTTTGTTCAACAGTTTTTAAATCAAGCCGTTAATTTAGCGCACACCTTAAAATCAGAGGTCATGATTTATGACCCCATTCGCCCGCAGATGGAACGACTTAAAAGCATGGAGCGGGCGCAAGTGCTGCTACAAGCCAATACCCGCGCCGCATTACAACGCTTGCTAAAAGCGTGGATGCCGCAAATACGGGCGCTACCAATTGCCACAAAAGTCCGCTGGAGCTTGGATATTGATCCATTGGAATTTTAATCTGACAGTGCTTTCTTATTTTTACTTATCTCTAAAAAGCAAGACACATGTTAAGAGCTATATGCTCTTAATTACGTTAAAATAATATTATTTTTCAAATGACTAAAGCCATGACACCTACCCCGCCAACCGTACTTACTTTTGCAGCCACCGACCCCAGTGGCGGTGCGGGTTTGCAGGCCGATATATTGGCTTTGGCCAGTATTGGCTGCCATCCATTATCGGTTGTAACAGGCATTACCGTGCAAGATACCGTTGGTGTTGAAAGCGTGATGGCGCTGGATTCTGATTGGATTAATGAGCAAGCGCGCACGATTTTAGAAGACATTCAAGTTTCAGCCTTTAAATTGGGCTTGTTAGGTAGCGTTGAAAATATCGCGGTTATCGCCGAAATTATGGCCGATTATCCCGATGTGCCTTTGTTAATTGACCCAATTTTAACGTCTGGCCGTGGTGATGAATTGGCCAATGAAGAAATGCAAGCGGCCATGACAGAGCTATTGTTTCCACAAGCCACCTTAATTACCCCCAATAGTTTAGAGGCGCGCCGTTTAGCTTTTATGGATGACGGCGATGAGATTCTGCATACTTCTCTAGAAGAAGCGGCGCAGCGCTTATTGGATTTAGGTACAGAATACGTGTTGATTACAGGCACGCATGAGCGCAGTACGGATGTGGTGAATTCGCTTTACGGCACCAGCCCGTCAGGTGCCAGCGGTTTAATCAAAGCTTATCACTGGGAGCGTCTAGCAGGTAGCTATCATGGCTCTGGCTGCACATTGACCAGCGCAATTGCCGCTTGCTTGGCGCATGGCTTGAGCATGGAAGAAGCGATTCAAGAAGCGCAAGAATACACATGGCAAACGCTGAAAAATGCTTTCCGTCCAGGCATGGGGCAATTTATACCAGACCGTTTCTTTTGGGCGCGCGATGATGAGTCAGAAGGTAATGAAAAAGTCCCTTTTATCCAACATTGAAGGCATTTATGCCGTTACACCTGACATTGCCGATACCGATTTACTGATTAAAAAAGTAGAAGCTGCGTTAGCTGGCGGTGTTAATGTTTTGCAATACCGCAACAAACAAGCCAATCACAAGCTGCAAACCCAGCAAGTACGCGCGCTATTGCCTTTGTGCAGGCAATATAATGTGCCTTTAATTATCAATGATTCAGTTAAGCTATGTTTAACTTTAGA
>JAZKDM010000046.1:18481-19646 GCA_040387535.1 Pseudomonadota bacterium | reverse complement strand
CTTTAGCTGGGCCCGGAAACTTGTTAGTGCAAGCAGGTCGCAATATCGATTTGTCTGATACCAGCGCCAATATCACCACCACAGGCAGCGCAGGTTTGGTTGGCCCTACTGGCGACTTAATTCAAATCAGCAATCCTGCTTTGCCAGCGCAAGGTGCAGCGATTACCTTACAGGCAGGTTTAGGTAAAGGTGCAAACGTGCAGGGCTATATAAATCAATATATATTGCCCACTGGCGCAGGCCCTACAGTGATTGCGGGCGATGCAACAAAGTTAGCGCAATATCGCATTGCCACTAATAAATCGTTAACCGATTTTATGCGCGAAAATACAGGTAACGCGGCACTTAGCGCGGCTGATGCCTTGGCTTTATTTAACAACGCCAGTGTTGAAACTAAAACGATTTTTGCTAACAGGCATTTAAGCAGTGAGTTATTGGCATCGGCTGAAGCCTTTGCAAAATCAGGCTCGCATGACAGGGGTTATCAAGCGATTGCCAGCTTGTTTCCTACTTTAAATGAAGGCGACATTGCTTTATTTAAAAGCAAAATCACCACCAATAATGGCGGTAGTATTGATTTGTTGGCGCCAGGCGGCTTGATTAACGTGGGTGTAGCGGGCGGCGCAGCAGACGATGTGGGTGTGATTACTGAAAAAGGTGGTGCGATTCGCGCCACAGCCAATAACGGCTTTGAGGTGAATCAATCTAAAGTGATTACGCAATTTGGTAGCGATATTACGGTATGGTCTACCACTGGCACGATTGATGCGGGCCGCGGATCTAAAACCGCCACTTCTATCCCAGAACGTGTTGTGCTGACTGATGTGGACGGCAACACCACTATTGAGGTAAAAGGTGTTGCGGCAGGTAGTGGTATTCGCGCACAAAGCTATGACCCAGATGGACCAAGTGGGCCGCAACTTGCGCCAGTTCAAGGCAAGGTGGCATTGATTGCACCGATTGTGGATGCGGGTGAAGCAGGTATTGAGGCAGGTGATTTGCTGATTGTGGCGCCAATTGTGCTAAATGCCACCAATATTCAGGTATCGGGCGCTTCATCTGGTGTGCCAATCGCTGCCACAGCTGGTTTTGCAGGTGCAGGTGTTTCAACTAACCCAGACGCGGTAAATGCGGCCACGCAAGCGGTCGCACAAAGTGTTGCGCA
>JAZKDM010000046.1:15750-18381 GCA_040387535.1 Pseudomonadota bacterium | reverse complement strand
GGACTAGGCGTTTTGTTTTGTTTGTCATATATCTTTAACCAAGCTGAAATATAGTGCCGTTAACATTTATCAAACCATTTCAGTTAGTTCACCGATGTTAATAAATCTGCTTAAATTCACACCCAAAAATCATTTTTTAGTTTGGGTAGCTTCCATATTACTGCTTGCATCAACACTGGCACAAGCACAGTGGAATGATGCATGGTCAGTACGCCAAAAGGTGAGTATCAATGCCGCTGGCATTACACAAGCGGTGACACAACCGCTGGTGGTGATGCGTTTACATTCAGGCAATTTTGATTTCGCTAGCGTCAATGTAGATGGCTCTGATATCCGCTTTATTGCCCAAGATGACAAAACAGAGCTGAAGTATTTTGTCGAAAAATTTGACGCTGTGAACGAATTGGCGATTATTTGGGTGCAAATTCCACAAATTAGCCAAGCCGATAAAGACGCGCATATTTGGATCTATTCTGGCAATGAGGAAGCAACCAGCACAGCTAGCCCAAAAATGATGCTAGACGCCAATGTAGTCGCTTTATTTCAGTTTTCTGATAAGGCCTTATTACAAGACAGCTCAGCATCTGGCCTATTTGCCACAGGTAGCATTACCGCGCAAAAAGCAGGCTTAATGGGTGAAAGCGCCGTGCTAACAGGCACAGCTTTGGTGATTCCTGCCAACGTAGCGGCCAACGCTAGTGCAGGTTTTACATGGTCAGCTTGGGTTAAGCCAAGCGCGCTGCCACAAACCGCCAGCTTGTACAGCCAAGAAAACAATATTGATTTAGCCATAGATGCACAAACGCTCACCCTTAAAGTGGCCGACATTGTATTAAAAGGTGGCGAGCTAAAGCCAACAGTTTGGCAGCATATTGCGTTTAGCTTAAACGCAGGCAAAGCAACCTTGTATTTAAATGGTGCAGAAGTTGCAACGGCTGATGTACCAACAGTGGATACCGCTACCGATATTAAAATTGGTGAGGGTTTCACAGGCGAGATGGATGAGCTGGAAATGTCCAATATCGCTCGCTCTGCCAGCTATATTCAATTGAGCGCGCTTAGCCAGGGCGTTGATAGCAAGTTAATCAGCATTTCGGCAGGTGACGCGGCAGAGGATGGCGAAGAAGAGGGCGAAGCCAATTACTTAGGCATTCTAATCAACAGCTTAACCATCGATGCCAAAATTGTAATTGCCATCTTGGCCGTAATGTTTGCGATTAGCGTGTGGGTAATGTGGAGTAAAGCCATGCTGGTTGCGCGCACCGATAAAGACAATAAAAAGTTCTTGGCACGCTTTCAAAAATCAAACGCCAACGATTTGTTGGAGTTGGATAAAGGCGCTAAATATCCGCATTCCAATTTGTTCAAGTTGTATCAAGCAGGCTTGCGCGAAATGAAAAAACGCCAGCACGAAGGTGAAAAACTATCGCTAAGTGGCGCATCGATGGATGCGATTAAAGCCGCGATTGATGCCGATTTGGTGCGCGAAACGCAGCGCCAAAACGCAGGCATGGTGTTACTAACCATTGCGATTTCTGGCGGCCCTTTCTTAGGTTTATTAGGCACGGTGGTGGGCGTAATGATTACCTTTGCCGCCATTGCCGCCGCGGGTGACGTAAACGTAAACGCCATTGCACCTGGTATTGCCGCTGCGTTGTTGGCAACGGTAGCAGGCTTGGCGGTGGCGATTCCAGCGCTATTTGGCTATAACTATCTGGCCAGCCGCATTAAAAACATCACCATTGCCATGCAGATTTTTGTGGATGAGTTTGTAACGCGCTCTGCCGAGTTGTTTGGCAAAGAATAAGCCATGTCAGAAGGCATAAAGGAAGAGAACCAGCTATACGACGAGATTAATATCACGCCGATGTTGGATTTGGCTTACGTGCTATTGGTGATTTTTATCATCATGACCACCGCATCGGTGCAGGGCATTAAAGTGGATATGCCGCAAACGGCTAATTCGGCCAGCCTTGCCAAGCCACAGACTAGGGCGATTACCATTGCAAGTGATGGCAGTGTGTATTTGGATGCTTTTCCAGTGGATATGGCGACTTTAGAACAGCGTTTAAGTGAATACAAAAGCAGTAATCCAGAATTGCCAGTGGTGCTTAAGGGTGATGCCGCAGCGCACTTTGACAAAGTATCTGAGGTGCTGGGTATTTGCAAAAAATTGGATATTACCGAAATTGGTTTGGTTACTAAAAAGTTGGCTGGGTAAGTTGGTGAGCAACGCAGTATTAAGACGGAGTAAGGGTTTTTAATGCAAGTACAGAATGATGCACAGCCCTACGACACCATCAACATCACGCCGATGCTGGATTTGGCATATGTGCTATTGGTGATTTTTATTTTGATGACGACAGCTGGTGTGCAGGGTTTAACCATGAACTTGCCTAAGCCATCCAATAAACCAAGCACCGAAAAACACGATGTAAAAATCGTCAAAGTACAAGCCACTGGCACTTTTACCATTAATGGCGCGGGCGTCAGCATGGCTGAGCTTGAAACACAGTTAAACAGTGCAAAAGCACAAGACCCCAAATTTTCGGTGGTGATTCAAGGTGAAGCCAATGCGCCTTATGGTGGCGTGGTGAGTGTGATTGATTTGGTGACAAAACTTGAGATTGA
>JAZKDM010000046.1:10915-15650 GCA_040387535.1 Pseudomonadota bacterium | reverse complement strand
TTGAATCATCTACAAGCGTTTGGCTAAAACGTATTTCAATCGCTTTAGTGGCTTTGTTGGTGTTGGGTGCTATTGGTTATGGCATTAGTAGTTTGATGCAGGGTGGCGATGCAAAGCCTAAAAAAACCATTACAAAAATTGCGTTAAAGGATATTCCGCCACCACCTCCACCGCCACCGCCAAAAGAAATACCAAAAGAGCAGCCAAAGGAAGCGCCACCTAAAGAGGTGAAAATGGAGCAGCCAAAACCGGCTGAAGCGCCGCCAACTGAGCAGCTAAAAATGGATGGCCCAGCAGGCGATGGCCCAAGCGCTTTTGCGGCAGGTGAAGTGAAAAATGATTACAGCGGTGGCGATGTAAAAACCATTGGATCTGACGGTGGTGCCAAGTTTAATTGGTACGCAGGCTTGGTTAAAAGCCAAATTGAGGCTGCTTTGGGTAAAGACCAAAAGCTGAAAGAAGGTCAATACAAATTAGTGGTAACGGTTTGGCTAAAAGCCAATGGCGATGTTGAAAAATTAGAGGTGGTGCAATCGGATGCGCAACCAGAGATTGAAAAAGCGGTAAAAACAGCTTTGGATAATATGCCTGCCATGCGCGAATCGCCACCAGAAGGCATGCCGCAGCCAATTAAATTGCGCATTACCGCGCGTAAATTTGGATAAGTACTTTTTTTGAAGTTGTTACATTAATTTAAACAAACTATTAGAAATACAGCGACTAAAACACCAGCCAATAGGTGAACAGCATTGAAGAAATGTGAGAGATAAAATGTTAAAACTAGAAAATTTGAAATCTGCAAAATTAAAGCCAGCCAGCTTAAAACCTATGGCTAAATTAATAGCCAATGTTTGCACCATGATGTGCTTAAGCGCATCTTATTCTGTGGCCAATGCCGATGAGCGCGAATCGCTTGAGCAATTAAAAGCCACCACCACTAATTTGATTGAATTATTGGTGCAAGAAGGTGTGTTGAATAAAGACAAAGCCGATGCCATTGTAAAAAAAGCAACTGAAGACGCGGCTAAGCAAGTGAAACAAGCCAAAGCGCAAGAGGCAGCAGCAGATGGCACAGCCGCCAGTACGCCAGATGAAAAATCGGTGCGCGTGCAGTACGTGCCAGAGCATGTTAAAAAAGAGATGCGCGAAGAAATTAAAAAAGACGTAATGGCCAAGCTGAATTACAAAGCGGGTGAGCGCTTGGGCTTGCCTAGTTGGTTAGACAGAATCGCCTTCAATGGCGATATGCGTTTGCGCTATCAAAACGATTCATTTAGCGATAATAACGCGCCAATTGCGGTGCTCAATAACCCCTTACGTAACGCCAATATCTTGAATTCATCTGAAGAGCGTAGACGTTTTCGTTTAAGAGCACGCTTGGGCGCAGAAGTAAAAGTTAACGATTGGCTAACAGGTGGCTTGCAATTTACCACTGGCTTACTAAACACGCCGTTAACACCAAATCAAACCGAAGGCATTTTGCAAGGCAAGTTTGTATTTGGTCTAGACCGCGCCTTTTTAAAAGCCAAGCCTACTGATTGGGCGATGATTGAAGGTGGTCGTTTTGCTAATCCGTTCTTTCACACCGATTTATTGTGGGACCCTGATTTAGCGTTTGACGGTGTTGTGGCTAGCTTTACTCCTAAAATTAATGATCGCTGGTCTACATTTACGACCATTGGCGCTTTTCCTTTAGAAGAAATTCAATCCTCTGAAGTGAATAAAGCAGAAGACAAGTGGCTGTATTCATTGCAAACGGGTATTCAATGGAAAGCGGCAGATAAAACCACGGCACGCTTAGCGGTTGCTTACAATGATTACCGCAATGTAGAAGGCCAATCAAATCCAGCAGGTTTAGATTTTTTTAACGGCACTGTGCCTGCTTTTAGACAAAAAGGTAACAACACTTTTAATATCAATACGCTTAATGGCGGCCTTGCTAGCGCAGGCGTCAGTCAAATTGCTTTGGCCTCAAAGTTTGAGCAAGTCAACGTAACAGGTCAGGTCGATGTGATGACATTTAGCCCTGTGCATGTCACCTTAACGGGCGATTATGTGAAGAATATTGGCTTTGATGCAGATGAAATATTTAAACGCACAGGTAACCGATATAAAGACGAAACAGATGGTTACCAATTGCGCTTAGATGTTGGCCATAACAGCTTTTTAGCACCAGCGAATATAGAGGTGAAAAAGCATGATTGGCAAGTGGCACTAGGCTATAAATATATTGAAGCTGACGCCGTGTTAGATGGCTTAACCGATTCTAACTTCCACTTAGGCGGTACAGACGCAAAAGGCTGGTTATTGTCTGGCCAATATGGCTTAGATAAAAACGCCTGGCTGAGCGCGCGCTACTTTAGTACCGATACGATTTCAGGCCCGCAACTATCAATTGATGTGTTCTTAATTGATTTTATCGCTAAATTCTAAGTGAGTACTTACGGAGCATAAAATGAAACAAAGCTTAAAATCGATATTTAATGTTCAGATAATAGCGCTATTACTGTGCGCATTTATCGCTGGCATCGTGTCACCCGTAGCCGATGCGGCTGAAAAAAAAGACAAAGCCGCCAGACGCCAAGCCTTGATGATGCAAAAAATGAAGCAGGATATGGAAGCCGAAAAAGCGGCTATGCAAGCGCAGTTTGAGGCACAAAAAAAGACCTTAGAAGAGCAATTGTTGGCTAAAAATACAGAGCTGGAACAAACCAGCGGCGAATTAGCAGCAAGCCAGCGCAAAGCCAAAAACTTAAGTGCTGAATTGAGTAAAACGCAGACCGAAAAAACCGCCATTGAAACAAAACTCACCGACACGCAGGCTACTTTAGATTCAACAAAAAATACATTAACTGATTTGCAAGGTGTGCACGCGCAAGCGCTGGCGGATTTAAAATTTAATGATAATCAGCGCAAAACCATATCAGCTAATTTAGCCGACACCACCAAACAGCTCAACACTTGCGCTGCGCAGAATGCCAAGCTACATCAATTTGGCACCGAATTAATTCAAATTTATGACAAGCCTAGTCAGTATGATGCCGTAATGCGCAAAGAAAAGTTTTTTCAGTTAAAACGCGTAGAGTTAGAAAATATATTGCAAAATCAACAAGATAAATTGGATGAGCAACGGTTTTAAGCTGGAAAATCAGCTAACTAAATCAATCACGTTCGTGCTGACAAACCTCAAATATGACAAAGAAATAAAATCGTCATAATCCTTGCGTAACATGTCTGTTTTAATGGTGAGCCAAACATGACATTTGACCGTGCACTGCTTGCGAGAGCGCTACCCTTTGCTGTTTACATTCTATTTTTAGCCCTCAATCAGCCGCTTAGCCAATTGTTTGATTGGTTGCAGTTGGATGTGAAATGGCTTTATGTCTTAAGAATTGCCACAGTGGCAGCCTTGCTGATTTACTTTTGGCGCGATTACACCGAATTAAAACGCAAACCCCAAACTTCAGATTTTTTATACGCTGGCATTGCTGGCTTAATGGTGCTCATTATCTGGATTTTTCCTTACCCCAATTGGTTGGGTGGCGGCGATACGCAAGGCTTTAACCCTTTTTCGGGCGATAGCGATTTAAGTGCCTTGTTTTGGATGTCGGTGCGCATTTCTGGCGCGGCTTTATTAGTGCCTGTGATGGAAGAGCTGTTTTGGCGCTCATTTGTGATGCGCTGGTTTGATAAAGAAGATTTTTTAAAAGTGTTGCCCGAAAATATATCGGGTTATGCCTATGTGGGCAGCGCTTGTTTGTTCGCGCTAGAACATCATTTATGGCTGGCTGGATTATTTGCAGGCCTAGTGTATGGCGAGTTGTATAAAACCTATAAAAATTTGTGGATTCCCGTTTTTGCGCATGCCGTCACTAACGGCTTGTTGGGCTTGTATGTGGTCACCACTGGGCACTGGCAATATTGGTAATGGGTAGCATTTAGTCATGGCTTGTTTCAAACTTAAATTTACCCCTATTTGGTATTTGCTACTTTGCGCGGGGCTTGTGCAGGCAGAAGGCATTATTGATGTTAAGCCTTATGTTGGCGCTAATATCACCTATGACGATAACGTATTTCGATTTTCGTCACCCACGTTGGCGCGACAGGCGTTTGGCTCATCGGCCACTTCAGATACCATCAAGCGCTTAGACGTTGGGGTGGATGCTAATCTGCGCTTAAGTCGTCAATTACTACGCTTATCCACCAGCTTAAGCGAAAGCCGCTACAACCGATTTGATTTACTGGACAACACAGCCAAATCGTACGCATTAGCATGGGATTGGCGCTTGGGGAATCAATTTTTTGGTACATTAAGTACAAATAAAAATGAATCCATTGCGGGCTTTGCTGAAATTAGAAATCCAGTCAGAAATCTCAGAACTGTAGAAAGACAAGCGGCCAGTGTGAATTGGCGCTTTCATCCCGATTGGACGGCTTATGCATCACGCAATCAACTTAAAACAGAAAATGAGCTGGAAGGATTCAGATCGCTAGATCGTGATGATGTGATTACCGAAACAGGCTTGCGTTACAGTAATTTATTGGGTACACAGCTAGGGTTATCGTATCGCAATGTTGATTCTGAATACCCAAATCGTACTGGATTTTCTGCCGCATTGTTTGGTGACGAAAGTGTGCAAAACGTTCTTGCATTAGATTTGGCTTGGCTACCCAGTGCAAAAACGCGCATCAGTACTCGATTATCGCGCGTTGAAATTGATTATGAAGATAGTCC
>JAZKDM010000046.1:0-10815 GCA_040387535.1 Pseudomonadota bacterium | reverse complement strand
TACGATTTTAATAGCATTAATTTTATTGCCAGATATAACTTTTAGGCGCTCACAGGTCTTTAATAGTCTGAAAAGATTAGTTTTACAAATCGCCTTGTCATATTAACGGCTCAAAATCTGTAACAAGCTTCAGCCTGTCTATTCCAATTCAAGTTCATCACAAATTCTACTTATTTCTGACACATTAAAGTCATATTTTCTTCTTATAGTACTAGTTGTTTGTTAGTACCAATTTAAATGAGAGAACAATATGCGTGTGCAAAATTCATATCTACTAGTAGCCCTAATAGGCGCAATGCTAACGTTAACCGCATGCGGTGATAAAGAAAAAGCAGCCAGCAAAGGTGGCACGCAAGTAGTTGCTAAAGTAAATGGCGATGAAATTTCAGTGCACCAAATTAATTTTCAATTAAACCGCGTTGCACAAGGCAAAGCGTTAACCGAGGCGCAAAGTAAAGATGCTGCTAAGCAAATTTTGGCGCGTTTGGTGGATCAGCAATTATTAAAGCAACAAGCCACTGAAGCTAAACTAGACCGCGACCCACGAATTTTGCAGGCACTTGAAGCATCTAAAAACGAAATCTTAGCCCAAGCGTATTTAGAGCAATTGTTATCAAAAGCAGCTAAGCCATCTGTCACGCAAATTGACGCCTTTTATAAAGAGAAACCAGAGCTTTTTGAAAACCGCCGCGTGTTTCGTTTGCAAGAGTTGGCGATTAATGTGGGCAAAGATAAATATGCCGAGATTGCCGAAAAAGTCAGCACTACCAAAAATATTAATGAAGTAGCGGTTTGGTTAAAAGAAAAAAATTACCCGTTTAGTGCCAATAGCAATGTGCGCGCGGCTGAGCAATTGCCTTTGGATTTTCTAAAAAAATTGCAGCCGCTTAAAGATGGCGATTTGATTGCGCTTTCTAATGAGCGTTCAGTCAGCATTGTGCACTTAGCGGCATCGCAATCAGCACCGATTACGCGCGAAAAGGCCACGCCGGTGATTGAGCAATATTTCTTAAATCAAAGCAAAGCCGCTTTGGCTAAAAAAGAAATGGCCGCTTTAAACGACAAAGCCAATATCGAATTTATTGGTGTCTTTGCCGATATGAAAAAAGGTGTGCAGCCAGCGCCAACCGCCATCAAAAAATCTGAATCGCCACAAACAGTTGCGGCACCAGAAGCAGAAACGGCACCAGCCGCCAATCAAGTTTCTGATAAGGCTAATAAGGATGCAGGCAACATGGATAAAGGCTTGGCTGGTTTATAAGCGCTTACATTAATGCATAAAAATGATGGTAAAAAAGTAAAGGTGAATAGTTTGATACAACGTATTTTTGCTTGCTTAAGCGTGATGATGTTGGTGCTGGCAAGTGTTACTAGCATGGCGGCGGAACCAGAAAATGCCAGCGTTGAAGCTAAGCGTGACTATATTTTAGGTGCAGGTGATATGGTGCGTATTGGTGTATATGGCAGCCCAGATTTACTTACAGAAGCGCGTTTATCAGCCGCTGGCAGTATCAATTTTGCCTTGATTGGCGAAGTGGTATTGGGTGGTTTAAGCCCACAAATGGCCGAAAAAAAACTAGCCGATTTACTTGAAAAGGGCGGTTTTGTTAAAAAGGCGCAAGTCAATTTAGTGGTTTTGCAATATCAAAGCCAGTTTATTTCGGTGCTGGGTGATGTGTATAAACCTGGTAAATATTCGCTAGATCGCCCCAGTACTTTATCCGATGTGTTAGCAATGGCAGGCGGCACTACACCAAATGGCTCAGATATGATTACGCTGATCCGGCTAGTTGAGGGCAAGACCACCAAGCAAACCTATGATTTGCGTGACTTGGTGAACAAAGCCGACCCAGCCAGCAACCCGCCATTATTGGGTGAGGATATTGTGTATGTGAATGCGCGAGAAGTGTCTGTTTTAGGCCAAGTAAATCGCCCAGGTAAGTATTCAGTGGCCAGTGGTGTGCGCACAGTAATTGACTTTTTATCGCAAGCAGGCGGCGTTTCGGCTGGTGGTGCTGACAATATTATTGTGATTACCAAGCGCAACGGTAAAACCGAAAAACGTGAAATTGATATTGACCAGCTATACCGCAAAGGTGACACATCGGTGAATTTTGAATTGGCGGATGGCGATTCAATCTATGTGCCAAGAACCCCCGTTTTTTATATCTATGGCGAAGTGCAGCGCCCAGGCGCGTTTAGATTAGAGCGCAATATGAATATTGCACAGGCACTATCAACTGGCGGCGGACTATCGCAGCGCGGTACAGAGCGCGGCATTAAAATCAAACGCAATATTGATGGCAAGCTAAAAACGCTAGATGCGTCTTCTGGTGATTTATTAAAGGCTGACGATATTATTGTGGTGAGTGAAAGCCTGTTTTAGCCAAATCAAAATCAAGCCAAAAAATAGCCATCAACCACACCCATTAATCAAACAAAAAAGCGATTACACATGAGTTTTTCACAATTACTATCAATTTTAATGGCGCGCAAGCTCATCGCTATTTGGGTGTTTTCTGTGACGGTGCTGGTTGCTACTGTGGTGAGCTTTTTATTGCCAAAAACCTACTCAGCTACCGCTTCATTGGTGATTAATTCAAAAGGCGCAGACCCAGTAACGGGCCTTACTTTACCCGCAACTTTAATGCCTGGTTATATGGCAACCCAAGTGGATATTATTCAAAGCCATAATGTGGCGCTAAAAGTGGTGAGCAAGCTAGGTGTAGCAGAAAGTGACACCGCAAAAGAGGTATTTGAAAAAGCCACCAATGGCGAAGGCAATATTAACGACTGGTATGCAGACCGCTTTTTGCAAAGCTTAAGCGTTAAACCATCGCGTACCAGTGACGTAATTGAAATTAGCTATGAAGGCGCAGACCCTGTGTTTGCCGCCGCATTGGCGAATGCCTTTGCCGAATCATATATCAACACCAATTTGCAAATGAAAACAGAGCCCGCCAAGCAAGCAGCGGTATGGTTTGATCAGCAAATTAAGGGCTTGCGCCAAAATGTAGAGCAGGCACAAGCCAAGTTATCAGCGTTTCAACAAGAAAACGGTATTGCGTTTTCTGGTGAGCGTATGGATACCGAAGCGGCGCGCTTAAGCGAACTTTCTAGCCAGCTAGTGATGGCGCAAGCGCAAACCTTTGATAGCACATCACGTCAAAGCCAGCTTAAAAGAGGTGCGGCTTCAGAATCGCCCGATATTTTAGCCAACGGCTTAATTCAAGGTTTGAAATCGCAATTGGTACAAGCCGAAACACGCCTTAATGAAGTGTCGCAACGCTTGGGCGTGAACCATCCGCAATATCAAGCCGCACAATCGGATGTGGCCAATATACGCGATTTGATTCGCGTGGAAACCGCTAAAACCAGCAGCAGTGTTGGCCAAACCGCGCGCGTTTCGCAACAAAAAGAGGCCGAAATTCAAGCCTCGTTAGCGCAACAAAAAGAGCGCGTGCTTAAACTAAAAAGCCAGCACGATGAAATGGCGGTGCTAGAGCGCGAAGTAGAAGGTGCGCAACGCATGTATGACAGCGCTTTACTGCGTTTTGGCCAAACCAATATGGAAAGTCAATCGGGTCAAACCAATATTGTTGTTTTAAACCCCGCCATTGCGCCGCTTAAACATTCCAGCCCTAAAATATTCTTGAATATTATGCTATCAATCTTTTTAGGCGCATTGCTGGGTATTGGTTTTGCGCTGGTGGCCGAAATGTTTGATAGACGCGTGCGTTCTGCCGGTGATTTAAAACAATTATTGGATATGCCTGTTTTGGGTGAGTTAAGCCGCCACGCTAAGAAAAAATTCTCATTAAAAAATAGCATTAGCCAATTTTTAAATCAAAAAACTGCCAAAAAACGGGCGTTTAGTTTTTAACAAGCGATTTGTTGAGCAAACCCATTTAGATGGAAAAAGTATGGATTCTAGTCAAGAGGCGCCGCAATTGAATAATACCGAAGCACTTTTAAATGAGGCCGAAATGCCAGCAAATGAGGCTGAAATGCCAGACGCCAAGCGCATGGGCGATGCTTTGGCGCAACATGCCAAGCTGACGCAGCAAGATATTGCGCGTATTTTAGAATTGCAGCGCGATAAAAAAATACTGTTTGGCGAAGCCGCTAAAAAACTGGGCTTGATTACAGAAGACGATTTGCAAAAAGTATTATCAGAGCAATTTAACTACGCTTATTTGCAAGATGGCAGCCATAAAATCAGCCCCTTATTGATTGCGGCACACAAACCGTTTAATGCGGAAGTAGAACAATTACGTAGCTTAAGAAGTCAATTATCAATTCGTTGGTTTGATCAGGGCAACAAAACTTTAGCCGTAACATCCGTGAGTGGTGATGACGATGCTAGTCAATTAGTGGCAAATTTGGCGATTGTATTTTCTCAGCTGAATAAAAAAACACTATTGATTGATGCCAATTTACGCGATGCCAAACAACATCAATTATTTAATATTGAAACCAAAATGGGCTTGGCCAATATTCTTGCCAACAGGCAGGGCCAATACACTTTAAGCAAGCAAGAATCGTTGCCCAATTTAACCATTTTAACCGCGGGCACGGCTGTGCCTAATCCACAAGAGTTATTAAGCCAAAATAACTTAGCCACTTTATTGGTAGATTTAGAAAAAATCTACGATGTGATTTTGATTGATACCTCTCCGATTCATTTGGGTTTAGATGTATTAACAGTGGTATCAAAAGCCAAAGCCGCGATTATTGTGGCCAAAAAAGACACCACCATGGTGGCCGATATGCAGCAACTAAGCCAGCAATTGTCGATGACAGGCGCAAAGGTCTTAGGCAGCGTTTTTGTAGATGCATAAGGGTTGGCTGTGCAAGCAATAGCGCGAAATTTAAGCGATTTAAAAAGCCAAGCACACATGATGTGGGTGCCGATTATTATCGGCTTATTGGCCTTGTATCTGCCCACTTATCAGCATGTGTTTAATAGCCTGTGGGTGACAGAAGACCAAGCCCACGGGCCAATTGTGCTGATGGTGATTGTGTTTTTATTTTGGCAAAAGCGTGAACATTTTGCCCTAAGCGCGGCTGATAAACCTGCGCCAATTTTAGGCGGCATCACCTTTTTTTTGGGCTTGCTGTGTTATGTGGCAGGCCGTTCACAAGATATTTTTATTCTGGATTTAGCTTCGCAGATTTTTGTTTTTGCGGGTATTTTTCTATTGATGCGCGGCTTGCCCATGCTAAAAGCTCTATGGTTTCCGCTGTTTTTTATTATTTTTATGATTCCATTTCCGCTGGATTCGTTAACGCTACCAATGAAAATGGCGGTTTCGTATGTCACCGAAACCATTCTGTTTTGGTTTGATTACCCCATCGCGCGCGAAGGCGTTATTTTGCAAATTGGCCAATATCAATTGCTGGTGGCCGATGCCTGCGCTGGCATGCACACCCTGATTTCGCTTGAGGCTTTAGGCTTGCTGTATTTAAGCTTGGTTAAGCACGATTCGCTGATTCGAAATATCACCTTAACCGTACTAATTATCCCCATTTCGTTTACCGCCAATGTGATTCGCGTCATTACGTTAACGCTGATTACCTATTATTTTGGCGATGAAGTAGGGCAAGGTTTTGTGCATGGCTTTGCGGGCATCTTGCTGTTTTTTGTGGCGTTAATGTTCATTATGACAGTGGATTCGATGCTGCAATACTTTGTGAAATGGAAGCAGAAGGCCGTTTAATATGTCCACTTTTAAAAACAAACGCCACTATTTACTGATGCTCATTATGATATGCACGTCGGTATTCGCTTATGCAGCGCGCCCCACTCACAAAATCGCCGATGAAGGCGAGCAAGTTAATTTAGAGCAATTGATTCCAGCCCAATTTAACGATTGGCGCATGTTAAATATGGCATCGCAAATTGTGAACCCAGAAACCGCCGCAGCGCTGGATAAAATTTACGCACAAACACTATCGCGCGTGTACGAAAACGGCCAAGGTCAGCGCATTATGCTGTCAATCGCCTACGGCCGCGATCAAACCGATGGCGTAGGCGCACACATGCCAGAAGGCTGCTACAGCGGCCAAGGTTTTGCCGTAAACAGTATTGTAAAAGACCAGCTTAATACGGGTGCTGGAAGCATACCTGTTGTGCGTTTGTTAGCCAGAAAATCCAACCGCATAGAACCCATCACCTATTGGCTCACCACTGGTAAAAAAGTGGGTTACCCAGGCTTTGAAACCAAAAAAATCAAACTGCAATATGCATTAAGCGGCAGCATTCCAGATGGTTTATTAATGCGCGTTTCCAGCGTTACCGCATCAACTGACAGCACCGACATCAACCAAGCCTATGACTTACAAACGCGCTTTGCCAACGATTTGTTAGCAGGTGTTTCGCCTAGCCAGCGACTGCGTTTAACTGGTACTACTCAAAATAAAATCAGCACCAATAAAAGCTAATAAAAATTTAAATCCAGTGAGATGAACGGCAGGCAATGATGGGTGTACCGCTTAAAAATGAGAATGTAGCGCTGATTGAGCGGTTACAAAACCAAGCACGCAAAGTGCTTGATGCGCTAATCCCTGATAATGCGCATATCATTTTGCTTGATTACCCTCATTATCCAAACGTGGGTGATAGCTTGATTTGGTTGGGTGAAATTGCTTATTTAAAAAGTAGAGGCCTTAAAGCAAGCTACGTAAGCGATTGCCATAACTTTGACTTGTTTGCTGTGAAAAAAATTATTAATAAAAACAGCTTCATTTTAATAAACGGTGGTGGAAATTTTGGAGATTTATGGAGTCATTTACATAATTTCAAATTACAAGTGCTACGCGATTTTCCTCAGACACCGATTATCCAACTACCGCAAACGATTCATTTTAAAGATGAAAAAAATATTGCAGAAACCGCCGAAGTCATTAAGCAGCATGGCAATTTTACCTTGTTGGTACGCAGTCAAGAGAGCCTAGCAATAGCACAAAAAAACTTTTCTACCACCAGCATTTTATGCCCCGATATGGCATTTTTTATTGGGCCAATTAAGGTAAACAATTCGCCTTTGGTAGACTACTTTATTCTTTCAAGAACAGATACTGAAAAGTCGTCAAACGGCAATGTCAGAATGGTGCCCCGAAAAGAATTTGCGACATCACGTACAGAGGATTGGCTTGAAAACTCTGGAAAAGAGTTTAAGTTACAGCGAATTGAGTCCCATCATTTATTTAGAAAATTTTTTAAACTAATCAATCCCACAAACCAAGTGTTACTTTTTATGTGGAATTTGCTTGCCCAAGCCCGATTAGCAAGGGGTGTGGCTTTATTAAGTTCTGGTAAATTGGTTATAACAGACCGTTTACATGCCCATATTTTATGTATTTTAATCAATAAGCCACATATAGTTATTGATAATAATTATGGAAAAATTGGCGATATTTATCGCGCTTGGACATCAACTTATCCGCTATCGCTGTTTGTAAATGATTTGTCTGACATGGATGATTTAAAACTAAAAGTAAATCTGTTTGAGTCTAAGGTCGAAAAAAATACCGCACTTACCAACACCCAGCCAGCTAGTTAAAGCATGGCATTTAAAACAGTAGCAAAAAACGGGGTAGTTGGCGCGGTTGCGTGGTCTGCTTTGCGAAGTTGGGGCACACGTGTAGCCACGCTTTTGGTTTTTTTTATTTTAACCAGAATACTGAATCCAGAAGAAATTGGGCTGATTAGCTACATTTTAGGCTGGCTTATGTTACTGGCAGTATTTGCCGATTTAGGGCTGGCGGAATACATCGTCTATAACCATGATTCGCCAAGACTTACTGAGCTAGGCATTTGGTGGTTTCAAGTAATCGTTTCATTTTTAATAACGCTATCACTATTGGGCTTATTACTAACGGGTTTTATTAACCCTGATAAAACCAGCCCAGATGCGGTTTTAGCCATGCTTATACTGGCTTTTACTTTGCCTATATCGGCTGCTGCAAAAATCCCTGAGGCATTATTACGCCGCCAAATGGATTATAAAGGTTTGGCTATTCGCTCTTTGGTTGCCATATCAGTAAGCTCGATTTTAGCCATAGCGCTGGCGCTAGCTGGCTTTGGCATTTGGAGCTTGGTTTTTAAGCAAGTAACAGAAGTGGTGATAGATGCTTTTTATTGCTTTAAATTAAGCAAATGGCGGCCATCTTTTCATTTTGAAATCAGTTATTTAAAAAATGCCCTGCAGGGTGGTTGGGGCATTGTTTCCAGTCGTGTGTTAGATGTTTTGTCACAATCGGCCGATACACTGATTATTGGCAGTATGTTTGGTATGCGTGACTTAGGTTTTTACGCCATGGGTAAAAAAATATTTCAAGTATTAAACGATGGTGTGTTACAGGCTGTTACAGGTGTTATTGCGTCTGCTTTTGGCAGAGTACAAAATGATAAGCAACGTTTAAAGGCGTTGTTTTTAACATCGGTCAAGTTTGCTGCATTGATTACCGCGCCAGTATTTATGATGGCAATTGCATTATCGCCAGACTGGGTACCAATAGTATTTGGCGCTAAATGGACAACAAGTGCGCCTATTGCACAAATTTTGTTTTTAACAGGATTGGTGGCGGGATATGGTCATTTAAATGGATTTGTATTGTTAGCAAATAATCGGAATAAAGCTTTTTTTGTGCTGATGTTGGCGAATACCATCGTGTCGTTAAGTTTGCTAGCAGTGTTAAGTCAGTTTGGACTGCTGGCTGCGGCAGCAGCTGGCCCAATTAAAATTTTATTAATGTTTCCAGCAAGCTTGTGGTTGTCGCGTCGCTTAATTGATTTCACTTTGGTAGAGTACTTTTCTGCATTACAAGCGGCTGCAGTTGTTACCTGTGTGATTGCGCTGGCTTGGTTGTTTGTGCATTACCTATTCACCATTAGCTTTGAGCAATTGCCTGCCGTTACAGTCGCCATCAGCAAAGCAATTATTATCGGTGGTGTATTTTTGGCAACTATACGATTGTTTTATTGGCAAGAAATCGTGCAATTACGTCAAGACTTACGCACACAACTTTCATAAACAATAAGTGATAAAAATATGGCAGATAATCAATTAACTGTTGAAAGTAATAGAGAGCAAGCGGTGTTAGTTTCTTTAGTGGTTTGCACCCGTAACCGCGCGCCATTTTTGCCGCCACATTTGGCTGCACTAAGCGCCATTAAATCGGAAATATTGTGGGAAATTATTTTTGTTGATAACAATAGTAGTGATGATACGGCAAGCCTGTTGGCAGAGTTTGCAAAACAATCAGCCGTGCCTGTAAGCATTGTGCATGAAAAAATTCCGGGTTTATCCAACGCTAGAAACGCTGGCTGGCGCTATTCAAAGGCTAAGATTATTGCTTTTACAGATGATGATTGTTACCCAGCGCCCGATTTTATTACGCATTTAGCCCAAGCATTTTTAGAAAAAAACATAGGTTTTACAGGTGGCAGGGTGTTGCTGCACGACCCTAACGATTTACCCATGACAATCAAACTAAGCGAAGATTTTGATTATCACAATGCTTATTCTTTTATTGGCCCTGGCTATATTCATGGTGCAAACTTTGCACTTACCAAACAATTGCTAGAGCAGCTTGATGGCTTTGACCCTTTAATGGGTTCTGGTACGCCATACCCTTGCGAAGATTGCGATATTTTACTAAGAGCCTTAAACACAGGTGTACGCGGTAAATATTGCCCCAATATTGTTGTTTCTCACCATCACAGACGCCGTACAGCCGATGATTTAGCCAAGATTGAGGCAAGTTATTTAGCTGGCAGAGGTGCGTTCTATATGAAGGCTTTAGTAGATATACCTAAGCCCTTACGTACAGCCAGAATGTGGTATCACTCTGCTAGATACTTTGGATTAAAGTCATTTATTAAAGAATTCCGTATTGGCCTTAGCTATTTAAAAGCACGCAGAAAACAAACTGTTTAACAATGATTGATACCAATAAAAAACATTGTTTGGTGGTAACCGCTTTTGATAAAAACCAACCTGGGTTTTTGGATTTTTCGTATCGCATTCAATCTTTAGCGGCGCACTATCAGCTTACGGTGCTAAGCACCTTTGCTTTTACGCAACCAGAATTGCAAATACCCAATGTGAATTACCTTGTGTTGGATTGCAAACAGGGGCGCATGGCTTGGTTGGGTTACTTGTGGAATTGTGCGCAGCTGATTAAGCAACAAAAGCCCAATGTGGTGGTTTTATTGCATTCAATGGCGGCGCCAATTGCCGCGATTACTGGCGATATTCCGACTGTTACCTATTGGAATGAGCACCCAACACATATTGCGCCAGAGCCTACAGGGTTTGCGCCCATTAAAGCGCTCACCCGTTACGCGGTTAGATGGCTTATGTATTACGGTGCGCGAAAATCGACATTGGTGATGCCTATTGGTGAAGCGCATCGCGATGACTTGTTTGCGCACCAATGCAAGCCAAGTCAAACGCAAATGATTTACATGGGTGTTGCACAAGCATTTAGTGGCGTGGCATTGCATGAAAAAGAAAATTTTTCAAACGACCCAATTCGCTTAGTTTATGTAGGCTCTGTTCAAGAAGATCGCGGCAGAGATGTGATGTTAGAAGCGATTGCCATTGCAAACAAACAATCAAAAATCGCCCATTTAACAATTGTTGGTGCCAGCGAAGCGCAATATCAATATTGTCATACTGCGTTGATAAAATTAGGCATAACAGATTCAGTCACTATTCACGGCAGGGTTGCAGGGCACATGATTCCAAATTTTATGCAGCAAGCGGATGCGGGAATTTGCTTATGGCAAGATTTGGCTTGGTATCG
>JAZKDM010000045.1:11293-24650 GCA_040387535.1 Pseudomonadota bacterium | reverse complement strand
AATGCCCCCATGAAAGAATCATGTCTTCCATCTCCGCGCCCATGGTGGCTGGCAATACGATATCAGCATAGGCGGCGGTGTCGGTAATAAAGTGGTCGGCTACAACGGTGAATAAATCTTCACGCTCTAAGCCTTTCACAATTTTGTCCGTTTCGGGCGATTGCGTGACAGGGTTGGTGTTCCACACCATGAGCGATTTAATCGGCGTTTTCAGTTTAGTTTCACCTGTGAGCACACGACCTAACTGTAATATGTTTGCTACTTGTGTGCCCTCTGGAATTAAATCTGGGCGACAAATCACATCAAATTTATACGGGTGCTCCCACACGGGAAACTGCAAAATACCGCCGCCCACATGCCGCCAAGCGCCAGTAAGCGCAGGCAAGCAAGTGACAGCGCGAATGGCTTGGCTACCACCATAACTGCGCTCTAGCGCAACACCAATACGAATGGCAGAGGGCGTAGCAGTGGCATATTCACGGGCAAGTTTGCGAATATCATCGGCTGGTATACCCGTAACTTCTTCTGCCCATTCTGGCGTGCGGGTTTTAGCGCGTTCTGCAAGTTCTTTGTAGCCAACGGTGTAATTATCAATGTAATCTTGGTCTTGCAAACCTTCACTAATAATCACGTTCATCATGGCCATGGCTAGCGCGCCATCGGTGCCAGGTTTTGGCGCAATGTGCCAATCGGCTTCTTTAGCGGTTTTAGATGCGTAAGAATCAATCACCACGACTTTTGTGCCTTTTTTCTGCGCCTCGTGAATGATATGCCAGTGATGTAAGTTAGTACTCACTGAGTTACACGCCCAAATAATAATGTATTTGCTATGGATAAAGCTTTCTGGACATACGCCAGCGGTTGGCCCAACAGTAAGTAGCCAAGCAGTGCATGAACCTTCGCCGCAAAAGGTGCGCTCGGTGACCGTTGCGCCCAAACGCGCAAAAAATGCATCGCCACCGTTTAAGCCATGCACCAAACCTTGGTTACCCAAATAGCTGGCCGGCATAATCGCTTGCGAACCATCGGTTTTAATAATGTTTTGCCATTTATCAACAATGGTATCCAGCGCTTCATCCCAAGTAATACGTGTAAATTGCTTGCTGCCTTTTGGCCCTGTACGTTTCATTGGATACAGCAGGCGGTCTGGGTGGTAGTGGCGTTTTTCGTAGTCTTTAAGTTTGACGCACAAACCGCCGCGCGTCATGGGATGTTCTTTGTTGCCAGTCACCGATATCAATTTATTATCTTTAACGGTGTACACCATGCTGCAGGTATCGGGGCAATCGTGGGGGCAGCCGCCGTGAAAAGTTTGGGTGTTTTTGTTTTGGTCTAATTCAACAGGCGCATTCATTTTAAACAATCTCCTCAAATGATTTAAAACTAGTCTTTTTTATACGATAAATCTTACTATATACCTAGTTGTATAGTCTCGCAATTTTTTATAGGTTTTACATAAAACGCGATTAAAATAAGCACATGAATACGACAAAAAACCAAGCTTTGCAGCTATTAAACAACTTAACGCCCAGCCAGTTTTTGGCTGAATACTGGCAAAAAAAACCTTTACTCATTAAAAACGCCATCCCCAACTTTACTGGCCTATTAAGCCCAGAAGACTTAGCTGGCTTAGCTTGTGAAGAAGATGTACAAGCCAGAATCGTGCAAAAAAAGGCTGATAAGTGGTTGGTTAAAAACGGCCCTTTTGATGATGCCGATTTTGCTAAGTTACCTAACAAAGACTGGACCTTGCTGGTGCAAAGCGTGAACCATTATTTGCCCGAGGCGACTGAATTATTAAACCAATTTGATTTTATACCCAAAGCGCGCTTAGATGATTTGATGGTGAGTTATGCGCCAGATGGCGGCGGCGTAGGCGCGCATGTAGATAGTTATGATGTGTTTTTATTGCAAGGCAGTGGCCAAAGACACTGGAAAATAAGCAGTCAAACTGATTTAAGCTTGATTGAAGGCGCACCGTTAAAAATACTGAAAAACTTTGTATCCGAACAAGATTGGGTGTTAGAGGCAGGCGATATGCTGTATTTACCGCCGCAAATTGCACATTGGGGAGTGGCGGTGGGTGATCACTGCATGACGTATTCGATTGGTTTTAGAGCACCTAAAACGCAAGAGCTAGTGCATGAATTTTTAAGCTATTTGCAAGACAACCTAAATAATAGTGAAAATGCCTTGTACAGCGACCCAGATTTACAATTAGCTAATCACCCAGCAAAAATTGACGAATTAATGGTGAATAAAGTCAGCACTATGCTGCAAAAAATTACTTGGGATAAGGATATTGTTGCGGATTTTTTAGGCCAATATTTAACAGAACCTAAGCCAGACGTGTATTTTGAGCCTGCGAAAAAACTCAGCCTACCCAAATTTATTGCCCAAGTTCAGCAGAAATCAATCGTGCTAGATTTAAAATCGCAAATGCTGTTTAGCGATAATGCCTTTTATTTAAACGGTGAAAAGCTAATAATTTCAGATGTTTTGCATGCTTGTATGCAAGATTTGGCTAATCAGCGTTACTTAAATATCAATCATCAGACAAACGATATTCAAGCCCAGCTTGCAAGTGTTTTGTATGATAGTTACTTAGCGGGTTTTATTAGCTTGGAGTAAAAATAATGGATAAGGCAGAACTGATTCCAGACACTTTAATAATAGGCGAGCGCGATTATGCGCAGGCTTTGGATGTTGTGATTGCACAAGCAAGCAATGAATTATGTATTTTTGACCAAGATTTTGGCAAAGGCGATTACGCCAGCTTGCAACGCTACGATTTAATACACGCTTTTTTGCAAAAAGGTGAGCAGGTAAAACTCACCATTATTTTACACAATACCCATTTTTTTCATGCTAGCTGCCCGCGGTTGCTTGATTTACTGCGCATCTACGGCCATAAAATGACCGTGTATGAAACCAACGATTTTGCCAAAATCGCTAAAGATTGTTTTGTAATTGCCGATAAGCAGCATTACTGCCGACGCTTTCATATTGACCAAGCGCGTTTTAAATACGCGCTAAATGACATAGACACCTGCGCCAGTCTGCTATTGCGCTTTGATGAGCTGTTGGCAGAAACCACTGAAGCGATTTCAATCACAAAGTTAGGCTTGTAAATAATGGCGCAAATAATCAGTCGATTTTTTCTAGCCTTAAGCCTTGCGCTAATATGTAAGCCAGTTTTGGCCGAAACCGAATTCAAAATCATTACTTTGCAACACCGTTTTGCCAATGATTTATTACCCACCATTACGCCTATGGTTGGCTTGGATGGCACCGCGACTGGCATTGATAATCAACTTATCTTACGTGCGCAGCCAGAACGTATGCGCGAAATTGAAGCCATCATAGAAAAGTTAGACGCTACCAGAGTGAATCGCCGAATTACCGTTAGCAATAGCTTGCAGCAAGATAGCCAATCGGCAACAACCGAAGCCAGCGGCACTGTTATTCTTGACACTGGGCGTGCCGGCAATGTAACCATTTCCAATACTAAGCGTAGGCAAATGAATGGCGGAAATATTGTGATTGAGCGTAACACTAGCAGCACACGCCAGACGGGCAATCAGTTTATTAACGTACTAGATGGCGAACGCGCTTTTATTAGCAGCGGCCAAATTGTGCCATTTACGCAAGAATGGCTAACCATCACGCGTCGTTATATTCAAATTGACCGAGTAAGCGATTGGCGCGAAGTCACCACTGGTTTTGCCGTGAGGCCACGCACTATTGGAAATCTGGTGGAAGTAGAAGTTACGCCGCGCATTTCAAGTATAAATCAGCAGGGTTTTATTGATTTTGAAGAACTCAGCACTGTAGTGAGGTTGAATTTAGGTGAGTGGTTGGATATAGGCGGCACCATGCAAAATAAAGATGAAATTAGTCGCAAAATATTGGGCTCACAGTCGATATCAAATTCGCTAAACAGTCGTCTATTAATCAAAGTAGACTAACTATTTAAGACCTAAATGAGGTTTGTGCGATAAATTGTTGCAAATCAATAGCTTTTTACTAAAAAAAGTTTCGTAAAATCAAAAATAAACTGGAATTTTCTATAATTACTGGTAAAATTCTTTGCATTCGGTTGGGCTAAAAGTGGTCCACCGTAATTGAATACAACTTTTAGTCTACTCTCTCTGTTTAAGGAATATAAAAATGACACGTTCTGCCCTATTAGCTGCATTATTAGCACTTGCATTAGTTGCTTGTGGCGAAAAACCTGCTGAAGAAGCTGCTGAAGCTGCTGCAACTGCAACTGAAGCTGCTGGCGAAGCTGCTGCTGCTGCTGGCGAAGCTGCTGTTGCAACTGAAGCTAACCCAGCTGCTGAAGCTGCTACTGAAGCCGCTGCTGCTGCTACTGATGCTGCTGCTGCTGCAACAGACGCTGCTGCTGCTGCAACTGATGCTGCTGCAACTGAAGCGGCTGCCGCTGCTACACCAGCAAACTAATTATCAATTAAAATTTAATTGATTTAGTTGCATTATTAAAAGCCGACGATTGTCGGCTTTTTTTTGGCTTTTTTTAAGAATTACTGGTAGAATTTTCTCACTCGGTATAGCTAAATAGCAAAACTTCTAGGCGCTTATCGAACAGTTGTTTAATAAAAGTTGTTTAATTTAGTTAACCTTATTAAGGAATATAAAATGACACGTTCTGCCCTATTGATTGCATTATTAGCACTTGCATTAACTGCCTGTGGCGAAAAACCTGCTGAAGAAGCTCCTGCTGCTGAAGCGGCCCCAATGGAAGCACCTATGGAAGCTGCACCTGCTGCCGAAGCCCCGATGGAAGCTGCACCAACACCGGCTGCGGAAGTTGCCCCTGAAGATACTCCTGCACCTGAAACCCCAGCTGCTGAAGCTAAATAGTTAGTTTTTAAGCATCACCAATAAAAATGCCGACTTTAAGTCGGCATTTTTATTGGTGTGTGATGATTAGATTAGTTTATCCAAACACGATATTTTAAAGATCGGCGGCGTTTTTCAATCGATAGATCGCCAATCAAAACCTGTAAGTTGATCTGCAATACCCACCCAACTCAGCTCACAATTCAAGGCCTCACTAAGCGATGTCTTTGCTAAACCTTGTGTATTATTTTTTGCACTTAAATGTGCAGCAACAATGTGTTTCAGCTTTGAATTATCCAAGCTAGCCAACAAACGCGCTGCACTAGCGTTATCTAAATGCCCAAGGCGACTGCCTACGCGCTTTTTAAGCGTCCAAGCGTAGGGGCCATTTTCCAGCATGTTTAAATCGTGATTGCATTCCAAAACCAGCGCATCACATTGTGTTAAAACCTGCTCGATATAAGGCGTAGAAGAACCGGCATCGGTTAAAACGCCTAGCTTATTTTTGCCATCAAAAAAGCTAAATTGGGTAGGCTCACGCGCATCATGCGGCACTGGGAAAGGGGTGATTTTTAAATCTTGAATCTCAAAACTGCTATGGCTATCAATAATATTAAGCCGAATTTGTGCATTCTCTGGCAGATAGCGCTCACACATTTTTAGTGTGCCATGCGATAGCCAAACAGGAATATCGTATTTTGCGGCCAATTTAAATGCACCTTTAGCATGATCGTCATGCTCATGCGTGATTAAAATGCCGCTAATTTTTTCTGGCGTTAAATCCAGTTTTTGTAGGCGTGTGACGACTTCTTTAAGGCCAAAACCACAATCGAGCAATAATCTTGTCGATTGTTGCTCGATTACCGTGCAATTTCCTGCGCTACCACTACCTATTGAAGCAAATCTCATCGCGCATCAAACCTATCCATCAATATAAAAATGATGGGTTCGGATTTGCTATTTTAACTGTTCGTAAAGTAGAGAAATAATACGGTTAGCCGTTGAGCTGCGATTGCGCTTATCATCTTTATCAACAACATTTACGCGCGTTCCGCCGCTTTCTGTTTCAACCACTTTAATGCGATATTGTTTTGATGGATCGGTTTTCTCATCAGTACCTTTCCAAAATTGCAGTTTATCTACAATGGTTTTTTCTTCTTTTACTTTGGATTTATTTTCCGCTTCAGGGTCATCTTTCCAAAATGCTAGGGTATCTAATAAGCCCTTTTTCTTTTTAGGGCCATCATCAATATCCACATCGGAATAGCGCACAAAAAACGTACCATTAGAGCGATCTTTGTCTTCAATCACAAAGCCAATTCGATCTAAAGCCAAACCAACACGGCGCCAGCCGCGATCAAATGGATCATTTAAATTAAGCGTTACGCTGCTATCGGACTCTTTAAACACTTCTGCACGTTTTTCTGAAACTGGATTAGCAATTATTTCTTGTGCGCGTTTTTCCTCTACGCCCAGCTTAACCATTAGACGACGCAATAGTTCAGCATCTAAATCGCCATCGCCTTCTTCAGCCGATGTTTTTTTTGTTGTATCAGCACGATAACCTGTTTCAATTTCACCTAATTGGGTTTGAATTCTAGTTTTACCATCATCGGGCGCACTGCTAACGGTGCGATGCGTCATATAAATCTCGGTTGTACCTTCTTTTTCGCCACGCTCTAAACGTGTCCGAAATTTACGCCTATCAGCTAAGCCAGATAACTTATCTAACCATTTATCAAACTTTTCGCCGATATTTCTTTTTTCATCTTGCGCCTTAATGGCATCGGCTTCTATCCATTCAGTTTCCATTACGCCTGTTTCTGGATTTTCTACACGCACCGCAAAACCTTGATCAATCCAAAACTCGCGCACAGCTGGCCAGATTTTTTCGGCTGGCGCGTTAACCACCAACCAGCGTTGCGCACCGGCTTTTTCCATGCGAACACCATCGGTATTCGGCAAAATTACTTCAACACCAACCTCTTGGCCCTCTTGTGCTTGGTTATAACTGTTGTAGCTGGTGCTTCCGCCAGGTACGTTATAAGCATCACTGGTTTTAATGCCAGTTAAATCAGGCGGCACTTCTAACGGTTTAGCACGGCCAGCGCCTTTGTAATCGGACGTAGTATCAATAAACGGAATTGAATCGCATGCAGCAACCAACGTTGTTAACAGCATTAAAGTTGTTAATTTTTTTACTAATTTTGTTTCAAATTTCATTTTAATTACCACCATATATACGTTGCTAAATAATTGATTTAGCTAAAAATTTCAGCGCTGCTCATGGCGTGTCTAAGCACGTCATGGTACTGCACAGACAAATTGACCATCGGTAATCGGATACCTGTTTTTATTAAACCCATTTGCTGCAATACCCATTTAGCTGGAATTGGGTTTGCCTCTACAAATAGTTTTTGATGCAGTGCAAATAATTTAGCGTTAATTTCACAGGCTTTTTTTACCTCACCAGCCATGGCGGCAACACACATTTGATGCATTAATGTTGGCGCCACATTGGCAGTAACCGAAATCACACCGTGTGCGCCAAGCAACATTAACGCCATCCCTGTGGCATCATCGCCACTGTAAACGGCAAAATCTTTTGGCAGGCGCAACAATAAATCGGTACCGCGCTCTATACCGCCAGTAGCATCTTTAATGCCCACAATATTACTAATTGCTGACAAGCGTATGACAGTGTCATTATGAATATCGCAACCAGTACGGCCCGGTACGTTATACAAAATCTGTGGAATATCTACCGCGCTAGCAACCGCTGCATAATGTTGATATAAGCCTTCTTGCGTTGGCTTGTTATAGTATGGCGCCACTAAAAGGCAAGCATCTGCGCCCAAATCTTTGGCATTTCGCGTCAGCTCAATCGCCTCGCGCGTAGAGTTTGCACCTGTGCCCGCAACCACGGCAACGCGGCCAGCCACTTGCTCTACCGTTGTTTTAATTAGTAAGCAATGCTCATCCACATCAACGGTTGGCGATTCGCCCGTAGTGCCCACAATCACAATACCATCTGTGCCCGCGTCTATGTGCCAGTCAATCAACTTGCGCAATGCGTCTAAATCTAAACTGCCATCGTCAAACATGGGCGTAACGATTGCAACCAAACTACCTTGCAACATATAAAACCTTGCTAAATAAAAATTACGTCCATTTTAACCGAAACTCACTACTTAATGCGAATCAGTCACCAAATCAAGCTGTTTAAACGTTTTAAATGGGTAACTATCTAAATATTGTTTTAAACAAACTTAATGCGTTTTGCCTTACAAAGTTACTATTTATTCAAACAACGCTGCATACAAGGTTTTGGTTGAATTTGATGTGATTTTTGCTGACTAAGTTTAGGCTTTATAGGCGCATAAAGTTGTATAATTGCAGCAGATTTGTGGCCAACAATTTAAGGTTAAATTGCCGATGTCAGAAAGTTATATTTTCATTTTAATTAGTACGGTTTTAGTCAATAACATCGTATTGGTTAAAATTTTGGGCTTGTGTCCCTTTATGGGCGTTTCTAAAAAATTAGAAGCCTCTATTGGCATGGCCGCGGCGACAGCGTTTGTGTTAACCATTGGCTCTATGACTAGCTGGGCGATTAATTTCTACCTATTAGAGCCGAATAATCTGCAGTATTTACGCACATTGTCGTTTATTGTGGTGATTGCAGGTGTGGTGCAATTTACCGAAATGGTGATGGAAAAAAGCTTTCCTCTGTTATACCAAATGCTAGGTATTTTCTTACCATTAATCACTACCAATTGCGCTGTGCTGGGCATTCCACTTTTAAACGCCCAAGCAAGCAATGGCTTTATTCAATCTGGCCTATATGGCTTTGGCGGCGCTTTAGGCTTTTCAATGGTGCTTATTTTATTTGCCTCAATGCGTGAAAGATTAGAAGCGGCAGATGTGCCTGTGGTATTTAAAGGTTCTGCCATTGCCATGGTGACTGCTGCGCTGATGAGTCTTGCATTTATGGGCTTTGCAGGCCTAGATAAATATTAATTAAAATATTTATTAAAAATTAAGTTTTTTCAGAAAATAAAAATACATACTCATACATGTTAACCGCTTTAATTATCATGATTGGCTTGGCGCTTGGTTTAGGTGCCTTGCTTGGCTATGCCGCGCTTAAATTCAAAGTAGAAGGCGATCCACTGATTGCGCGCATTGATGCCATTTTGCCGCAGACGCAATGCGGTCAATGTGGTTTTCCTGGTTGCAAGCCTTATGCCACAGCGATTGCCGAAGGCCGTGCTGACATTAACCAGTGCCCGCCTGGTGGCGATGCTGGTGTGCGTGCGCTGGCTGATTTGATGGGTGTGGAATACAAGCCCCTTAATGCCGAAAATGGCGTAGAAAAACCTAAATCGGTGGCTTTTATTGACGAAGCCACCTGCATTGGTTGCACTTTGTGTATTCAAGCTTGCCCTGTAGATGCGATTTTGGGTGCGGCAAAACATATGCACACCATTATTGCCAGCGAATGCACAGGTTGCGAATTGTGCGTAGCACCGTGCCCTGTAGATTGTATTAGCATGCAGCCAATTGGTGAAACGCCAGACAATTGGAAGTGGAAATACCCAACTATTCCCATTAAAAGCATTCCAATTACGCCTGTGCACAACGTTTAGAATAATATGAACGCCATTGTTAATTTAGCCAATCTGTTTAAAACCGCCAAGGATATTTTTCCGTTCCATGGCGGTGTGCATCCGCCTGAAAATAAAACGCAATCTACCCAACTACCAATTGGGCAGTTACCCATTCCAGAGAAAATTGTGCTGCCTTTGCGCCAGCATGTGGGCAATATTCCTAAAATCAAAGTTCAGGTGGGCGATTACGTATTAAAGGGTCAATTAATCGCAGAGGCAGAAGGCTCGGTTTCGGCAGCGATTCATGCCAGTACTTCTGGCACCATTAGCGCAATTCAAGATGCGATTATTCCGCACCCATCGGGTTTGCCAGACCGCTGTATCACCATTACGCCTGATGGCAAAGACCAATGGATTGAGAAAACGCCGCAAGATTGGCGCAATGCTGAGCGCAAAACGCTGGTTGCCAGCCTGCGCTTATCAGGCATTGTTGGCTTGGGCGGCGCGACTTTTCCTACGCATATTAAATTGCGTGCTGATGGCAAAAGCGGCGTGCATACATTGGTGATTAACGCGGCCGAGTGTGAGCCCTACATTAGCTGTGACGATATGCTGATGCGCGAACGTGCCGATGAAATTGTTAAAGGCATTAGCATTGCCCAATATTTGCTGGGTGCCGAAAAAGTGATTATTGGCATTGAAGACAATAAGCCAGAAGCGGCGAAAGCCATGCAGGCCGCTGTGAGCGCGCATGTAGAAATGCAAGTCAAAATTGTGCCAACACTTTACCCCAGTGGCGATGCAAGACGCTTGGTGCATTTGGTATTGGGTACCGAAATTCCATACGATAAACGTTCTACCGAAGTGGGTTTGCAAGTATTTAACGTGGCCACTGTAGTGGCGCTATACCGTTATTTTGAATTGGGTGAGCCATCCATTAGCCGTATTGTTTCCATGACCGGCAATGTGCAAAACCCGCAAAATTTTGAAGTATTGTTTGGCACGCCGATGTTGCATCTAGTTAAAAATGCAGGTGGCGCAAAAGCCGATACCACGCATTTTATTATGGGCGGCCCTATGATGGGCTTTGATTTGCCCAGCGCTGATGTGCCTATTACCAAAGCCGCCAATTGCATTATCGCCGCATCACCAACCTTGTTTGCGCCACCACCACCTGCCATGCCTTGCATACGTTGTGCGCGCTGTGCAGACGCTTGCCCGGTTAATTTGCAGCCGCAAGAATTGTATTGGTTTGCCAAATCGGATAATTTTGAAAAAGCCAATGATTACAAATTATTTGATTGCATAGAATGCGGCGCTTGCAGCTATGTATGCCCTAGCGACATACCATTAGTACAATATTACCGCTATGCCAAAAGCGAGATTATTGCGTTGGATAAAGCCAAAGAAGCCGCTGATTTAGCGCGTGAACGCAATGATTTTAGATTAGCCAGAATTGAGCGCGAAAAACAAGAGCGCGCACAAAAACATGCTGAACGTGCGCAAGCAGGCAAAACTGAAGCGGCGAAAGCTGAGTCGGCCGCAAGCCAAGCAACGGATAAGCCAGTAACAGCAACTGGCACCGATGATGCTAAAAAAGCGGCCATTGCAGCGGCGATTGAGCGCGCAAAAGCATTAAAAGCGGCAGCGCAAACTGGCACGGCTGAAAAAACTGGAGTAGCTGAACAAAAAGGCGCGACTGAACAAAAATCGCAGCCCGAAAAACCAGCACCAGCAGATGATGCCGCCAAAAAAGCACTGATTGCCGCCGCCATTGAACGGGCAAAAGCACAAAAAGCAGCAGCCTTAGCCGCTGGTAATGCCCCCAAAAATGTGGCCGACGCCGCTGAGCCAGTGAAAAAAGAAATCGCTGAAATTGAAGCTCGCCGTGAAGCGGTTGGACTTACAAATGAAACAACACCAGCGTCAGAAGCAAAGCCAGCAGACCCTGCAAAACCCATTAATGCAGATGCGGCAGCTGAAAAACAAGCCTTAATCGCCGCCGCGATTGCGCGCGCTAAAGCGCAAAAGGCGGCCGCTGACGCCGCCAAACTAACCCAATCAGAACTAGCGCAACCAGATAGTAAGCCAGAGACAGAGAAAGAATAATTTGAACCGCTCACCTTATATTTCGAATGCACCAAGCGTTGGCAGCATTATGTTTAAAGTGTTGCTGGCGCTGGTGCCTGGCATCGCGGCTTATGTGTGGGTATATGGCGGCGGCATTTTGGTGACATTAATACTAGCCACTTGCACGGCTCTGGTCGCAGAAGCTGCCATGCTAAAACTACGCAAGCGCCCTATTCAGCCATTTTTAATGGATTACAGTGCCGTTGTTACCGCTTGGTTATTGGCACTTGCCATACCGCCAATTGCGCCTTGGTGGCTGATTGTAGTGGGCACTTTTTTTGCGATTGTAATAGCCAAGCAATTATATGGAGGCTTGGGTTACAACCCGTTTAACCCTGCCATGATTGGCTACGCGGTATTATTGATTTCGTTTCCAGTCATCATGACTAAATGGCCTGCGGCACTGCAATTGGCACAAACGCCATTAAGCTTTAGCGACCAGTTGCACTTGATTTTTAGCGGCGTATTGCCGCAAGGTGTGCAAATTGATGCCATTACCTCCGCTACACCGCTGGATTACTTAAAAACGCAATTGATGCTGAAACATGAAGTTAGCAGCATCACGCAAGCGCCTGTATTTGGCGTGCTAGGCGGCAAAGGTAATGAGTGGATTACAGGCGCCTATCTATTAGGCGGCTTGTATTTGTGGCAACAAAAAATCATCTCCTGGCATTTACCGACTGCTTTTTTAGCGGCACTTGCGTTGATTTCTGGCGTATTTTGGTTGGTCAATCCAGAGTATTTTGCTTCACCACTGTTTCATCTATTTAGTGGTGCCAGCATGCTATGCGCCTTTTTTATTATTACCGACCCAGTGAGCGGCCCAACCACACCAAAAGGCAAATTATACTTTGCGGCTGGCGTAGCGATAATTGCTTATTTAATTCGCGTTTATGGCGGCTACCCAGATGGCATTGCATTTGCAGTGATTTTTATGAATATTTGTGTGCCGTTGATAGACGCGCACACCCAGCCGCGCGTATTCGGACATGAAAAATGAAGCTAATTTCTGACTTCAGCGTTGCCAGTTTTATTTTTGGATTTAAGCATGTCTGAAACCATACTTAAACACGCCACCAAAACCGCCATCACGTTAATTGCATTTGCAGTGGTGTTTACCGCGCTATTGGTGTTTGTTTTTCAAATCACCAAACTGCCGATTGAAAAAAGTGAAGCGGCAGCGCGTTTAAGCTTGTTCCGCCAAATTGTGCCGCAAAGCATGCACAATAACGATTTGCTGAAAGACACATTGACGATTGCCCCAAGCGATTTACTTGGCAATAAACAGCCAACCATAGCTAACCGCGCGCGTATTAATAATGAGCCAGCAGCGGTGATTATTGAAGCGATTGCGCATGATGGTTATAGTGGCGATATTAAGCTGCTGATTGCGATTAAGGCCGATGGCAGCATTAGCGGCGTACGCGTGTTGGCGCATAAAGAAACGCCAGGTTTGGGCGATTACATTGATATCGCCAAAGATAATTGGATTAAACTATTTGATAACGAATCGCTCTTAAAGACATCAGAGCCGCAATGGAAAGTTAAAAAAGATGGTGGTGAGTTTGACTATATGGCGGGCGCCACTATTACGCCGCGCGCCGTTGTAAAAGCGGTGCACAAAGCCTTGCAATATTTTGAAGCCAACAAGCAGGGCTTATTTGCCTAGAGATAGCTTACCTAAAGACAGCTTAACCACAGAAATGATTGCCTAAACAAATAGGTTAAAAATATGAATCAATTTAACGAAATCG
>JAZKDM010000045.1:0-11193 GCA_040387535.1 Pseudomonadota bacterium | reverse complement strand
AGAAATGATTGCCTAAACAAATAGGTTAAAAATATGAATCAATTTAACGAAATCGCCCATAACGGGCTTTGGAAGCAAAACCCAGGTGTGGTGCAGTTATTGGGCTTATGCCCAACCTTGGCGGTAACCACATCTGCCGTAAACGGCCTAAGTTTAGGCTTTGCGACTGCCTTGGTGATGGCAGCGTCAAACGGCGCTGTTTCGCCAGTGCGTCGTTTTGTGCCATCTGAAATCCGCGTTCCTGTGTTTATTTTGGTGATTGCGGCGTTGGTCACTGTAATCGATTTAACCATTCATGGCTTTGCAGAGCCTTTGCATAAAGTATTGGGTATTTTTATCCCCTTAATCGTGGTGAATTGTATCGTGCTGGCGCGTGTAGAATCGTTTGCGGCTAAAAACCCACCTGCACCCGCTATTTGGGATGGCTTTATGATGGGCATAGGCTTGACCCTGGTGTTAGGTTTATTGGGTGGCATTCGCGAAATTATTGGCAAAGGCACGCTGTTTTCTGGCTTAGATTTAGCCTTTGGCGCCAGCTTTAAAACCTATGTCCTGACCATTATTCCTGAGTATCAAGGCTTTTTATTAGCTATTTTGCCACCTGGCGCCTTTTTGGGCTTGGCTGGCTTAATTGCCGCCCGCAATTGGGCAGAGCTACGCAAAACTTCTGCGCCAACCTTGCCAACTGAAGTTTCTTCCAGTGCGCTTAAGCCTGCTAATTAGAGCCTACCAATTCGTTAAATTGTATGAATGCTGAAAAACGTGCAGAGATTTTTAGGCGCTTAAGTATTGCGATTCCCAAGCCGACTACCGAATTAGAATTTAGCAGTACTTTTGAGTTATTAATTGCAGTAATTTTATCGGCACAAGCCACCGATAAAGGCGTGAATATTGCCACGCGTAAATTGTTTGCGGTCGCCAATACGCCGCAAGCTATATTTGATTTAGGCATTGAAGGTTTAGAGTTTTATATTAAAACCATTGGCCTTTATCACGCCAAAGCCAAAAATGTGATTGCTTGCTGCGACCGATTAATTCAACTGCATCAATCAGAAGTACCCAATAGCAGAGAAGCCTTAGAAGCCTTGCCAGGGGTAGGCCGCAAAACCGCCAATGTGATTTTAAATACCGCTTTTGGCGAACCCACCATTGCAGTAGATACCCATTTATTTAGGCTGGGCAACCGCACTAAGCTGGCGGTTGGCAAAAATGTGCTGGCCGTTGAGCAAAAATATTTAAAAACAATCCCAAAAGAATTTATGCACGATGCGCATCATTTATTGATATTGCATGGGCGCTACACCTGCACCGCACGCAGCCCCAAATGTGGTGAGTGTTGCATTGTGGATTTGTGCGAATATACGCATAAAATTATCCCAACACCGCACTTAATGGCTGGCGAAACGGTAAAAGCTAGTGCTTGAAATCAATGCTATGAAAAAAGCCCAATGAAAATCGCTACAGGTTTAGCAATAGGCAGCAAAGCTGGGCCAGAACTGGCGGCAGAGGCGGTTTTAAGCGCCATGAGCAAAGCCGAATTAGATGCGCCTGCCTGTGTGCTGTTATTTTTAAGCTCAGAGTTTGCATCGAATCCGGAAGCCGCCATTAAAGCGGCGGCCAAAGCGGCCAGCTGCACCAATATTATTGGCTGTTCTGCTATTGGCATTTTTACAGAAGAAGATTGGGTGATTGATAGCCCAGCCGCCGCCGCGATGGTGTTCTCTGAAAATATTTGGCTTAAGCCAGAATCGCAAAGCAACAAGGTCTTAAATGATGCCTTATTACTCACGCTGGCGGCGCCGAATGCGATTAATAGCTCATGGCTTAACGCCAAACAACAACGCTTGGGCGGCGTTTCGGGTGATGCGATTGGGCATGGTGCTTTTTCGGTTTGGGAAAACGCCAAAGGCATTACGCAAGGTTACTGCGAAATGCGCTTAAATAACGCGCAATATGCTGTAGGTGCAACGCATGGCTTAAAACTATTAACCAGCCCACGCCGAATCACCTCAAGCAATCAGCTTGATTTAGTATCAATTGCCAATTTGCCTGCATTGGACTCTTTAAAGTCAGCTTGTAAAAAAGAAGCCTTGTTTGATGCAGAGGGTGAAATCCCTTACCACCAGATGATGGCGGTATACTCCAGCCGTGCATCGTATATTGAGCGTGGCGATTACCATCTAGCTTCTATTATTACTGGTGACGATGCTACAGGGTCGGTGACTTTAGCCAAACCTTTGCAGGTGGGTGATTGGGTAAGCTGGGCGGTGCGCGATATGGATGCCGCGCAAATTGATTTAGTGAAAACCGCCAGTACCTTAAGGCGCCAATTGGCCACACAAACCAATAACAATGCACCACAATTTGCATTGTTATTCTCATGCCTAGGGCGTGGGCCTTATTTGTACAATGGCGTTGACCAAGATTTGGCTTTACTTAAAACTCTATTCCCAAACCTGCCGCTAATCGGTTTTTATGGCAATGGGGAAATCGCGCCGATTAGAGGCAAAAATGAATTACTGCAATATTCAGCCGTATTAGGGCTATTTGGTGAAAATAATGAGTCTATTTAATCCATCGCGCGATGAAGTGCGTGAGTTCTTTTTTGGGGCTTGGGCTAAATCTAAACATAAGGCAAACTTGACCGACTTGGAAAAATTGGGCTTGCATATCATGCACATGCACCCTGAGTATCACCCAATTTTAGATGCGCCTGAGCAATTTAAGCATGTTGCCTATTATCCCGAAATGGGCGAAACCAACCCTTTTCTTCACATGAGTTTGCATCTATCGGTTTTAGAGCAAATTAGCATTAATCAGCCAATTGGTATTGCGCCTATTTATCAAAAACTATTATTCAAGCATCAAAACGAGCACGATGCGCAGCATGATATTTTAGAATGCTTGGGTGAAACAATTTGGCTGGCGCAGCGCAATCAAACTGGCTTAGACAGCGAACACTATTTAACGCTACTGCAACAAAAGGCTGGCATTGTTGCTTAATTGCAACTTACGTGATTGAATATTCAATATGACCAAGGTAACAATAAGTATGTCGAATAATATGCACGATTGGCTAAATCAGCATGGCGATTTTTTATACCGCTTTGCGCTAGCGCGTTTACGCGACCCGCATTTGGCGGAAGATGTGGTGCAAGAAACCTTTTTAGCCGCCATTAAAAGCCAATCCTTTGCGGGGGATTCTGCACCACGCACTTGGCTAACGGGTATTTTAAAGCATAAAATTATTGATGTAATGCGCAAGAATGTGCGCGAAATCGCCGCATCGGATTTAATGTCAGAAGAAGATGCCAATATGGATGAATTTTTTGATGATGCAGGCCACTGGGCTGAAAAGCCAATGGCTTGGGATATGCCAGAGAATGCACTAGAGCAAAAGCAATTTTTAGGCGTACTGCAAAACTGTATGGATAAATTGCCCGCCAAATTAGCCACGCTATTTATGATGCGCGATGTGCACGAAACAGACAATGAAGAAATTTGTAAGGAACTCAATATCACCACGACCAATGCTTGGGTGATGTTATACAGAGCTCGAATGGGTATTCGAAAATGTTTGGAAATTAATTGGATAGGCGTTTAAAGGGCCAGGAGTATAAAGGGTAAGCCATGTTAGATTGTCAGCAAGCAAGTCAACTTATTTCAAAATCGCTAGATCGTCAGTTGTCATGGCGTGAGCGCTTTGCGGTACGTTTACATCTGTTATTTTGCAAGTATTGCAAACGCTTCAGTCAGCAGCTAATCACTATGCGTAAAGCACTCAATCGCCTGTCACAATCGATTGAAAACAACCCCGATATTCGATTGCCTTCTGAAACTAAAAATCGGATTGCAAGCTCAATTGAATCTAGCTTAGATTAAATGGCGTATAACTTAGTCAGCACTGCATCACACATGTTGTTATTTAATTAATTGTTTAACTTAATTTTAAAAGGAAATAAATCATGAAAACATCAAACAAAACTATCGCTTTAGCATTATCTGGCGCCTTTGCATTATCAATCGCTGCAACAACTGTTAATGCAGCTGAAAATCCATTTGCGATTAAATCACTTTCTAGCGGTTACCAAGTGGCTGATCACCATGAAAAAGCCAAAGACGGCAAATGTGGCGAAGGTAAATGCGGCGCTGAAATGAAAAAAGAAATGGGCGAAAAAGCGAAAGACGGCAAATGTGGTGAAGGTAAATGCGGCGCCGAAATGAAAAAAGAAATGGGCACAAAAGCGCATGACGGCAAATGCGGCGAAGGCAAATGCGGTACAGATAAGAAATAAATTTAAAATCATCACTAAAGCCACGCATTAATCATTGTGTCATCTTTAGTTGATATCAAAGGCGTGGGTTTGGGGTTAAAGCGTGAGCTGATACCCCAAATCCAAACGCTGTACCAAGACCCATCCATTGCCAACATTAACTTTGTTGAAATCGCGCCCGAAAACTGGATAGGCGCAGGCGGTAAAGCGCAAGCCGATTTAGCCTGGTTTGTAGAGCGCTACCCCATTGCCTGCCACGGCTTATGCTTGTCACTTGGTGGCATAGACCCACTCAATACTGACTTTTTAAAACAAGTGAAGTCGTTTTTAAGTGCCAATGCTATTCCCCTTTACACCGAACACTTAAGCTATTGCAGTGATTTTTATCATGGTAAAAGCGGCTATTTATACGATTTACTGCCCATCCCATTTACAGAAGAAGCCGTTCACTACGTAGCCGCCAGAATCAGGCAAACGCAGGATATTTTGGAACAAAAAATAGCCATCGAAAACGCTTCATTTTATGCCGCAGCACCTATTTCTACGCTAAGTGAGATTGAATTTTTAAATGCAGTTTTGCAAGAGGCCGATTGCTGGTTGCATTTGGATATCAATAATATTTATGTCAACAGCGTAAACTTTGCTAAGCCGCATCAAGACCCTGCAAAAATAGCATCCAGCTTTTTGCGACAAATTCCCAAAGAGCGCATTGTCTACAGCCATATTGCGGGGCACTATCAAGAATCCGCTAATTTATTAATCGATACACATGGTAAAGACGTGGTTGACCCTGTTTGGAATTTATTGGCAGAGGCTTATCAATTATTTGGCGTTTTCCCAACACTGCTAGAACGCGATAGCAATATTCCACCCTTGCCAACGTTGATGCGTGAAGTGAATAAAATCGCCAACTATCAGGCCGATTATTCACATAAAGTCGCCAAAAAAACGGCGGCCGTATGTTAGAAAAACCATGTTTAGATTTTCAGCAATATCAAGCGCAGTTTACCGCCCATATTCGTAACCCTGCGCAAAATAAAAAACCACCTCTTGTAAATGCCAGCCGTTTAGCGGTTTACAAAAAAGCGGTTTTTAATAATATTGTAGAATCGGTTTCCATCTGTTTTCCTGTATGCCAAGTAGTGATTGGCAAGCGCGTCTGGCAAAGCTTAATGCGTGAATTTGTGGCGACTTATGCCGCAGCTAGCCCAATATTTAGAGAAATCCCGCAACAGTTTTTATTATTTTTAGAACCGATTGAAAACGTACCAGCTTATTTTAAGCAACTAGCGCATTACGAATGGGTGGAATTAGCGATTAGCTCTCAACAAACCGAGTCTATTGTAAAAAGTGAACAAGCGGATTTATTGCATGAAAAACCCATACTAGCGGCGGCGCATATGTTGCTGGAATATGATTATCCCGTGCATCAAATATCAGCCAAATTTAAACCGAAACTGACACATAAAACAAATTTACTGGTGTTTCGAAACCCAAACTTTGAAGTCAAATTTATTGAGTTAAGCCCTATAACTTATCGTTTGTTACAGCTAATAATAGAACAAGATTTGACGGGCGAGCAAGCATTAATTCAGCTGGCTAAGGAGATAGAACATCCGGACGTGAGTATGATTATTCAGTTTGGCTTGGGTATTTTGACTGACCTAGCCAATCAGCAAGCAATTATCGGTAGTCGCCAATAATTCAACTTATTAATCACATCACTTTTTAATCGAACAATTGGGCTTCACGCTCAGTTGCTTTGTGCATCACTTCTTTTTTTTGGTGAGAATCTAAATCCCACCATTGTTGAATTTCATCCAGCGTGCGGTAGCAACCTTGGCATAAGCCAGATAAATCATCCATGCTACACACACCAATACAAGGAGATTGAATGTCTAAATCGGACATTGAATACTTTCTTTCAAATTCACTATAGCGATTAAAATTAGCTTAAAACACCATGACACTGTTTGTATTTTTTACCAGAACCACATGGGCAAGGGTCGTTACGGCCCACTTTTACGCCTTCGCGTACCAACGTTTCACCATTAGCCATTTGTGCCTGTTGCTCTTCGCTAAAATCGCCTGCTGGGTTCGCTAACGCTTCGTCAAAGTCTGCATGTTGATATTGCACATTGGCTACATCGGCTGGTTTTTCAACCGCTTCAACATCGTCCTGTGTTTTCACTTGCACTAGCATAGTGATTTTGGTGACTTCACTTTTCACCGTATTCAATAAACCTTCAAACAGCTCAAACGCCTCACGCTTATATTCTTGCTTAGGATTTTTTTGCGCATACGAACGCAAATGAATACCTTGGCGTAAATGATCTAAGGCGGCTAAATGCTCACGCCAATGGCTATCAATGCTTTGTAACATCACGGCGCGCTCAAATTGGCGCATGGTATCGTTGCTGGCTAGTGCCTCTTTGGCTTTGTAGGATTCATCCGCTGCTTCAAACACGCGCTCACGCAAGGTTTCTTCATGCAAATCAGGGTTATCTTCCAGCATTTTTTGCAGCGGTAAATCTAAACCTGTTTCAGCAATTAGATTTTTTTCTAATGCAGGAATATCCCACTGCTCTTCTACACTGCCCGGTGGAATATGCGCACTAAAAATACTGGTCAGCACATCATGGCGCATGGCGCTAATCGTTTCACCAATATCAGTGGCTTCTAGCAATTCGTTACGTTGCTCATAAATCACTTTGCGCTGGTCGTTTGATACATCATCAAACTCTAAAAGCTGTTTACGAATATCAAAGTTGCGGCCTTCTACTTTGCGTTGCGCGTTTTCAATCGCGCGCGAAACCATGGCATGCTCAATCGCCTCGCCTTCTGGCATTTTCAAGCGTTCCATAATGGCCGAAACGCGATCGCCAGAGAATATGCGTAATAATTGATCATCTAAAGCCAAGTAAAAACGGCTAGAACCTGGGTCACCTTGGCGGCCTGAACGGCCACGAAGTTGATTATCCACGCGGCGTGATTCATGACGCTCTGTACCGATAATATGCAAACCACCAGACGCTAAAACCGCATCGTGGCGTTGTTGCCATTCTGCTTTTAGTTGTGCGGCTTTGGCTTCTTTTTCGGCGTCGCTTAAACTCGCATCTGATTTAACCGCATGAATACTGGCTTCTGGGTTACCGCCCAACACAATATCCGTACCACGACCAGCCATATTGGTGGCGATGGTAATCGCGCCTGGTTGGCCTGCTTCTGCCACAATATGTGCTTCACGCTCATGTTGTTTAGCGTTTAAGACTTCATGTTTTAAATTAGCTTTAGTTAATAAGCGCGAAATAATTTCAGAGTTTTCAATCGAAGTAGTACCCACTAACACTGGCTGACCAATGGCTTGGCACTGTTTAATATCTTCAATCACCGCGTTATATTTTTCAGCCGAGGTGCGATACACTTTATCCATCGCATCTTTACGCAACATGCCGCGATGGGTTGGAATCACCACTGTTTCCAAGCCATAAATCTGGTTGAATTCATACGCCTCAGTATCAGCTGTACCCGTCATACCGCTTAATTTTTCATACATGCGGAAGTAGTTTTGAAAGGTAATCGATGCCAGCGTTTGGTTTTCTTTTTGAATCGCCACGCCTTCTTTGGCTTCAACTGCTTGATGCAAACCATCTGACCAACGACGACCTGGCATCATACGGCCTGAAAACTCATCCACAATCACGATTTCGCCATCGCGCACCACATAATGCTGATCTAAATTGAATAGGTTTTGTGCACGTAATGATGCGTATAAATGATGCACCAAAGTAATATTCGCAGGTTCATATAGGCTTGAGTTTTCGGCCATTAAGCCAGAATTGGCTAAAATAGCCTCGGCACGCTCATGACCGGCTTCGCTCATGGTGACTGTTTGCGCTTTTTCATCTACCCAAAAGTCGCCTTCGCCATCTTCAACGGTTTGTTTGGTTAGTTGTTTGGCTACTGCATTAATTTGATTATACAAATCAACGCTATTTTCGGCCTGACCAGAAATAATCAATGGCGTGCGCGCTTCATCAATTAAAATCGAATCCACCTCATCCACCAAAGCATAACTTAAAGCACGTTGCACGCGCTCATCTTTGGTAAACACCATATTGTCGCGCAGGTAATCAAAACCAAATTCGTTATTGGTACCGTAGGTAATGTCCGCAAGATAAGCCAATTGTTTAGCATCATGCTGCATTTGGGATAAATTAATACCAACGCTTAAGCCTAAAAAGTTGTATAGCTTACCCATCCACTCCGCATCGCGTTTGGCTAGGTAATCGTTCACTGTCACCACATGAACACCTTTGCCTGTGATGGCATTTAAATAAACAGGTAGTGTAGCCACTAGCGTTTTACCTTCACCCGTGCGCATTTCAGCGATTTTTCCTGCATTCAGCACCATGCCGCCAATTAATTGCACATCAAAATGGCGCATGCCCAAAGCTCGCACGCTACCTTCACGTACCACGGCAAACGCTTCTGGCAACAGCTTTTCTAAACTTTCACCCTGCTGAAAACGTTGTTTGAAACTTTCTGTTTTAGCGCGCAATTCGTCATCTGATAGCGCTTGCATGGCAGGTTCTAAAGCATTGATTTCTTTAACCGTCTGGCCATATTGCTTTACAAGCCTGTCGTTACGACTACCGAAAAATTTTCTAAACAACGTGGATAACATGAAGGAACACCGCTTTTCCGAAACTTCGGAAACCTATTAAATGAGATTGGACGAAAAAATTGATTATATTGTAAGGATATTGGGTAGTTAATGTTTATTTCAATACAAAATCGTGCAAATACTATTGTTTAATTTGAATTACCTATTTAAATATTTACGTGGGTCTAGCGCATTGCCATTTAGCCTGATTTCGTAGTGCAAGTGCGGCCCTGTAGAGCGGCCAGTACTACCGACTTGCGCCACAACTTGACCTTTAATCACACGGTCACCCGGTTTAACCAGCAATTTAGAAGCATGCGCATAGCGCGTTTCCAAACCAGACCCATGGTCAATTTTGACTATATTACCATAATCAGGGGTGCGTTCTGCGGTGGACACAATGCCATCGGCAGCGGCATGAATGGCGGTGCCTGAATTTGCCGTAAAATCTAAACCTTCATGAAAAGCTTTGTTACCGTTAAATGGGTCAATACGCCAGCCATAGCTAGATGAATTGAAAGCGGCATCAACAGGGCTGCTGTTAGGCAACATATCTTTAAGCACACTTTTTTGTAGAATTTTAGCTTCTATCGAACTCATATACTCATCACGCGCATCAACCGATTCTGTCAGTTCCAAAATCGCGGCTTTAAGTTCCGCCTCAGACATCGCATGCGATTTAACCAAAGGGCCGCCACGGCCATCCAGTTGCAAGCCACCCTGCGGCTTTAAATTAGGATTATTAATGATTTTTTGTTCGTTCTCACCTGCCAGTTTTGCTAAGCGCTGATTTTGCGCATCAAGGCGCATGATGCGCGCTTGCAGTTCTCCTAGCTCTTTAGCGTAAGCATCCAAATGCACTTGGGAAGAGATAATAGAACTTCTGATTTGTGGCGGCAGCAAAGCGCGCATGCCTTTCTCTTTAATATTACTTTGTGGGGTAATAAATAATAAAGTGAGCAAAACTGGCACCAACACCAAGGCGACCACCAGTAAGCCGGCCTGCATGGCAGACAAACTTTTGGCTTTTGCCATATTGTTAGAAATTAAAATAATATTCATTTAATGATTGTATGTAATCCGTATTTATTGCTTGATTGAAACTTAATTAATCATCAAACAAGCCTGTAGAGCCATCAAAGATTGATGTTTTGGTTTTTATGCATTCACTTTGCAGTAAAATCACAAACATGCGCAAAATTGATACCTTACTTAATCCCAAAAGCCTGCAAAATAGCCAGCTTGGTGCTTTAAAGCAACAATTGCAATCTCACCAGCTATTACAAAAATTTTGGGTGGCCGCATGCCCAGAATTGCTCAGTCAATTAAGCACTGTTGGCAGCTTAATAAATGGCCAATTCACCATTTTTGCACATAGCGCAATTGTTGCTAACAAAATCAAACTTACTCAAGCTAAGCTTTTGACTCAATTACAAGATTTGCAAAGCACCAACCCTTTATTTAGGGATTGTAAAGTTACTGCAATTAATGTGAAAGTGCAAGTTAAATCTCAGCCCAGAGTCATCGTCCCAACACCACGAAAACTATCTAATCAAGCCGCTATTAGCCTTAAAAAACTAGCACAAGATTTAGGTGATTCCGCACTGGCTACAAAGCTCAACTCCCTTGCTGATAAAACTTAAGCTTTCATCTATTTAAGCTTCAAACCATAGCTGCATCAATGTATGCGGTATTCCGCGCTATTCTGTGATGCATTCTATGCGCAAAAAAATTAAGTGCCAATACACTTTAGTGTCGATTTGCATTGTTGCGAACTGACTGTTTTATTTAAGTTTTTTCAGGATATTTTCAGTGCAATCAAGTGTGTTGTCGCCACGCTTTTTTAGTGCCATAATGCTTTCAGTTGTTACAAAATAATTACATTATTTACAACTTATTAGCAATATTCTATTCGTAATTTTTAATTAATTTGCACGTCGATGTCGTTTCAGATTTATTCAATAATAGATAGGGAGAAGTCATGTCAGTCGCATTAATAATAACCATTGCAGCAGCCATTTTGGCCGTACTTTACGGCGTTGTAATGAGTAAATGGATTACCAATTTGCCAGCCGGCAACGCACGCATGCAAGAAATTGCTGGTGCTATTCAACAAGGTGCAGCCGCCTACTTAGCTAGGCAATATAAAACCATTGCCATTGTGGGTGTAGTTTTAGCCGCATTGGTCGCTTACTTTTTAGGTACTACCACAGCAATTGGCTTTGTTGTAGGCGCGGTATTATCAGGTGCTTG
>JAZKDM010000044.1:0-6307 GCA_040387535.1 Pseudomonadota bacterium | reverse complement strand
AGCAGCTTGGCTTGATATAGCTTGGGGTTGCCTGAAATGTTAAAAATTGTTAAATGATCTTTGGCTTGTTGTTGAATATCGCTTGCGATTGCTTCGCCATACTTACGCAAAATGTGAGAATCGGGGAAAATCACCAAAAAAGTTAAGTAGACTTGTGTGGTCAACCAAGCAAGTTTTTTGTCCTCTGCCGAGGTTTGCAATATTGGCAATGCCAAGTTAAAAATTGCATCAAAATTGTTGTTATATTGTGCCGCAATGGTGTCTCGATAAGCAGCAGCTTGCATGGCTTGCAACAAAGTGCAGTTGGCTGGCTGATGCACATCATGCTGATGTGCTGTGCCAAGTCCTGCAGGATTGGCTAGATTAATTGCCTCAAAAGCTAAGGTAGTGTCATCAACGGTGGTGTGCTGCAACACCAATTTCAAACGGGTCAATAAGTCATCTTGACTCACCATTAATGCGGCATGCACCAAGGGCGCGCAAAGCAAAATAATGCCTAAATTAGTATTGCAAGCAACAGCTTTTTGGGTGGCTTGTACACTGTATAAAACACGCTGGCCTAAGGTTAAATCAGGCAAAGCAATCACATTGGCAACTGCTTCTGCACTTTTAATAAAGTCATGAATAGTCATGCCATGGCCATCGGCAAAAATATGCACATTACCTGGCTTTAATGCTTCAAGCTCAGCAAAACAGGCCGACTTAAAAAGTTGGCTGATTTGTTGATGCATAGAATGTGGGATGGGCTGCGCCATTTTTGTACGCTCTAATGACGACATAGTATGCCTAATTATTAGAAGTTAAAAGAGGCTTATACAATCATCTACTAGGGCTTGCGCAATATTAGTTGCGGCAACATTTTGCAGGCCGCGCCAAGCAGGGATGCTATTGATTTCTAGCACATAAAGTTCGCCATTTTCATCGCGAATAATATCCACGCCGCAGTAGGCTATATCCATCGCTTTAGCCGCTTGTACCGCCAATTCCAAAATATCATCTGCATCAACCGCCTCGCATTTGGCGCCAAGGGCCACGTTATGCAGCCAGCCTTCGCCACTGCGGCGCATGGCAGCAATCGCCTTGTTATTGACTACAAATACGCGATAATCATGAGTAGCTTTTATAAAACTTTGCAGATAAAAAACACCATCTACATGCATATCCATTGGCAAAGGCAGCGACTCATCAACCAAGCGCACACCCTGCCCTTGCGAACCAAATAATGGCTTAATCACTAATTCTTGTTTCATAATCGCTTGCTGTTGCTTAATCACGGCATGTGCTGCTTGACGCGATTCGCATACCCAAGTGGGTGGCGTTTTAATGCCAGCTTGATGCAATAAGAAGCTGGTCATGGCTTTATCTACGGTGCGCTCAATGGCTTTAGCATCGTTATAAATCAGCATATTTTGCATTTTTAACATATGCAGCACATTTAAGCGGGTGGTGATTTGTTGCAAAGTACCGCCTGCAATACCGCGCACAAAGGCTATCTTGGGTAAGTAATCAAAGTGAGGAATGTGAATACGTGGTGATTGAAGGGATAGATCAATCACACAATCTCTTAATGAAACAAAAACAGCCTCTAGGCCGCGATTAGCAAAAGCATGTGCCAGTTGCGCACCATGCCAGCCACCTTGTGTTTGCACTTCATCCGTGAATATGGGGATACGCATTAAAACGAATTAAGCACCGAATGACTGATTTAATAAAGACTCGTCAAACGCACCAGCAAAGAAACTATTGCCTGTGGTTAAATTAGTAATAGTGACTTTTGCCGGCGAAAATAATAGCGGGTCGATTTGATAAAAATCCATATTCACCGCTTTAAAGACTTGCGCAAATGGCTTGCCATAATCTTTTGAAGCACTGCTTGGCAAAGCTGTGGCTAATTGTTTGGCCGCTTCATCGCTGCATTGCACAAATAATTGCACAAATCCACCAAATAAAATGGCGTCGTTGGTGCGTCCCATGCCTGTTAAAAAATCAGGGCTAGGCGGCGGCAATGGCGCGCTGGCAATGCCATCCACTAATTGATTGAGAGGAAAATGTAAAGTATGCAGTTTATGCAAGGCAACTTCTAATACGCGCGCTACAATTTGTACTGTGCCAGCTAAACTAGATGTGGGCGTTAAAATAAAGGTCAGATTTTCAGGTTTTATTTGAGTATCACGCGCCACTTTTTCAATCACCTCTAGCGGAGGAATTTTGTCCGTTTCTAAAACCAATGACGTTTTTTGTGCGGTGTCTTTGTATTTGATGTCTTTAAAAACATCCTCCCTCTGCGCAACACAGCGCGCAGGGCCAGAGCCCAGCGAAAAAAACTTCTCATGACTGAGTGCCCAACCAGCATATTGACTGCCTAAGCAAGCTAATACGGGATTTTTTGCACTCACTTGCACGCCTGTTGGCCAATGCTTGAATGTTAACTGCTGCGTAAAAGTGACCTGCCCCAAGCCACCCATGCAAATTTCGGCAATGCGCCGCCCTGCTTCTAACCCTCCTAAGGCTTCAATTCCAGCATCCACAATAATGGCGCCTGTGGCATGCTTGCTAACGCCTAAATTAAGCGCAGCGGCATCATTGATCAAGGCATCTACTAAAGGCTGCGATAGCTGGTTAACACTTATGTGGTTTGTGGGCTGCATATCAATCTTTTTTATAAGTTATATATGGAAATTTAATTATAAGGGTATCTTAAAGACTGGCCGCTCTTTGCAACACCTTTTGTTTAGCAAGCTTCGCCGTGCGCGCATCAGCCATCACGCTGCAAATTGGCATGCCAGTTGGTATCACGCTATTGGGTTGCGGAATATCACATACCCATTCTGGCCAATCCATATCCAGCGGTACTTTTGCTATTTTGTTGGCATAGATAATCTGCATGGCGCGTGACTGTTTATCGGCAATAGGCCATTCACTCAAACGCCCTAAACAACTGGCCACATGTGCTTCAAATAAATTGCTTCGTTTGGCTTCATATAAACCCACCGAAGCACTTAAACGCGGATTAATTTCCAGCATAAACACATCTTCATCATGCACAATACAATCGCAGCTATTAAGGCCTTTTAAACCCAATTCTTTAGTGATTGACATCACGAATGCTGTTAATTTGTGCTGAACAGCCTCCGACAACTCGATTTGGCTGACAGCCCCGCCAAACCGATAGGGAAACAGCAAAGTTGGGCTACACCATTGCTCATTGAAGCCTACAACTTGCGCACTGCTTCCGTCTGCCAGAAACAAGCATGAAACTGGCGTACCCGCTTGTTTTTGTTGGTAATAGACATCTGGCTTTAAGACAATATCTGAAGGTTGTAAGTTGATGGGCAAAAGCGCCTTAATATGCTCACCACCACTAGCGCCCACTTTTTTTTGCAACCAGCCTAAAGTGTTGTTTGGCTTTTCAAATACCGTTTCGGGGTATGGCATGGCAAATTGCTCACACAGCGCAAAAAAAGTCGACGGCTGTTTACATTGCGTAATGACTTCAGAAGTGTTGCCAATAATGGGCATTATTAGCGCAATTTTGCAGAGCAATTCAGGCTGCGCCTCAAAGCCAGCACCATAGGCAAAGCCCATGCAGTCACTTAATTTAAGTAGCGTAAGAGTCGCTAGCAACTGTTCTGAATTAAACTGCCCATTACTTACATCTATTTGAATGACTTTTTTGGCTAAGTTTTTTGTATCAACATCAGCAAAAGCATCTAATGCAATCACCTCAAAACCAGCATCCACTGCCGCCTGCACATACACGCGGCTAGAAATCGCCGCAATAACAATGGTCTTATTCACAAAAGCTAATGATTAACTAAAAACTAGCTCAAAATCGCTCTGGCGATATCAAACGCATGGTTGTAAGCAAGGTGCACAGGATGCTCCGCATCCAACATTTGTTGCAACATGGTTTGCTGGGTTTTGTATTTCAATTGCCCAATCGCTAACGCACCTAAACCGCTAATTTGCGTGTCAGCAATCAACTGCCCGTCGCTCATCACATCAACACCAGCTGCACCAGAAGGCGCTACGGCATTCACATCCGCCACAATTGTTAGCGTTTTAGACGCGCTAAAATGCGCATGATCTAACACTCTAATGCCGGCCGCGGCGGCGCATATAGCCACCGTCGCCGTTTGCAAAATCTGTGTTTTTTTAGTGTCATCCGTGCCGTCTACCACTTGTAAACTGACGCCATATTTCGCCTGCAAATCGGCGGCGTAAGCTTGCATTTGCGCTAACTCTTTGTGCGCTACCAATTGCACGCTTGCGCCAAGAGAGGCCGCGATTAAGGCGGCTGTGCTACCCACTGTGCCGCCTGCGCCAAATATGGAAATGGTCTGTGCCGCAAACGTTTGCTGATTGTTTTTAAGTAATGCATCAATTTTAGCTAGCATCGCTGCCGCTGTTGTAAAGGCGCCAGAAGGATCCGCAAAGGTAGACATTTCAAACGGCGTAAACATGGCGCTTTTGGCGGCTTGTTGCATGGTTAATGCCAGATGAATATCGCGCCCGCCAATAAATAGCGCCTCTCTTTTTACGCCAGACGGGCTACGCGAAAATATGGCATCCTGCGTTAAGGCGGCCACTTCATTTAACGCTACATTGGTGTAGGGCATGATTTTGTCAAACCCTGCGTCATAAGCCATATTCACATCAAATGGGCTGGCATTTTTGGCGGCGGTGATTAAATGTAATATAGAAACTTTTTGCATGATATTGGGCTTTAATTGGATACTTTAAATTGGCTTAACTTGGAATAAAATTAAATTGTAATTAACTTAGATTGATAATAGCGCCTGAATTATTAGCGCGCATTAATTGAAAATGTAAACGAGATTGTTCAAACTGCTGTTGTAATTGTGTAAGCATAGTATTTGCGCTTATTTCATCTTCAAAAACCGCAAAACCAGTAGGTCCCCAAGAACTTTGTCCTGCGCAAATAATACCCTGCTGATTTAAATAATTGAGCACCTGCGCCACTTTGATACTTTTATAATGACCGCCTTGCGCTACCGAAAAATACTCGCCTGTAGCCAGTTGCAAGGCATAAATCGCTTGCGAAAATTGCGCATAATCCTGCTCGGCAATAGCTGGCAAAGCTTGCATCAGCACACGATGACTTAGGCGCTGCGCAATAGATAAATCGACAGCTGGTAATGATTCAAACGCTTGCAATTCTGCATCGCCAAATACACCTTGATCATCATTATCCATCATCAATAAAATCGGCCAATTTTGTGGAAAATCATGGCGCGCAATAATGGGCGGAATTTTATTCGCATGACTTGTGCTTCTACCGCCGTCCACCACAAAACCACCCTGCTCAAAAGTACCGATACCAATACCCGAGCGGCGCCCTCTGCTGGTCATATTTGCTATTTGTGCGGCGCTGAAATTTAATCCAAACAAGGCATTAATACCAGCACCTATTGCCAAAGCCATTTGCGTACCAGAACCTAAGCCAGCATGTTCAGGAATATTTTCATGCACTTTGATTGAAAAATTCGCCTCAATTTTTAAGTGATTTTTGATGTTTTCAACAATTTTGGCTACACAATCGTGGTTTTTCGCTTCAATTAACGGTTTTTTACTTTTCTCAATTGTCAATTGGGTTTTAGGACCACTTAAAGCCACACCCAAACTACCAAACAATCGGCCTTGACTACCATTTAAATCAACAAAGCCCATATGCAAACGGGCAGTGGTTGATACGGTTACTTTTTGATGCTGCAAAATTTCTGAAGTAATGGGATTTAGGCGGTTCATGGTCATGCTTGATTATGTTGCACTCGACTATTTTTTGTTATTTTAGCTTAAACCAGTAAAATTATGACAATTAGCCAAATTTAGCGCTTTTGAGCGACGGATGTAACGTGACATTGACAACCTATTTTGGCACAATACTAAACATAAACATTTATAAAGAACAAATAGTGCTGGCACATTTAAAGCACTATTCAATCTAAATCTTCTGCAAAAATTAAGGGAATCTCAGCATGTCAGTAGCTCACGTAGTTCCATTTGAACAGCTCCGCAATACAGATGTAGGCTCAGTTGGCGGCAAGAACGCATCGCTAGGCGAAATGATTTCGCAATTAAAAGCAAAGGGTGTACGCGTGCCGACAGGCTTCGCCACAACCGCGCATGCATTCCGTGAGTTTTTGGCACAAGATGGTTTAGATAAAAAAATTAATAGTTTATTAGACGAATTAAATGCCGATGACACGCAAGCCTTAGCTATTTGTGGTGCAAAAATTCGCGGCTGGATGATGGAAGCATCTTTTCCACCTGCGTTAAATGCCGC
>JAZKDM010000043.1:0-2987 GCA_040387535.1 Pseudomonadota bacterium | reverse complement strand
GCATATTCTTTGTTGGTTAAGTTTTCTAAGTTAACTTGTAAACGTAACTTTTCACTGAATTTGCCGTAAATTGCCGCATCATAACGTGTGTAGCCAGGCAATAGTGTGCTTTGTGTAGCCGTTGGTGATGCAGCGTAACGGTCTGATGTACTCACAATACCTAGTGCCACAGCCCACATATCGTTAATTTCGTACTTATTCCAAAGCGATAATGTGCGGTCAGGTGTTTGCGCTAGTTCTGCGCCTTTTAAGATTGCGCCACCACCAGTGCCTTGCTGTTTGGTAATTTCGCCATCCTGAAACGCAACGCCGCCAAATATGCTCCATTTGTCCGTGATGTCGCCAGTAATGCCTAATTCAATACCTTTAGTTTCTTGACCATCAACTAAGATTTGATTGCCAATAGCGCTGCTAGGGTCTGTAATCAATACGTTTTCGCGCTCTAGTTTATACACGGCGGCGGTTAGCGCAAGGTTATGGTTAACATCCCATTTAGCGCCAACTTCATAGTTAATGAATTTTTCTGGCTTAAATGTTGCGCTGCTAACTGTTAGTGAGGTTAGCTGGTCACCAGCACGGGGCACATAAGAAACGCTGTAATTGGTATAAAGAGAAACAGCCTCTACTGGCTTGAAAATTAGGCCAGCACGTGGCGCCAACAAATTATCACTCACATTAATATTGGTATTAGTTAATAGGTTGGTGAAATCGGTATCAAAATTGTCGTTGCGTAAACCAATAATCGCCTGCCATTGTGGTGATAAGATGATTTGATCTTGTACATAAAATGCGGCTACAGAAACATCGCTTTGCAGATTACGGCTAATAGCATTAAACGCCACACCAGAACGGGTTGGGTTTTGGGCTGAAACTGTACCTGGTAAAGTCTCACCACCAACAGGTGTTAAGCGTTTATTGTCGGTATCTTGAAAAGCAAACTCGGCGCCAGCTAGTAGCTTATGCTCAACGTTGCCCCATTTTGCAGTGTAAGTTAAGTCCGTTTGGTTAATAAAATTTTCACGTCTTGTCTCATCGCGGTACGCACCAAGGCTTAGTCTGCCAGCGTTATTAACAGAAGATGCTGCAAATACGTTTTGGTAGTATTTATCGTAACTCGCATATCTTGAACTGTTTTTAACGCCAATGCCGTTATCAAACGAATGCTCAATAGAGGCGTTGAATGCAATAGTTTCAGTTTCAGTTGGACTTAAATCTGCATTACCAAAAAAAGTATCTTCATCACCAATATTAAATGGGCGTCTATTTAATCGTGGTTGACCAGCTGCATTTTCAACAGATGGTACACCGCGGTCTGCCGTGCGCTTATCTTTAAAGTATTCAGTGCCCAAAACAATTTTTGTTTTATCAGATGGCTTAATTGTCACCGTTGGGCTAATACCAAAGCGCTCAATATCCACGCCATCACGGTAAGAACCAGAATCTTCATAAACTGCATTTACGCGGAACGCAATTTCATCATTGATGGCTTGGCCGTAATCACCTGAAATACGCTTGTAATCATAGGCGCCGTAGCTTGCAATTAGCTCGGCAACTGGATCCCAGCCTGCTTGTTTAGTGACGCGATTAATCGCACCACCTGCACCGCCACGGCCAAATGCCATGCCATTTGGGCCTTTTAATACTTCAATGCGGTCAGTGGTGTAAATATCACGATAAGTTTGCACATCGTCACGCAAGCCATCTAAGAAAAAGTCGCCAGTGGTTGCATTGCCGCGAAAAATCAATGCATCGCGATTGCCTTCACCTTGCGCCGCTTGCACGCCAGGAACATATTGCACCGCTTGCGAAATGCTTTGAATCGATTGATCTTTAATTAAATCTTGTGGAATAACCGTAATCGATTGTGGTGTATCGCGTAACTCAGTATCTGTTCGGGTAGAAGAAGAGCTTTTTTTGGCGTTATAGCCTTTAACTGGTTGTGTGTCGCTAATGCGTGGCGCAGTAACATCCACTTGTGGCAATAAAACTTCGCTGGTTTCAGCAAAAGCGGCACTACCTGAAATAAAAATAACGCTGGTTAACGCGCTGTGAATGGCCAATTTTAAGATGGCGATTTGTGGTTTATTCAGAGTTTGCTGGGTTTTTTTGGTTACTGCTAAAGCCATTACTTTTCCTATCTGCAAGTATATTTAATTCTATGCGCGAATCTTAATATAAATGAGAATCAGTTTCAATAAAAACTGTAAAGTTATGTAAAGATAAATAAGGCTAGATGCTAGTGTGTTGTTTAAAAGTAGAATGTTGAGCGGGAATCATGCGTAATTGCCAATTATTGATTGCCCACTGCCAAATCTCTTTCAGGCAGGCAGATTGCAAATCATTGGGCGGCTGTTGTCCTAAAAATTGTAGTGCTTGCCATATTTGTAGAGAAGCCAGCTTTGTATCAATCGGTTTTGCCAACGTCTGTTTGCTAAGCTTTTCACCAGCGGCATTGCGCGCAATGGGGATATGTGCGTAGTTAGGTGTGAGTAAGTTTAGGCGCTGCTGCAAGTAAATTTGACGCGGGGTTGAATTAAGTAAATCGGCACCACGTACCACATGGGTCACACCTTGTTCGGCGTCATCCACAACCACAGCTAGCTGATAAGTAAATAAGCCATCGGCGCGTTTTAATACAAAATCACCCACATCATTTTGTAGGTTTTGGGCTATTTTTCCTTGAATGGCATCTTGAAATTTAATCTCGGTGGCATCTACACGAACACGTAGAGTAAAAGCGGCATCTGTTTTGATGGCATGATTTAAGCAGGTTTTAGGGTAAACAAAACCATCTATGCCGACTATGTTGGATGAGTCCGCGACTTCTTTGCGTGTGCAAGTGCAAGGGTAAATAAGTTGTTGTTTTTGTAAATCATTTAAAGCTTGCGCATAGTAATAATCACGCTGACTTTGACGTAATATTTCGCCATCCCATTCAAAACCAAACCCATCAAGCTGCTGCAAAATGGTGTCGGCAGCACCCGATA
>JAZKDM010000042.1:19739-24054 GCA_040387535.1 Pseudomonadota bacterium | reverse complement strand
CCAATGTTGCACCTGCAACTAAACCTAAAGCTAGTTTAATTGTGTTGAATTTCATTTTTATCTCCAAAGACAAAATAAATATATAAATAAAACCATTTAATTGAATTAAACAGTTTATTTATGTTCTTTAGTTTACGTTTCAGTTTGATTAGACATTAATTACTTAATATTGAATCAGAATGTAACAATTTGTAAACAAATGTAACGATACATACATTTGAGGATATTGATGCCGTCCAGAATTAAATTTCGAACGGGTCCAGTTTGGGATGCAGATGATTGTGAAATGTATTTGCTACTATTGAAAAGGTTAATGAAAATGGAATTGCAATGTTAAGGCCTTGGGAACTAGAAATTGAATTGCTTAGAAACTCTGACACCTCTATACATGTACAAATAGCTCAAAAAATTATAGAAGAAATCCAGCACGGGCGCTTTGCTGTCGGCTCTGCATTGCCTGGCACCCGAGAGCTTGCAACCATATTAGGCGTTAATCGTAAAACGGTTGTGCAAGCCTATGAAGAAATGATTGCACAAGGCTGGCTGCATTCTGAACACAAGCGCGGTACATTTGTATCACCTCGCATACTATCAGTGAATCATCACCCTAAACCAACCACCAAAATAAATTATGGGTTTCAAAATAAATCGCAGGCCGAACCCGTCATTTCTGCCAACAAAAAAATTGAAAGCGACATTATCAGTTTCAGTTCTGGTTTATCTGACTCGCGCTTAATGCCTTTAGAGGTGCTATCTCGCGCCATGCGGCATGCGCTTATTGTCAGCATTAGAACCAATAAGCAGTCTTACAACGAACCCAAAGGCTCAATGATATTAAGGCAGGCGATATTGCATATGCTTAATATGGATAGAGGCTTGCATACGGATATAGATAATATTTGCGTGGTACGCGGCAGCCAGATGGGGTTTTTCTTGGTAGCAAGGGTTTTAATGCGTAATGGCGATAATATCGTCATGGAAAAATTATGCGACCAATTAGCCAGTGATGCTTTTAAAAGCTGTGGCGCCAACATTATTCCAGTGGGACAAAATGACAACGGCATTGATTTAGATGAGCTAGAAGCGCTGTGTAAGCACACAAAAGTGAGAGCGGTATATGTCAGCCCTCATTATCAGATTCCAACGACTGTGAGCATGCCTATGGCACACAGACGCCGCTTGCTTGCCATGGCAGACCAATACGATTTTCTGATTATTGAAGATGATCACGATTTTGAGTTTAATTTTTCGAATAAACCCATTTTACCTTTAGCCAGCTTTGATAAATCGAATCGTGTCATTTACGTGGGCTCGCTCTCTAAAGTATTAGCGCCAGGTTTTAGAATCGGCTTTATTGCAGCACATAAAGAAATTACCAAGCAATTTGCCAGCGAGATAATGATGATTGATCGCCAAGGTAACACAGTGACTGAGCTTGCGATTGCTGAGCTATTGCACACTGGCGAAATTAATCGCCACACCGTTAAAACGTTTAAAATTTACGATGAACGACGCACTTATATTGCCAAATTAATCCGTGAGGAATTAAAAGACTTTGTCACCTTTAAGTTACCCGACGGCGGCCTTGCCTTGTGGTTAAAAGTAAACCCCAATATTAATATGCAACTATTGGTTAAAGATGCCGAAATTGAAAAAGTGCGTATTGTGGCTGGCGCCAGTTTTTGCGGTAATCGCGAGCAGATTTCTGCAATTAGATTGGGGTTTGCCAACCTGACTAATGATGAGGTGCATTTAGGGATAAAGCGCCTTAAAAATGCTTTTCAAAGGCAATCATTTCAAACTTTAAATGGTTAATCATATTAGTTAAAATAAAAAAAAGGCGCTAACAGCGCCTTTTTTAATATTTACTTCACTTTCAAACTGGCTAATTATTCTTGGCCAATTTGATACACTTCATAACTCTTTTCAACAATTTTACCTGTTGTAGCATCTACTTCTACTTTAATTTCTTCTTTGTCCGCTTCTAAAATATCAAACTCAAATGATGCTTTACCGTCTGGCTCAAGCTCATACTCCGTTTCAACAATAGTGCCTGGATGTGCAGCCAAGGCTGTGGCTTTAGCATCGGCTTCAGACACTTTTGCTAATGCCTTAAATTTCGCATCATCCGCTTTTACTTCTTGCTCAACCTCAATGATTTTGCCTGACGCCACATCACACTCAACATCCCATGCCGTGCCATCAGCCGATTCGATATCAAACTCGTACATCGGTTTTTTATTTTCTGATTTCAATTCTAATTTGACGATTTTTCCTTCATGCGCCGTTAAGGCTGCTTTTACGCATTTACCTAGGCTGTCAGCCTTATTTGGTTTAATGCTTTCATGGTCAGCAAAAGCGGTATTTGCTAAAAGTGCCGCAGCTACTAGCGTGGCACCAATTGATAAACGAATCATAATTATCTCCAAAGTGAATTAAGAATGTATTCCAAAAGATTACATCGTGAATTTGAGCAAGAATTGTACCTAAAAATTCATAGGTCATTGATTAATTACATCATTGTTACAATTTTGGTTTTATATAACCAATCATTGGCTGAATAAAGCCATATTTGCAATTAAGCTTCGTTAAACAGCTACTTTTCCTTGAATAGCAGGATGTGGATCGTAGTTTTCTAGTGTGAAGTCTTCAAATTTAAAGCTAAAAATATCTGTTACATCGGGGTTGATGCGCATTTGTGGGAGCGATTTTGGTGCACGCGATAATTGCTCTTGCACTTGCTCCATATGGTTGCTGTAAATATGTGCATCGCCTAATGTATGCACAAAATCACCCAGTTTTAAATTACACACTTGCGCCACCATCATAGTTAATAGCGCATAAGATGCAATATTAAACGGTACGCCCAAGAAAATATCCGCGCTACGCTGATACAACTGACAGCTTAACTTGCCATCAGCCACATAAAACTGAAAAAATGCATGACAAGGCGGCAATTTCATTTGATCTACATCGGCCACGTTCCACGCAGATACAATCAAGCGGCGTGAATCAGGTGTTTTCTTTATGGCATTGATGACTTGAGTAATCTGATCAATATGCGTGCCATCGGGCTTTGGCCAATTGCGCCACTGATAGCCGTAAACAGGTCCTAAATTACCGTTCTCATCTGCCCACTCATCCCAAATGCGTACGCCATTTTCTTTTAAATAGGCAATATTAGTACTGCCATGCAAAAACCACAGCAGCTCATGAATAATGGATTTTAAATGGACTTTTTTAGTGGTGAGTAAGGGAAAGCCTGCACTCAAATCAAAGCGCATTTGGTAGCCAAACACAGAAGTTGTGCCAGTGCCTGTGCGGTCTGTTTTAGCATTGCCATGCGCTAAAACGTGATTCAGTAAATCGGTATATTGTTTCATAACGTTTAAGTATTGTTGACAATAAAATCTTTAATCGCGGCCACATCAACATCCATTACCGTGAATTTTTGCGGCAATTGCTCTATGCCTTTTAAGCTATCTGGTCGCGGCGGCACTTCACCTAAGGCTTCCACTAGCGCATCTTCAAATTTAGCAGGCAATGCGGTTTCTAGCACCACCATTGGCGTATTTTCTTGCTTGTATTCAAGCGCCACTTTTAGGCCATCTGCTGTATGCGTATCAATTACTACCTTATATTTTTCTTGAGATTCGCGAATGGTTTGCATGCGGTTTTGGTGATTGCTACTGCCAGAAACAAAGCCATAGTCGGCTAATTTTGGCATCAACTGTTTAATATCAAAGGCGCCGCCTTTATCCACGCTAGCCCACAACTCGCGCACTTTGGCGCTATCGCGACCTACCAAATCAAACACAAAGCGCTCAAAGTTTGATGCTTTGCTGATATCCATTGAAGGACTAGACGTGTGATAAGTATTAGCAGATCCGCGTGGGCGATAGATACCTGTTTTAAAAAACTCATCCAGCACATCGTTTTCGTTAGTGGCGACCACTAACTTATCAATCGGCAAGCCCATCATGCGCGCAATATGGCCGGCACAAACGTTGCCAAAGTTGCCACTTGGCACAGAAAAATCTACTTTTTGCGAATTGTTTGAAGTTACTGCAAAGTAGCCTTTAAAGTAATACACCACTTGCGCAACGATACGGCCCCAATTGATGGAATTAACCGCACCAATTTTGTATTGCGCCTTAAATGCCGCATCGTTAGAAACCGCTTTTACCATATCTTGGCAGTCGTCAAACACGCCATTTACAGCGATATTAAAGATGTTTTCATCTTGCAAGCTGAACATTTGCGCGGTTTGAAAGCGGCTCATTTTTTTGTGCGGTGATAGCATAAATACACGCAC
>JAZKDM010000042.1:3464-19639 GCA_040387535.1 Pseudomonadota bacterium | reverse complement strand
GCCCTATACGTTTTATCAATAATCGCTTTTAAATCAGCCGCTGGAATATCGTCAATCAGACGGCTTAGAATCGCAAACGCCAAGTCAGCATAATTCAAGCCGCGCATCGCGCTTAAATCGGCATCGCTATATTGGGGATAAGTTTCAGGCAGATACAAGCCGCCATCAGGCGCCAAGCCACCTAATAAAATTTCACTAAAACTTAAAGCAGGCGATTGCCCGCGGGTACTAATATATTTCATTCAATATAAACTTTAAATAATGTTACTTAATTAAATTACTTAGCCAATTCTTCCATACGAATTTTAACCAACTTGCCAACAATCGCTGGTAACGCTTCGATTTCGGCAATACCTGCATCCATATTGGCTTCAATGGTTACATGGGTCAAAATCACAATATCCGCTTCGGTTTCATTATCCGCTGGCTCTTTTTGCAACATAGCATCAATCGAAATATTGCGGTCTGCTAATATTTTCGTCACACCAGCCAACACGCCTGGCTTATCTGAAGCGCGTAGGCGCAAGTAGTAAGCACTGCTAATTTCCGAAATCGGCAAAATCGGCAAATCGTTTAACTGCCCTGCCTGAAAGCCCAAATAAGGTACGCGCTGTTCTGCGGTTGCACTGCTTAAACGCGCCACATCCATCAAATCGGCAACCACAGCACTGGCTGTTGGCTCAGCACCTGCGCCCGCGCCATAATACAAAGTTGGGCCTACTGCATCGCCCTTCACCACCACAGCATTCATTGCGCCGTTCACATTTGCGACCAAACGTTTTTCTGGAATTAAGGTTGGGTGCACGCGCAGCTCTACACCGCCGGCCGATTGCTTGGTAATACCTAGTAATTTCACGCGGTAGCCCAACTCTTCGGCGTATTTAATATCGGTTTGCTGTAGTTTGGTGATGCCTTCTGTATACGCCTGCTCAAACTTCATCGGCATACCAAAAGCAATCGCCGCCATAATGGTTAATTTATGCGCGGCATCAATGCCTTCTACGTCAAACGTTGGATCCGCTTCAGCATAGCCCAAACGTTGCGCTTCACCCAACACATCGGCAAACGCTAAGCCTTTTTCACGCATTTCTGTGAGGATAAAATTAGTGGTACCGTTGATAATGCCAGCCACCCACTCAATACGGTTTGCGCCTAAACCTTCGCGCAACGCTTTAATAATTGGTATGCCACCCGCTACTGCTGCTTCAAACGCCACAATTACACCTGCTTGCTGGGCGGCTGCAAAAATCTCATTGCCATGCATGGCAAGCAATGCCTTGTTTGCCGTCACAACATGTTTGCCATTGGTAATGGCTTTTAACACCAACTCTTTGCTTAAAGTGTAGCCGCCAATTAACTCTACCACCACGTCAATATCTGGATTATTCACAATGGCAAATGCATCAGTGGTTAATAGCGTATTACCGCTAGTCACCATTTTGGCATGGTCAATATTTTTATCAGCCACTTGCACCACATTAATTGCCACGCCGGTACGGCGCGTGATTTCTGCTGCGTTGCGTGTTAATACATTGTATGTACCGCCGCCTACTGTGCCTATGCCTAAAAGTCCTACATTTAATGTCTTCAAACTTTTGCTCCGTCTAATTTTTGCTAAGTAATTTTTTATTAGGCTAATTTTTTACTGTGTTTTTTTCTATATCGCGCTAAAAAGCTAGCGATGCGTTTAATCGCTTCTGTTAAATCATCCACATTGGGTAAAAACACCACGCGGAAATGGTCAGGCGTTTTCCAGTTAAAACCAGTGCCTTGTACCAGCAATACTTTTTCTTCTAGCAATAAATCTAAAATAAATTGCTGATCATCCTTAATCGGATACATTTCTGGATCTAGCTTAGGGAACAAATACATGGCTGCCTTTGGTTTAACGCAAGTCACACCAGGAATAGCGGTAATCAATTCGTAGGCTAAATCGCGCTGCTTGCAAAGCCTGCCAGTGGGTGCTACTAAATCATCAATACTTTGATAGCCGCCCAGCGCGGTTTGAATAGCCAGCTGCCCTGGCACGTTGGCGCATAAACGCATAGAGGCCAGCATATTCAGACCTTCTACATAATCGGTTGCTGCGCTTTTATTGCCTGATACCACCATCCAACCAGCGCGGTAGCCACAAGTACGGTAATTTTTAGATAAGCCGTTAAACGTAACAAACAACACATCTTCCGCCAATGAAGCCATTGAAATATGTTCGGCTTCATCGTACAAAACTTTATCGTAAATCTCATCGGCAAACACCACCAAACCGTGATGACGCGCGATTTCAATAATTCCTAGCAATGTTTCTTTTGGGTACAGTGCACCAGTTGGATTATTCGGGTTAATCACCACAATGCCGCGCGTATTTGCTGTAATTTTCGCTTCAATATCTTTTAAATCTGGCAACCAGCCAGAGTTTTCATCGCATAGATAATGGCGCGCCGTACCTCCCGCCAATGTCACCGCCGCCGTCCATAAAGGATAATCTGGCATCGGCACCAACACTTGGTCGCCATTATTCACTAACGCTTGCATCGCCATCACAATCAGCTCTGAAACGCCATTGCCAATAATAATGTCATCTACCGTCACGTTAGCAATATGCTTGCTTTGTGTGTAATGCATAATGGCTTTGCGAGGCGCGAATAAGCCTTTTGAATCGGTGTAACCACCTGCATCGCCCATATTGCGAATCACATCAAGCTGAATTTCTTCAGGCACTTCAAAACCAAAAGCGGCTGGATTGCCAATATTCAGCTTAATAATGCGCTGACCTTCTTCTTCCATTTGACGCGCTCGTTGCAACACAGGGCCACGAATATCGTAGCAAACGTTTGCGAGCTTGTTAGATTTGAGTACAGGTTGCATAAATGGAGTGATTCTGTTTTTTTGTTGAATAAATGAAACTATTTTTGTGCAAAAAAGTGGTTTTTGCCTAACCTATAAGTTTACCTTAGAAAAAGGTTTTTCTTCAATCAAAGACAGCGCTAAAATAGCAATATGAAACTACATTTAACCACCGCTGAAAATAGCAATTTAATTACCGGGTACGGTGAAGGTTTTATTGAAATCAATAAACGTCAGTATCAGCAGGCGCTAATTGTGTTGGCGAATCAATTAATTTTAGACTGGAACGCCGCTAGTTTTGAGGATTTAACAGCGGCGCATTTTATTGAAATTGGTGAAATTAAGCCTGAAGTTGTGCTGCTAGGCACTGGCTTAACGCATCGTTTTTTACACCCAAAAATAGCACAATATCTAACTGAAAAAGGCATTCCTATTGAATGCATGACCACGGCGGCCGCATGTAGAACGTACAATATATTGATGAGCGAAGGCCGTCATGTGGCGGCAGCTTTGTTGATTTAAAACGGCAGTTTAAACGCCACAGAACCTACTCTAAACTATCAACACCATTCCAAACAGCTACACCTTCTGCACTGGTAATAAATTTCTTTTGATAGACTTTATTAATGAGCAATTTAACTTCTTTAAATTCTGACAATAGCCTATCGCAATCCGCACTACTTGCAGCGCCGCACCTAAATGCCATATCGACATTGACGTGATCGGTAGAGCCGACATCTATCATGCGTTTAACAACGCTTGGGTGAGCGTAATGGCCACCTTTTGTAAATGCCCATTCAATGTATTTGCCTTCTTTGGCCACATACCAAGGGCCACTGCGGTCTTGCCAACCAAACGGTTTAGAGTTTGGTTTAGGTACCACATCACTGCGTTCTTGAACGGCATTAAGCGCCACTGTAATGGTAGGGTATCCAATGGCAATAACGTATGCTGGAACAACTTGTGTAGATTTTTTAGTCCTTGGCTTTTTGACTTTTTTCTTAGCTGCTTTAGTTAGGGCATCCGCATTAATTGAAGTTAACCCTATTAGAATGGCAAGCATGTAAGCAATAGGTTTCAATTGATAGTTTCCGTATTAAGTTGATTAGCGTTGCGGTGTAAGGGTTAGCTGTAAACCGTTATCAGTCACCACCATATCTTTAGGGCTGTAACTGGTGCCGCCAAATTTCAAATCTTCGGGTTTAAGCGTATAAAGTGTTAATCCATTCAACATTTCGCCGCCCACCGTTTTGGCAAACGCATTAAACAAGTCGTTGTATTTGCTACCTGCGCCAGCAACATCGAAGTTTTCAACTTTAGGCTCATCTAAAACCACAGTACTTGTTGCTGCATCAAAACGTAATTTTCCAGAAATACCTAACTTGCCAGCTAAAGATTGATTGAATAATTGGCTGCTAAGCTTGGTATCCATAGTGGTTATCATGCGGCCAGTGGTTTTATCAAAAGTCACCAAAGAATTGGATAAATTCACATCAAACACTTTGAGTAAAGAAATAGGCAGGGCCAATTTCTCGTTCAGTTTTTGCGCAATTTGCTCACCCGTCACGTTCACGGTGCGGTCACCCATCATGGTTGCACAACTAGTTAAGCTTAAAGCAATTAATGTTATTAATATTTTTTTCATGCTGAAGCTCCTTGTTTAGATAGTACCTTTGAAAATTAAATTTTTGAAAATCCAATGTTTGAAAATCCAAAATTTAAAAATCAAGGTACTGCCAAACTCAACGCGCCTAATCTATTTTTGGTTACAAGTTTTTGGTCGATAACGTGAGCGTGGCATTGGTGCCGCCAAAACCAAAACTATTGGATAACGCCGTTTCAATCTTAACGTTATCAATACGTTTAGTCGCAATCGGCAAGCCTTCTGCCGCAGGGTCCAGCGTTTCAATATTGGCTGATGCCGCAATAAAATTATTTTGCATCATAATCAAGGTGTAAATCGCCTCATTCACACCTGCTGCGCCCAAAGCATGGCCAGACAGTGATTTAGTCGATGCAATTGCTGGTAAAGCGCCATATTCGCCATCCGCAAATACCGCGCGTATCGCTTCTAATTCTTTAGTATCACCAACAGGAGTAGACGTCCCATGCGTATTAATATAATCCACATGTTCAATTTTATTGCCTTCATGGTCTGTTAACGCTAGCTTCATGCAACGCTGTGCACCTTCGCCGCTTGGCGCCACCATGTCATACCCATCAGACGTTGCGCCATAACCAATTACCTCAGCATAGATTTTTGCACCACGTGCTTTGGCGTGCTCATATTCTTCTAGCACCACAATACCGCCGCCGCCAGAAATCACAAAACCATCGCGATTAGCATCATAAGTACGGCTGGCTTGTTCGGGTGACTCGTTATATTTGCTGCTTAATGCGCCCATCGCATCAAACATAAATGACAGTGTCCAATGCTCTTCTTCACCACCACCCGCAAAAATAATATCCTGTTTACCTAGCTGAATCTGCTCAACACCTGCGCCAATACAGTGTGCGCTGGTAGAACAAGCTGAACTAATACCGTAATTGATGCCTTTGATTTTGGCGCCTGTAGCCAAACAAGCGGCAATGCCACTGCTCATGCTTTTTGTGACCATGTACGGCCCCACACGGCGCACACCTTTTTCCCGTAAAGTATCAATTCCTTCTGAAATACTTTCATGAGATGCGCCGCCTGCACCCACAATTAAACCAGTGCGCACATTAGAAACCAAGTCTTCTGGCAATTGTGCATCGGCAATAGCTTCTTGCATGGCAAGCCAAGCATAGGCGTGGCCTTTAGCCATAAAGCGCAATAATTTACGATCAATTAATGCTTCAATATCTAAGTTTTTGATACTGCCTGCCACATGCGAGCGCATTCCGCGCTCAGCGTATTCTGGCTGAAAGCTGATTCCAGACTTTCCAGCGTATAAACTGTCTTTTACTTCTGTTTTATTGTTACCTAGGCTAGATACGATGCCAAACCCGGTGATTACGACACGACGCATTGCGTGTTCTCCCCAAAATTTTCTTTATTATGCATTCAAAATACCGTTAAAAAATATAGCCAAAACCGTGTTAAAAATTATCTGTTCGTGTAAACAGGCCTACACGCAAATCATTGGCAACATAAATTTCGCGACCATCTAATGTCATGGTTGCATCAGCAATACCCATCACCAATTTGCGCATAATCACGCGTTTTAAATCAATGGTATAAGTGGCCATTTTAGCTGTCGGCAATACTTGCCCGCTAAATTTCACTTCACCAGCACCTAATGCACGACCGCGGCCTGGACCACCTGCCCAACCTAAATAAAATCCAACTAATTGCCACATGGCGTCTAAACCTAAGCAGCCCGGCATTACTGGGTCGCCCGTAAAGTGGCAATCAAAAAACCATAAATCTGGCGTAATATCCAGTTCAGCAATAATTTGACCATTACCGTATTTGCCGCCTTCATCGGTAATTTTTACAATGCGGTCAAACATTAGCATGGGCGGCAATGGTAACTGCGCGTTACCCTCACCAAACATACCACCTCGCCCACAACTTAATAATTCTTCTTTGGTATAGCTATTTTGTTTAGTAACGCCTATTTGATTTTGCATGTTATGAACACTTTTAATGAATATTTACGCTATTTTCGCTGGAAATTGCATTTTGCGAAAGTGTTATCTCAATTAACACGTCAAAAATCATACCTTTGTACCAAAATATTATTGCAGTTTAAAAGATGATTTCGTGCAAATTATCATCGCTATTTATCAAGATTTATTTTTGATAAAGCCTTTAAATCACTCGGGCTAAGGCCAAAACGTTTTTTAAACGCACGGCTAAAATGTGACATATCATTAAACCCCCATTTAAACGCAATTATTGACACGGAATAATTGTTTAAATCCAGTATTTCTTTATAGCACTTTTCTAGCCGACATAACCATACATAGCGCATTAGTGAAGTCTGTTCATCTTTAAACAAATCATTAATATAGCGTGCAGAAAAGTGCGTTCCTGCGGCTATCATCGCGGTATCTAGCTGGGGATTTGTTAAGTAAGTGGTGATAAAATCTTTTACAATTTTTAACGAAATTGAACGGCTGCGATATAGATTAAAGTGTTGCGGGCGCACCGATGTAAATGCCAAGGTTAGCAAATCCAGCGATTGTTCTGATAGCGCATCAAAATAATCCGCTGGCACATTGGCAACTTGATTGGCGGCGGATTGAATGAAATGCGTTGCCACTGCACCCATGCCCGTTTGCCCTGACACTTTTAGCGCGGTGCAGTGCTCAATACCCGCCATTTTATCGCGCATGATGCGGCGTGGAATCGTTACCAGTAGCTTAGAAAATCCATTAGAAGATTGTATGCGGTGCGGCTTGGTTGCGTCGTAGATGGTCATATCATTGGACTGTAGAAACACCTCGCGCCCATTCTGTTCAAGCAAATAGCTACCAGAAAGCAAAATCACCGCCAAATAGTTATCTTGACTATTACGATAAGGCTCATGTGCCTGTTTGTTAATGGTTAATCCGCGCGATTGAATAGCGGATAAACGTAAATTTTGCCATGCGTAAAAAGTGGTTTCATTAAATAATCCACCATCGGCAGGCGGCGTTATCTCAACGCGCGTGTACTCCTGGCAAATCATGTCTTGCAACCAATCTCGCCTATCCCGCGCCAGCACATCGGCGGTTGAAAGCGTTAAGCCTTTTGCCGCTAACTGGGCTTGATTTAAATCAGTTGCGCTTGAAAGTAATTGGCTGTGATTAAGCATTGCATTAAGCCTTATTCCACTATTTTTTCAGCATTAAGAATCATATTAGAAGTTGTTGATGCCTATGTAAATAAGCAAACCACCGTTTCAGTCAAGTCATCGCGCCGTTTTGGCACAGCACCTTAAAACCAGCCAACTTACACTGCAAAAAATAGCAATCTAAGGGAGATAACAATGCAACAAATCGACAAACATGCTGGCAATATCGTCTTAATTAGGGGCGCTGCCTTGTGGATATTAATGGCGCTGCTACTTGCTTGGTGCATGGTGGGTTTAAATTTTGGCGTAGCCCCACTTAAAGCACTATTTGCAGGTAAATTTTTGCGCTTGCTACAAGCACACATTGATTTCTTGCTGATGAGCGCGCTGATTTTAGGCTATTACGCCGCAAAAATACCCTTGCCCTGGCATGTACGCTGGGGAATGGTGGTAGGCGCGTTTACCAACTCTAGCCTGTTTTTATTAATGGCTATATTCCCCATATTAGATAACCCCAAAGTGCCGCCGCCGCAGCTTTTTCAGTGGTATTTATTTGCTAGTCTAATTACGACCAGTTACGGCTTTGGCAAAGGTGCGGTGCTTATTCTTAAAGCTACCCTTAAAAATTAAAAAATTATGTCAAAGCGCTTTATCAGTCGCATTCAAGAGAATCACGAAACGATTTGTCTTATTGGCGCGCTGATTTTTTTGCTGATTGCTGCGTACAAACCTTACATTAATATCAAGCAAGAGCGAAAAAGCACTCTTTTTATTGTGGACGTAACGCAAAGCATGAACGTGCAGGATATGGCTATACAGGGAAAACCAGCTAGCCGTTTGGAATACGCGAAACAATTGCTAAAAGAAACGGTAAAAAATCTGCCTTGCGACTCTCAAGTAGGGTTGGGCATCTTTTTCAAAACCACCGCCAGCCTACTTTATACCCCAATAGAAACCTGCGCTAATTACCATGTGCTTTGGAATACGATTGACCACATGGATTGGCGTATGGCCTCGCAAGGCAATAGCAATATACGCATTGGTCTATTGTCAATTGAGGCTTTGCTGGCAACTAATGGTGATGACATAGCACAAGTGGTTTTTATGACGGATGGCCAAGAAGCAGCTCCATTGAATATTTTCACCATAGTGAGCATGACGAAATGGCAAGGTAAGCAGCCTTTACTGATAGTGGGAATAGGCAACGAAAAGCCCTCACCCATACCTAAGCTAAATGATAAAAATCAAGTAATTGGCTATTGGTCTACGGATGCGATTAAGCTTAATCCCGCCTCAAACGTGGACGAAGGCCACAATGGCGGTAGAGATAACTCAATTGCAAATGAGCCTTATGAGTATTATTTATCTAAGTTAGATGAAGTATATTTAAAAGAATTAAGCACAGATATTGGTGCAAATTATGTTAAAGCAAGCTCTGTTGATGCATTAGTCGCTGCAATTAGCCAACAACCATCCAACAACCAATTTAGCGTCAAATTTGCACTAGATTGGTTATTTGCCGCAATTGCATTTATATTGGTGATTGCAGGCTACCTTCCAGATCTGCTATTTCAGATGAGCAAGCAATTTAATGGTCGAAAAAAACTATAAAGACAGCAAAAGTATACAAACCTGTATACACGTTGTAAAAATTCATTTATATTGTTAATAGATTGTTTCAAATTTAACTATACTAAATAATATAAAACCTATTTACTAATCATCTAAATCATTACATTTTAGGAAAAACTCAATGAGTGACCGTCTTTTAGCCGACTGGCGTCAACATGCGCTGACTTTAGAAACCGAAGTGAACAAAGTAGTGGTTGGTCAGCATAACCCTGTTCGCTTAATCACAATCGCGATTTTTGCGCGTGGCCATGTGTTGCTTGAGGGCGACGTGGGCGTGGGTAAAACTACCCTGCTACGTGCTTTTACGCGCGGCATTGGCGGCGGTTATCAGCGTATTGAAGGTACGATTGACTTGATGCCTAACGATTTGGTTTACCACACCTATTTGGGTGAAGACGGTAAGCCGCATGTAAGCGCTGGCCCTTTATTGATGTCTGGCGAAAATCTATCTGTATTCTTCTTTAATGAGATTAACCGCGCCCGTCCGCAAGTGCATTCATTGCTATTACGTGTGATGGCAGAACGTACACTATCTGCATTCAACAAAGAGCACACTTTCCCGCATATGATTGTGTTTGCCGATCGCAACCAAGTGGAAAAAGAAGAGACGTTTGAAATTCCATCTGCGGCGCGTGACCGTTTTATGATGGAAATTCCAATTGTGGTGCCTAACGATGATGACATTATGTCTGGCCTAATGTTTGATACGCGCTTCCATAATGTGGATGCGTTGATTGACACCGTTAAGCCTGATGTACTGAAATTTGATGAATTAAATGCCTTCTCTGGCGTGATTCAAAAAAGTGTTGAAGCTTCAAAAACATTAGAAAAATACGCACTTAATTTATGGAAAGCCACGCGCAAGCCGACTGATTTTGGCGTAAAAGTCACTAACGTCGACATGAATCGCCTAGTGCTTGCAGGCGCCAGCCCACGCGGCATGAGTATGATGTTACGCGCGGCACGTGTGAACGCTTGGCTCAATGAGCGTACAGCCATTACGCCAGAAGATATTCACGCGGTGTTCCATGAAACAGTGGCGCATCGTTTGGTATTTAGCCCAGTATACGAAATGCGCCGCACTGAAATTGCACGCGAAATGCTGAGCAATATTATCAACGCTGTAGCTGCGCCTTAATCTCACTTTTTTTATGTCTATCGAAAACATTAAAGAGTTCAGTTACCACATCGGTTGGCGCAACCGTGGCCGCCATCCTGGCCGTCACGCCAGCACCCAGCGCGGCATGGGTATGGAGTTTATCGGTCATACTTCGTTGATTAGCTACCCTGATCCACGCCGTATCGATTTGCGCCAAACTATCCGCGACCCGATGGAGCAAGTGTATGTGCGCTTGTTCAATCAAAAAAGTGCAACGCCGGTTTTTGTGATTTGCGATTTATCTGGCAGCATGAATTTTGGTGCAAAAGAACGCAAAATCCGTAAAGCAGCCGATATCGCCGAATCTATCGCGCAATCGGCCAGCCGCAATTCTGACCCATTTGGTTTTGTAGGCTTTGATGAAGTGGTGCGCGAAGATTGGATAAGCACGGCTTCGTTTAAATCGCAGCGCGCGATTGAACTGGCAGAGCGTTTAAAAGAATACCACCCTGAGCCAGTAACTGGCAGCGGCATTGCCGATGTTTGGCGCTACTTGCCGCGTGAACGCTCATTGGTTTTTTTAATTTCCGATTTCCATATGCCACTTAAAGAGCTAGAAGGCTCTTTGGCAAACCTGTTGCGCCATCATATTGTGCCAGTGGTTTTGTGGGATGCTGACGAATATAAAAATCTGCCAGAGTTTGGCATTACTGCGGTAACCGACCCTGAAACAGGCGCAAAACGTACTTTATTTTTGCGTAAAAATTATCGCGATAAAATTATTGCGTCGTTTGAAGCGCGCCGTGAAGCGATTTACAAGCTATTTATGCAATTTGATATGCCGCCATTTTATGTGGAAGGCGATTTTGATGCAGATGCGCTAACCGAATACTTCCATCAGTTTGTCGCTGCTTAAGCGATTGATTTAAATATATTTTTTGAAATTATCTTTAAGTACAATTTATGAATAAATTAATGAATCGTTGCTTGTTGGCGCTTATTCTCAGCTTTAGCGTTTTAAACGCAGCCGCGCTGGAATATGAAACTTTACCTGATATTAAAGAGGGTATTGTCAGTATTAATTTGCAAGAACCTGAGCGCACTGTGGGCTACACCGTGGGCGATGTTTTAACGCGCCATATCACACTAGAAATTAAAAAGCCTTACCAATTGATTGAGGAGTCTTTGCCGATTATTGGTTACGAAAGACGCTACAAAGGGCAATTAATTGGTATTGATTTAAGCAATATTAAACATGTTAAAAAAGATGCCGGCGATGCAGTTAAGCACGATTTAACCTTAAGTTATCAAGTATTTACCAATAATGTGGTGGCAAAAAACGGTGCGCTTCCAGCGGAATATTTGCGCATCATCAATACAAAATCAAAAGAAATTGTGCGCTACCGCATTCCAAGTTTTGACTTTGCGATTTCACCGCTTTCTATCTTTGGTGCCGTTAAAATCGAAAACAATATGTCTGGCTACCGCGGGCCTCTATTGCTGGATAATAACGATGAAAAACAGCGCCTTAAAGTATTGCTAGGCGTTTTAGCGGTTAGCTTGCTTGGCTTGCTATATATGCTGGGCAAACATGCTTGGTTGCCAAAAATGGGTGGCCCTTTTGCCAAAAGCTATCGCCTAATCCGCAAATCAGCCAATACGCCAGAGGGCTTGCAGAATGCGGTTAGCAGCATGCATGCCTCTTTAAACAAAACGGCTGGCTTTAGTTTGTTTAACGGCAATTTGAATCAGCTTTTTGAAAAGAAACCAGCTTTTAAACAAATCGAATCCGAAATTAATCAGTTTTTTGGCTTATCGCGCCAAGTGTTTTTTGAGCCTAACGCCAAGCATGCGGTTGGCAATGAGCCGCTACAATGGCTGGCGCAATTTTGCCGTCGCTGCCGCGATTGTGAGCGTGGTTTGATTGCTGACAAACAAATATCAAACAAGGCTTAAGTCATGTCTTTTTCTAATCCTTGGTTGTTATGGTTGCTGCCCCTAGCGTTGCTGCCCTTGGTATTTCAGCGCGCGCATAGCAAAAGCTATTCATGGCTGGATATGCTACCTGCAGACCCTTTATCTGACTTAATCGGCCTTATTTTAAAAATATTAGCGGTACTTATTTTAACGTTTATTATTTTGGGCTTAGGCGCGCCGCACAGCAATCAGCAACTGGTTGAACGCATTGGTGTGGGTGCACAAATTACCCTTGTACTTGACCGCAGTGCCAGTATGGACGACCCCTTCTCTGGTACTACAGACAATGCAATTGGTGAAACCAAATCAGCCGCAGCCAGCAGGCTAATCACCCAATTCGTGCAATCGCGCAAAAACGATATGTTAGGCATGATTACTTTTAGTAATTCGGCCATGTATGTATTGCCGCTTACTGAAAATAAAGAGGCCGTTGTGGCAGCCGTGCGCGCCACGGCTGGCAATGCGCTATTTCAAACCAATATTGGTAGCGGCTTAACGTCGGCCGCAGGCTTGTTTGATAAAGTGCCTGATTCTGGCTCGCGCGCTGTGATTTTGTTATCGGACGGCGCAGGTCGCATTGATGCCAATACGCAGCAAAAAATCAAAGATTGGTATGACCGCATGCACTTGAACCTATATTGGATTGTGTTAAAACAGCCAGGCGGATTAAGTATTTTTAATGAAAATTATAAGCCGCAAGAAGACCAGCCCTTGCCGCCCGAAATTGAATTGCATGATTTCTTTAAAACATTCAAAACGCCTTTTAATGCTTATGAAGCGGAAAATCCAAAAGCGTTGCAATTGGCGATAGATGACATTAATCGCAAAGAGAAAAAACCGATTAAATATATGCAAAAAATCCCCGGTAAAGATTTTTCTAGCCTATGTTTTATGATTGCAGCGGTGATGATTGCCTTATTGTTGGGCGTGAAATATTTAGAAGTGAAAACTTGGAAAAACTAATAGTAAAAGTTAAATCGGTAAATCGAATGGCAATAATACAGTTGAGGCACGCATAATGTTTAATATCAAATCTTTATTTACAGTAAAAAAACTGACTTGGTTTCTGGTTTTTTTAAGCATTGCCAGTCTGCTTGCCAGTATGTACACCTTTAATCGCATTCGCCAAATTGATGCGTTTAATGTGGCTGTTAACACAGGTAAAACACCAGCGACAGACAAGCAAAGTTTTGAGGCTAAATTTGCCACTGCGCTTTATTTGGCTAAAAAAGAGCGCTACAAAGAAGCCACTTTACTGTTTTCACAAGCCTTGCCAAAAGCCAATGCCAGCCAAAAATCGGCGATTAGTTACAACATCGGCAATATGTTTTTCTTACGCGGTTTAGCGATTAATGGCACAAATAATACGGTGCGCGATGAAGCGGAATATCTCTTGCGTCAAGCCAAAGCGGCCTATGTTTCATCACTAAAAAATGATAGTAGCCACTGGGATGCGCGCCATAATTTAGATAGGTTATTGACCATGCTGCCAGGCACACCAACACCAGGTGTGGGTGAATCGGATACGCCTGGTTTAATAATGGGTAATATTCCCGTTGGTTTGCCTTAACGCTCAGCTCAAATATCATGAAAAAAATAGTTAATTACTTTCGCCATAGACGCGATATTACCCTGTTAACAGTAGCTTTTGTATTGCTGCTGGTGGCACTATTTAAACCAACTGTGCCCATTAAACGCGATATCTACAGCTATTTATTGGTGGCTGATATTTCGCAAAGTATGAACGTGGTTGATGAAACCATTAACGGAAAAGCTGTTACGCGCATGCAGTATCAGCAACATTTAATGCATCGCATTATTGGCGAAATGCCGTGTGGCACGCAAGTGGGTATTGGGCTATTTGCAGGCGTCAGCGTGGCAGCGCTTTATACCCCTATTGAAGTATGTGAGAATTTTGCAGCCATTGAAGACACCATTGACCATTTAGATTGGCGCACAGGCTGGTCTGGCAACAGTCGCATTCGCGAAAGCATGGCAACATTGGCCAAACTGATTCGCAGCTTTCCAGAAGTGGCGCAAGTGGTGTACTTTACCGATGGCGAAGAAACCCCTGCTTTGCATGCCTTTAACACGCGCGATTTAGCAGGATTTCAAGGTGGTAAGGATTGGTTATTTGTAGGAATTGGTGGCGAAAAAGGTACTGCGATTCCGAAATTAGATGAGAATAATCAGGTGATTGGTTATTGGTCTTCTGAGAGTTTTGCCATGCAACCTGGCATTGCGCAAATTTCAGAATCGAATATAGGCACACGTAACGATAGCGTTGCCAGTGGCACTAGCGACCGCTTTTTATCAAAATTAGATGAAAAGTATTTGCAAACGATGACCAAAGAAATTAATGCCCAATATGTCAATGGAGATAGCGTACAAGCGGTTTTATCTGCCATGAAAAGGCAACCACCTGCCCGCCGCGACAAAGCTAAATTTGAGTTGAAATGGTTGCTTGCAGGCGCTGCTGGCTTATTGTTCTTAGCCGCCTACTTACCAAAACATCCTATTAAAGAAACAAAAACCATTTGGAAACAGTGGCTTACACGCAAAAAGCGTCAGCCAGTGGCAGTTTAAGTAGGAATCTGTGTGGTTGTTTGTAAACTAAGCTGTGGATAGGTTTCTTTAGCGCGCTTGTTTTTATACAAGCGCAGCCAAACGCGTAATCGCCTTAATGCATCTGGATTATCAACATTGTTAAAAAGCAAAACAGGTTGCAAAGTGTTATTAAACCCTTGATTTAGAGGGTTTAAAATCACACAGTATTCGTGCACAAAACTGCTAGTTTCCAGATGTCGCTTAAAGCGTTGCTGACGCTTATTTACTAGCGTCAACAGACCTTTTGTATCCACTTCTAAAGACTGCCACGACCAAGGCAAAACCAGCAAGGCATCTCGCGCGATAAAATAGGCGCTTGAAAGATCAATCACAGCCAATAATGCCAACTTAATCTTTAAAACAATAGGCAAAGCAAATAAAATCAGGCTACAGATGGTTGCAACTACCAGCAACAAGCCCAATAATAGTGATGAAGGATGCAATTGAATGATTATTGGTCTTGTAAATAGCGTCTTCATTTAATACACCTGTATAAAACTAACAAAGGCAAATAATCGCATGACAGCTTCAGATTGGCAATTAGGATTAACACAATACGGCGCAATTATTACTGATAATGTCGTCAGTAGCTTTGGGAATCCTCAAGCTGAAATTGCAGCCACAGCAAGCACTAATACGCTGTGCGACTTATCGCATCTTGGCTTATTAGAAATAAGTGGCGCTGATGCTGTGAGCTTTTTACAAGGTCAAGTAACGAATGATGTGCAATTATTAACAGGTAACAATGCGCATTTCTCAGGTTATTGCAGCCCTAAAGGTCGTTTGCTGGCTCTATTTTTGGCGTTTGCGCATCGCGATCATCTGCATTTACAGCTTAATCGCGCCTTACTAGAGCCGATTATGAAGCGCCTAAAAATGTATGTGATGCGCAGCAAGGTTGAGATTAAAGATGTATCGGAAAGCATCATTAAGTTTGGCTTAAATGGCCCAAATGCGATGGCATTATTAATGCCTCACTTCACACAAATTCCAGCGCAAGATTATGAATTGGTTAGCTTAGATAATGGCGCCATCTTAAAATTACCCACTATTGCAGGCCAAGCGCGCTTTCAAATCTTCACAGATAGTAATATCGCACCCACCCTATTTAACGCGCTTAAAGCCGATTGTCAGTTAGTTGGTAAGCCTTGCTGGGATTGGTTAGATATTCAAAGCGGCATTCCAGATGTATTACCCAAAACTCAAGAGCAATTTGTACCGCAAATGCTGAATTTAGACCTTTTAAACGGTAT
>JAZKDM010000042.1:0-3364 GCA_040387535.1 Pseudomonadota bacterium | reverse complement strand
CTCACTGCGCGCACGCTCTTCAATCGCCGCGTCACCCTGCTTTAAGTCACGCACTTCTGCCCCCAATGTTTCGTTGCGCTGTTTCAGTGTGATATTTTTATCTTTTTGGCTACTAATTTGCTGATTCACATTCCAAACTCGCAACCAGCTACCTTTGCCCAGCCACAGCGGATACTGTAGCAAGGCAATTAGGATCACAAAAATTAAGGTTAAGGCTTTCAAAACAATGCTTTGGGCGCATTGCAGCGTTGCTGCGGTGCTCGCAACCTCAATGTATTAGACCATACCATTTCGGCTACTGCGCGCCGCGCGCCTTGCACTGCATCCCAAATCATTTGTTTTGCTGACTATAGTTATTTGAATAACTGATAAAACGCTGACATACCAGCATAACTGGTCGCGTCGCCCAACTCTTCTTCAATACGCAGTAATTGGTTGTATTTTGCAATACGTTCGCTGCGGCATAAAGAGCCTGTTTTAATTTGCAAGGCATTGGTGGCAACTGAAATATCCGCAATCGTTGTATCTTCGGTTTCGCCAGAACGATGCGACACAACGGCCGTGTAACCCGCACGTTTAGCCATTTCGATGGTTTGGAATGTCTCTGTCAACGTACCGATTTGATTCACTTTAATCAAAACAGAGTTTGCCACGCCGCGTTTAATGCCTTCACGCAGAATTTTAGAGTTAGTTACAAATAGGTCATCACCAACCAGTTGTGTGGTTTTTCCTAAACGTTTAGTCAGGATATCCCAACCATCCCAGTCGAATTCGCCCATACCATCTTCAATACTGATGATTGGGTATTTATCTACCCATGTGGCTAGGTAATCGGTAAATTGGGCTGAAGTCAGTGACAAACCTTCTGATTCCAAATGGTATTTGCCGTCTTTGTAAAATTCGGTACTGGCGCAATCTAGGCCTAAATACACATCGCGGCCTGGCTCATAACCTGCTGCCGAAATGGCCTCAAGAATCAATTGAATCGCGGCTTCATTTGATGGCAAGTTTGGTGCAAAACCGCCTTCATCACCCACTGTTGTAGCCAAACCTTTTTTGTGTAAGGTTTTCTTTAATTGATGGAAAATCTCTGCGCCGCAACGCATCGCTTCTCTAAATGTAGGTAAGCCAGCTGGAATAATCATGAACTCTTGCATATCCACTGAGTTATCCGCATGCGCGCCGCCATTGATAATATTCATCATTGGGGTTGGTAATTGCATCGCACCAGAGCCGCCCAAATAGCGATACAAAGGTAAGCCACTTTCTTCTGCCGCCGCACGCGCACAGGCCATAGAAACCGCTAATAACGCGTTTGCGCCTAAACGATCTTTGTTTTCTGTGCCGTCTAGCTCAATCAAGGTTTTATCAATAAAGCTTTGCTCTTCGCAATCTAAGCCAATAATCGCTTCGGTAATTTCGGTATTCACATTCTCAACCGCTTGCAATACACCTTTACCCAGATAGCGCGCGGCATCGCCATCACGCAATTCCATCGCTTCCTTCGCGCCAGTGGATGCACCAGATGGCACAGCCGCACGGCCTATGACGCCACTTTCTAAAAGCACATCACATTCAACAGTTGGGTTACCGCGTGAATCTAAAATTTCGCGGGCGATAATATCTACAATGGCGCTCATACTTTTTCCTTAATTTAATAATTTTTAGCCAAAGGGCAAACCAAGGCCACGGAGAACATTCAACACCTAAATGTTTGAAAATTTAGGCAATTAACTAAAATTAACTTTTTTCTGTTATTTTCTCTGTGAACTTAATACGCACTACGGCAGATTTTTTATTTCAATAATTTATTTCAACAATCAAAGCGTACTCTCAATAAAACCTGCTTTTTTAACCAATTTATCCAAGTCTACCAACAAATGCAATAAATCTTCCATTTTGTGTAAAGGCCACGCATTAGGGCCATCAGACAATGCTTTTGATGGATCTGGGTGCGTTTCCATAAACACGCCTGCAATACCACTAGCCACCGCGGCACGCGCTAACACAGGCACATGCTCACGCTGCCCACCACTTTTATCACCTTGACCACCTGGTTGTTGCACAGAGTGTGTCGCATCAAACACCACTGGGCAATTGGTTTCGCGCATAATCGCCAAACCGCGCATATCAGATATCAAGGTATTATAGCCAAAGCTAGCACCGCGCTCACACACCATAATAGTATCCGCGCCGCCATTAGCCTCTTTGGCTTTATTCACCACTTGCAACATATCGTGCGGCGCTAAAAACTGGCCTTTTTTGATATTCACAGGCTTACCACAAGTCGCCACTGCTACAATAAAATCGGTTTGGCGGCACAAAAATGCAGGGGTTTGTAATACATCCACCACAGCTGCCACATGCGGCACTTGCTCAGTGGTGTGCACATCCGTTAACACTGGCACGCCGATTTGACTGCGTACTTCATCTAAAATCCGTAAACCTTCATCCATGCCAAAACCGCGAAAAGTCTTAGTCGAACTTCTATTCGCTTTATCGTAGCTAGATTTATAAATAAACGGAATACCTACTTTAGCGGCGATTTCTTTTAGCTTACCTGCTGTTTCAATCGCAAACTCACGCGATTCAATCACGCAAGGGCCAGCAATTAAAAACAGCGGATGCTCTAGGCCAACATCAAAGTTACATAATTTCATTTATTTTGCCTTTTTATTATCTAAGGCCGCTTGCACATAGGCTTTAAATAGCGGGTGGCCTGCGCGCGGATTTGAAGTAAATTCTGGGTGAAACTGGCAAGCCACAAACCAGGGATGCGTCGCTTTTGGCAATTCAATCATTTCACATAAATCTTCACCTGTGGTGCGCGCAGAAATCACTAAACCAGCCTTTTTAAGCTGTTCAACGTAATGATTATTGACTTCATAACGGTGGCGATGACGCTCATTCACTTGTGTGCCGTAAATACTGGCCGCCAAGGTATCAGCCACTGTTGGGCAAGATTGCGCGCCTAAACGCATGGTGCCGCCCAAGTCAGAATTCTCATCGCGTTTTTCAACTTTGCCAGTCGCGTCTTGCCATTCATCAATCAAGCCAATGAGTTTGTGCGGCGCATCTGCATTAAATTCGGTACTGTTGGCGCCTGTTAAACCTGCCACGTTACGCGCAAACTCAATCACGGCTAATTGCATACCTAAGCAAATACCCAGATAAGGCACTTTATTTTCGCGCGCATATTGAATCGCCGCAATTTTGCCTTCTGTACCGCGCACACCAAAGCCGCCTGGAATTAAAATCGCATCCATATTGGCCAGTTTTGCTGTGCCATTTTGCTCGATTTCTTCACTGTCAATATAGTGAATTTTCACTTTTGATTCGGTGTGAATACCGGCATGGATTAAGG
>JAZKDM010000041.1:0-19001 GCA_040387535.1 Pseudomonadota bacterium | reverse complement strand
CCATGAATGACTATTTGCAAGATAAAGCGCCACTAAAAGATGTGATGGTTAATCCTGGTATTGATCGTTTAGTGATTGTGCCAACAATGAAGCCTGTTTCAAAATCAGCAGAAACGCTGTCATCTAACAAAGTTACGAACCTTATCGCTGAGTTAAGAGATCGTTATGATTCAAGAATTGTGATTTTTGATTGCCCACCCGTATTGAATTCAGATGATGCTATGGTTTTATTGCCACAGGTTGATTGTATTTTATTGGTAATTGCCAACGGTATGTCTACGCAATCAGAAATCGAAGAAACACTGCATCATTTGCCAAAAGAAAACTTATTGGGTGTGGTGTTAAATAAAGCGGAAATAGAATCAAAAGCTTATTATTATTAAATTTGTTTAAATTTTCATTCAAACAAATACACCATCAAATTAAGTAATGTAGACTTGAGCCTGTTACGAAAAATTTATGCAATCTTCAGGGACTAAAGAGTATGTTTCAACAAGCAACGTTGCCAATTACGATTCACGATGGCATAAACTTAGACGTTAAAGAAGCGCAGCAATACGGCGAAAGTTTAAGTGGAGAATACTGTTTTGCAGAGCCCTTTCCGCATATCGTTATTGATAATTTCTTACCAGAAGCCTTAATAGACAAAATTCTTGAAAACTTCCCTAAAGAGAAACTGCAAAATGATGTAGTTTTTGAAATGGGTTATGCAGGGTTGCATAAAAGACAAATAGATCCCGCTGATTGTAATGGATTTTCTCGTCAAGTATTTGCGCTGTTTAATTCCAAAGCCATGGTTCAGTTTTTAGAGTCATTAACAACAATTCCTGCATTAATCCCTGATCCACACTACGTGGGCGGTGGCTTCCATGAAACTTCCACTGGCGGAAAATTAGGTATACATGCTGACTTTAGAATCAATGAGCAATTACATTTAAATAGAAGAATCAATATGATTATTTATTTAAATAAAGATTGGAAAGATGAATATGGCGGCAAGCTAGAGTTGTGGGATAAAACTATGCAAAATAAAGTGCATAGCGTGGCACCTGTTTACAACCGCTGCGTAATTTTTAACACGGATGCAGATAGCTTTCATGGACATCCAGACCCTTTGACTACTCCGGAGGGTGTAAAGCGTAGGTCAATGGCGCTTTATTATTACACTGCATCCAAGCGCATATACGATGAGTCGGTTTCCCACTCTACTATGTATAAAGCAAGAGGCAATGAAGACGCTGCTACTAAAAGGCTTATCAGGCGTACAACACTTGATAACTATTTAAAAGATTTAACACCGCCCGTATTTTTTAGACTGTTTACAAAAGTGCGTGATAAGCTTAAATTTTAGATTAATGTAATGTGCGGATGCGCGTTAATTATCCAAGTAAATTAAGTTTAAAAAATAGTCATTTATAAGTTGGGCTTTGCGCAAATGAATTATTCGTTAGTTGGTATAGTAATTATTGGGCGTAACGAAGGCTCGCGCCTAGTGTCATGCCTAGACTCGCTATCTGATTTTATGCCACGAGTTGTTTATGTCGATTCTGCTTCTACAGATAATTCTGTCAACGAAGCAAAAAATAGAGGCGCCCATGTCATTTCGCTGGATTTAAAGCACGGGTTCACGGCAGCCAGAGCTAGAAATGCAGGGTTTGACGCAATCGTTTCACTTTTCCCCGATCTTAAATTTGTGCAGTTTGTAGATGGTGATTGTATTGTTAACTCCAAATGGATATCTACGGCTGTAGGCTTTTTAAATGACAAACCATTAGTGGCGGTGGTTTGTGGCAGAAGAAGGGAGCTTTACCCTCAACAATCCATTTATAATAATCTGTGTGATCATGAATGGAATACCTCTTTGGGCGAAGCCAAGGCCTGTGGTGGTGATGCACTAATGCTTGCAGATGTGTTTAAGCTGGTTGGCGGCTACAACAACTCTTTAATTGCCGGCGAAGAGCCCGAGTTGTGCATCAGGATAAGACAGGCAGGCTTTTCTGTTTGGCGACTTGATGTCGAAATGACATTGCATGATGCCGCAATAACAAAATTCAGCCAATGGTGGAAACGTACTACACGTGGCGGTTATGCATTTGCTGAAGGCGCTTATTTGCATGGCGCTGCCCCTGAATATCATTGGGTTGCAGAATCCAAGCGTGCTTGGATTTGGGGGGCATTAATTCCGATTGCCATTATATTAGCACTGCTAATTTATCCATTAGTAGGTTTGGTTTTATTGTTGATATATCCCCTACAAATACTGAGGTTAACTTTTAAAAGTCAGTATGCATTTAAAGATGCATTTATTCAGGCTACTTTTTTAACATTAGGAAAATTTGCCGAAGTAATGGGGCAAATTAAATTTTGGTTAAATCGATACTTTAAGCAGCAATCTAAAATTATTGAATATAAGTAAATGAAAGTTTAATTTTTTAATAATTAGAAAGCATTAAAAAATTAAACTCGGAGCACATATTGGTTACACGTTCTAACGCACATTTGGCAGTTGCCGAAACTCTGAAGAAAAATCGACATCAAGTGGCTGATGTATTCGCGCGTGCGCTAAGTAATTCTGAGCGCTGGCAGTCAGTTTTGGATAAAGCACAAGTGAATTGGAACGTTTTTTTAGAGGAAGAGTTTTTTGCCTATGTGGATTATTTGGCGCAATATTTCGCCACTGGAGACACTGCTTTTAAGTATCTTTTTTTAGGTGAAAAGTTAAAGTCTTTATACGATACATCCTTAAGCCAGTCCGATAGAAATCAAGTAGCACAGCGCGTTTACCAAGATGAAAAGCAAGCCTTAGAGCTGTTGCTAAAGCCGCAATTGGACCACAACTTAACTTTGTTAATGGATGAATTGGCAGCCATACAAGCATTATTAACAACAGAATCAACCCACAAAAAACGGATTGTCTTTGTAGGTGATTGTTTGTTCTTAGATATCGTTCCCTTTGTTATTGGGCCGCTCATTAATGATGACATTTCTATACAAGTGGAATACATCGCGTCTAAAAACCCTTTGCAAGTTAGAGATGAAATTAAAAACTTGGCGGGTCAAAAAATTGATTTGATATTTTTTAGCCCGTTTACATACGAGTTCAGCCCAAACCTGAACAGTATTTTAAATTGGCGCCGGTTTTTCGACAGCCAGCAAAAAATCAGCTCAGATTTAGAATCTGCTTGGATTGAAACGCAAAAAACGATTGATGTGATTGCCGATTTGTTCGATTGTCCTTTATACGTTCATAATGCTTCATTTATTTTACGTGAAGAAAGTGCGTTTAAACGTTTTCTAAAATGCCATCTAACCTCGCGCGTGCGCCATTTCTCTCAGAATTGGTTAAATGCTGCGATTAGCAAGCATCTTACTCACATTAATCAGCAATCTTTTGAGCATGTTTTTATGTTTGATGAGTTGCATTTTGTGCGAGAAGTAGGCGATTTTGCTGCCGGTGAGTTGATTTATAACAGTAAATTACAGCATCCGTCCGTAATAGGCATGATGTTCGCAAGCAAATATGTCGATATTATTTATGCGCATACGATGCTAACCAAAAAGAAACTAGTGGTTTGCGATTTAGACAACACTTTATGGGATGGTGTGATTGGTGAGGGTGCGGTAACGCACTTTCACGAACGTCAACAGTTGTTAAAGTCGCTAAAAAGCAAAGGTGTTGTATTGGCGATTAACTCGAAAAACGATCCTAAAAATGTGCATTGGAAAAATGCCACATTAAATGAGGACGATTTTGTTGCATCTGCGATTAGTTGGATGCCAAAAGTGCAGGGTATGTCAGGTATCCAAGCCGAGTTGAATTTAAAAATGAATAGCTTTGTTTTTATTGATGACCGCCGTGATGAGTTGGAGTTGATGCGCACGACTTATCCTGAGGTGCTATGTTTGGATGCTAAAGAACCAAAAACTTGGACAAGATTTAGCTGCTGGCTTGCCGCCTTGGAAGACGATTTAGAAATGGATAGAACGCTAATGTATAAGCAGCGTGAACAGCGTAAAGCGCTGGTTAAGGATGATGTGACCTCTGAAGAGGATAAGCTAAAGCTATTTGCTGCGCTAGAACTTAAGTTGGAAATTAAGCGCCCTGATATTGCCGATTTAAAGCGCGTGGCAGAGCTGATTAATAGGACTAATCAATTTAATTTGGCAGGCGTTCGCGTCAGTTTAAAAGAGATTACTGATTGGTATGCCAATGATGAGTATCTGATTTTAACCGGCAGAACTTCAGATCGCTTTGGTGATATGGGTGTGACCTGTATTGCAATTGGTAAAATGGTTAATCAACAATTTGAGCTGATGGTGTTTGTTCTCAGTTGCAGGGTGTTTGGCTATCAATTTGAGCATGCGGTGATGAATCATATCAAGCGGCAGGCTTCTGACATGGGCGCTCAAAAAATTAAAGCACAGTATATTGCGACTGCGCAAAACTCACCTTGTAAAAGTTTTTTAACAGAATGTGGGTTTGAGCAAGAGCAAGAATTTTATTGGTATGATTTAAATCAGCCTATGGTTGCAGACGCATCATGGCTTAGCGTTGAAATTTAATTTAAGGCTCTACTACAATAATGAAAATAAGCGCTTACTACCCTAATTTCTTTCATGACTCAGGAATTGCAGGAGCTGCTTATCATATAATAAAAGGCATGCAATCATCTGGAAACCACGTTCAGTTGATGGGTATTGCGTCTATTCCTGCGTTAAATGACAAGTTCTATCAGAATGTGATTCCACATTTTGCCAAATCTGTTATTTACAAAGTGGTTCCCAATCAAACAATCTTAAATATTTCTGAAGCAGTTTATTGTAGAACATTAAAACAAGGCGATATCGCATATTTGTGGCCAGGCATTCCACTAGCAATTTATAAACGTTTAAAAGATCGCGGATGTAAAATTATTTATGAAGGCGTGAATACGCATGAAGCTTACAGTAAAGCGATTTTAGATAAAGCGTATGTACATCTAAACTTACCAATAACGCATGGGATTACTGCAGAAAAAGTTACTGATGAGTCTGCTAAATTATACTTATCGGATTATATTTATAGCTGCAGTCCAATCATGACGCAATCTTTTTTAAATAATGGTATTCCTCAACACAAAATACTTCAAACATCATACGGTTTGGGCGCTGATGCTATTTTGGATGGTGTTTATTCTAAGACGCCAACACATGAAAAAGTACCTACTTTTATTTTTGTGGGTAGCATCGGTGTACGTAAAGGTGTGCATTTGTTACTCGATTATTGGGTTAAAGCAAAACTTAATGCAAAGCTACAATTGGTTGGAAATATCGAGCCAGCAATCAAGACATTAGTTGATAAGTATTTGGTGCAAGATAACATTGAACACATTGCTTACACCAATGATTTAGCGAGTATTTATAAAAATGCAGATGTCTTTGTTTTGCCTAGCTTAGAGGAGGGCAGTCCTTTAGTTACCTATATGGCTTTAGGTGCAGGGTTGCCTTTATTAGTAAGTCCAATGGGTGGCGGTGGTGTGGTTACAGATGGCATTGAAGGAGTTGTGATCGACCCTTATGATGCTGATACATGGGTTGCGCAACTTCAGACTTTAACAGCAGATTTTGAGCTAAGGTTAAAGTTGGCACAAAAGTCTAAACTCAAAGCACCATATTATTTATGGGATGCTGTTGCAAAAAGACGTCTAGCAGCACTAACACAGGCGATGAAGTTATCATGAAAATATTAGTACTAGGTGGAAATGGTTTTTTGGGGTCACATATTGTTGACGAGCTTTTAGTCAATGGTCATGAAGTAAGTATTTTTGATCGCTCAGCTAGCAAAAATATGCCGTTTAACCCAAATATTCATTATTATTTAGGCGATTTTTCAGATTCTGTATTAATTTCTGAGGCATTAGAGAGTGTTGAATGTGTTGTCCATTGCATTAGCACAACAGTCCCTAGTACTTCAAATCGCAACCCAACGCTAGATATTGAGCAAAATTTAATTACAACCGTTAATTTGCTTGAATCAATGACGCGCGCAAAAGTATATAAACTAATCTATTTATCTTCTGGTGGAACAGTTTACGGTATTCCTAAACATTTGCCAGTAACAGAACAGCATTCGCTAAACCCAATCTGTTCTTATGGTGTTGTTAAAGTGGCTATCGAGAATTATATTGGTATGTTCAAAGAGCTATATGGGTTAAAGCCGATTATTTTAAGGCCATCTAATCCTTATGGCGTAAGACAAGGTCATGCAGGAGTGCAGGGCGCATTAAGTACTTTTTTATTTAATACTATCGCTAAAAAGCCAATTTCCATTTGGGGCGATGGCGAAATCCAGCGAGGTTATATTTATGCTAAAGATTTGGCAGTGCTGTGTAGATTGGCAGTGGAGTCAGATGCAGAGGGTACGTACAATGTGTGTAGCGGCAAAAGCCACTCTTTGAATCAATTGCTAACATTTATTGAATCCGCTACGGGAATTACACCAAATGTGACATATCAACCTGCAAGAGCGTTTGATGTTAAAAATATCGTGTTAGATATTTCTGAAGCCAAGAAAGTTTTTGGCTGGGAGCCACAATATTCTATTGAGCAAGGTATTAGCGAGTTTTATCAAAGCTTAAAATAACATTATTTTGAATAACAAAAAAAACATGCGCGTCACTTACATCATCAACCAATATCCAAAAGTTAGTCATACGTTCATTCGCCGCGAAATTTTGGCCTTAGAGCGCTTGGGATTTAACGTGCAGCGTATCGCCATGCGAGGATGGAGTGACCAGCAAATTGATGCGGAAGATATCAACGAGCATATTAAAACGCAGTATGTGTTGAAAAATGGCGCGATTCCGCTACTGATGGCGGCGCTTAAAATGCTATTTAAGCAACCATGTGCGTTTGCTACTGCGCTAAAGCTGGCTATCAAAATGAGTTTTAAAGCAGATAGATCGCTAATTTATCACCTTATTTATTTGCTGGAAGCTTGCCAAGCGGCTATGTGGTCTAGCCAATTTAAAGCAGAGCATATCCATGCACATTTTGGTACAAACCCAAGTGAAGTCGCTATGTTAATGGGTGTTCTGCTTGATGTTCCCTACAGTTTTACTGTGCATGGCCCTGAAGAATTTGATCGACCACAATTTTTAAAAATGGCAGAGAAAATCAATCGTTCTAAATTTACAGTCGCTATTTCTTCATTTGGTAAAAGCCAACTTCAGCGCTGGGTTGCTTTTTCGCAGTGGCCAAAAATTAAAATTGTGCATTGTGGTTTGGAATCCAGTTTTTATAAAGTAGATTCAGTTGCGCTTCCCAATAAACCTAAACTGGTATGTGTAGGACGTTTGTGCGAGCAAAAAGGGCAGCTTTTATTAATAGAAGCTGCAAAAAAGTTAGCGGATAATCAGATTGATTTCGAGTTGGTTCTAGCTGGGGATGGCGAAATGCGTCAAGAAGTTGAGGCGTTAATTGCTCTGTATTCATTACAAAATCGCATAAACATTACCGGCTGGATTAGCAGTGATGCCGTTAGACAGCATATATTAGATGCACAAATTTTAGTCTTACCTAGTTTTGCTGAAGGTTTACCAGTGGTAATTATGGAAGCGATGTCGCTTAAACGCCCCGTGATTTCGACTTATATTGCTGGCATACCTGAGCTAGTTAAACATGATGAAAATGGCTGGTTATGCGTGGCGGGAGATATTGATGATTTGGCGCTTACCATGCAAAAAGCCTTATCTACGCCAATCGACAAACTGCAAGAAATGGGCGAAATGGCTTATCAACAGGTGGTTGCTAGGCATAATATTGATACTGAAGCCAACAAGCTTGCTCAGTTAATGCAAAGCTAATTTACCCATGTTGTTCCAGATTTTCCTAATTTTCGTTATTGCCATACTTGCGATTCCAGTGGCAGTTTTTGCCATACAAGTGTTAGCCGCTTTAGCCTATTCAAAAAAACCGCTTTTAACATCGACTAATAAACTTTCGCGCTTGGCCATTTTAATGCCAGCACATAACGAAGCTTTAATCATTGCAGAAACCATTAAAACCTTAATTCCTGCGCTTGAATCAGCCAGTCAAATATTGGTGGTAGCCGATAATTGTACAGACGACACCGCCAGTATTGCAAGAAGTTTGGGCGCTACAGTAATTGAAAGGCAACACAAAACGCTACGCGGCAAAGGCTATGCGCTAGATTTTGGGCTGCAATATTTAAAAGCCAGTCCGCCAGATGTGGTGATTGTGATTGATGCGGATTGTACAGCGAATGCAGATGCTATTTCACAACTTACCAGCGCTTGTATAACGCACCAGCGGCCGATTCAAGCCTTATATTTAATGCAAGCACAACCTAATCCGAGCTTAAAACAGCGCATAGCGGCCTTCGCTTGGCTTGTTAAAAACTATGTAAGGCCCTTAGGGTTTAATATGTTAGGCTTGCCATGTCAGTTAATGGGTACTGGCATGGCGTTCTTGTGGCAAGACATAACTGCAATCCACCTAGCCAGTGGCCATATCGCCGAGGACATGAAAATGGGTGTTGATTTGGCCCGCATCAACAAAGCGCCAATTTTTCTGCCACAAGCATTGGTCACCAGCACATTTCCGGTTGATCAAAGTGCGACTAAAACGCAACGCGCACGCTGGGAGCATGGTCATCTAAGTGTCATTGCCAGTGATGCGCCTGCATTATTTATAGAAGCAATTGCGACAAGAAATATGCAAATGTTGGGGCTGGCCCTTGATTTAATTGTACCGCCTTTAGCTGTGCTAACATTAATGTGCTGTTTTGTGTTTTTGATGTGTTTTGTACTCTATCAATTTGCGTCCTTCTCTTTATCTTTAGTGTATGCAAGCATACTTTTAACTGTATTAGCTATAACGGTTTTAATCGCTTGGGCTTTTTTTGGCCGACATATTATTAGCTTTAAACAGCTATGTTACGCACCAATTTACGCGTTAGTTAAAATACCGCTTTATATTAAATTTTTTGTGAACCGCCAAGTTGAATGGGTGCGCTCAAAGCGTGATTAATATGCAATTTTTGATTGGCATATTAAATGCTTATAGATTCAGGTTTGTTCGTCATTATTAAGGTTAAATCATTTGCTTATTTCAGTAATATTCGTCAGCTACAACACGGCAAAAATGAGCGTCGAGGCTATTAATAGCCTGCTTGCATCAAAAGGTGATTTTGAATTAGAAGTTTTTGTGGTCGATAACGCATCTAAAGATGATTCAGTTTCTGTTATCAAAAATGCCTTTCCGCAAATCACTTTAATTGAAAATAAAGTGAATGTTGGCTTTGGTCGGGCCAATAATCAGGTGTTAGATTTAGTTAAAGGTGACTATGTTCTTTTACTTAATACCGATGCCTTTGTGCAGCCTGATACCCTTGCAAAAACCTTAGAATATATTGAATCTCAGCCAGATTGTGGCTTATTGGGTGTGCGCCTAATCGGTCGCGATAATGAGCAGCAACCTTCTTGCCGTTATTTTCCTACACCTTTAAATTTGTTTGCACAACGCGTGGGCCTCTCACGCTTTCTACCAAAACTACAGTTAGTCGATGATATCGATTGGGATCCCTCGATTTCGACTAATTGTGATTGGGTTCCAGGTTGTTATTATCTTGTTCGCAAAAAAGTGGTTGAGCAGGTTGGTTTATTTGACCCGCGGTATTTTTTATACAGTGAAGAAGTTGATCACTGTTTTGCCGTTAAAAAAGCAGGTTGGCAAGTGATGTATTATGCTGATTCGTCTGTGGTGCACATTGGTGGAGAAAGTGCCAAATCTGATGGGAAAATAACAAATAGCGGCAAGCAATTGAGCGTATTGCAAGCCGAAAGTGAATTGCTTTATTTTAGAAAAAATCATGGTTTAATAACTTGTATTGTGCATATTTTTTTGGTCATATTGGCCGACTTTATTAGTGTCCTTAAAGATTTATTTAAACGCAAATTGCGTATCAATAGCTACTTTTTTGCTAGTAGTAGGCTCACCATCATTAGCGCCATTAAAACCAGAATGGGCATTACGCCTGTTAGATAATGGCGATACAATTTAACTATGTTTAATCATGTCAAACAAGATTTAAAAAATTATCAGGGCGATTGGGCTGCACAAGGCTTTTGGGTTATGGTGGTATATCGTTTTGGTCGCTGGCGTTACACGATCAATAATGTATTGCTACGTAAGATATGCTCGTTTGTTTATAAATTTTTATATAAATTAGTGCAAATTTTGACAGGTATTGAAATGCCTTGTGAGGTTGAGGTAGGCGATAATTTCTTGATAGATCATTTCGGTGGCATTGTCATTAGCGGCTACGCTAAATTTGGCGATAACTGCAGAATTAGAAATGGTGTAGTGGTTGGTCTTAAAAATGTTGCTGAGCCTTGTGCGCCGCAAATTGGCAACAATGTAGATATTGGCGCTGGTGCAAAAATATTAGGCAATATTAAAATTGGCAATAACGTCAATATTGGCGCTAACTCAGTGGTGTTAACGGATGTGCCAGATAACGCGATTGCAGTGGGTGTGCCTGCTGTAATTAAAATGAAAAAAAATAAGTCATGATTCAACCTCTCTCAAAACGTGTTCGATTATTTGGCGCTGATATAGATTTGCTTTCAATGTCGGAAACTGTTGAATTAATTGATACTTGGCTACTCGAAGCACAAAGAACAGCTCGTTTTGTGGTAACGCCCAATGTAGATCATATTGTAAAGTTTCAAACAGATAAAGGTTTGCAGATTGCTTATCAACAAGCATCTTTGATTGTGACAGACGGCAAACCAGTAGTCTGGGCAGCCAATTTACTTGGTGTAAATATTCCTGGAACTGTACCTGGTAGCGATTTAGTACCAGCAATCTTTGAAAACGCACAAAATAATCAAAAACAGCTAACGGTTTTTTTGCTAGGTGCTATGCCAGGCGTTGCAGACCGTGCAAAAGATGTGATTCATACTACTTGGCCAATGGTTAAAGTAGTGGGTACTTTAAGCCCAGACTTTGGTTTTGATAAAAAACCAGTCGTTTCTAAAGCTATCTGTGAGCAAATAAATGCCAGTGGTGCTGATTTATTGGTACTTGGTTTAGGTGCGCCTAAACAAGAATTGTGGATTACCCAATACGCTTCAGAAATTTCAGTGAAAGTGGCGCTTTGTGTGGGCGCTACCATTGATTTTATTGCGGGTGAAAAATCGCGCGCACCGCTCTGGATGCAAAAAATCGGCTTAGAATGGTTGCATCGTATGCTTTCGGAGCCTAGAAGATTAGCAAAGCGTTATATTATCGATGCGATTGTTTTTCCTAAATTGATTTTTAACGAATGGTTGTTGCGTAGGCAATTACATGCCGATAGTAAAGTCTCGGCAGATTAAAGAAAATGGCGACATAAGCTATGTATAAATTAAATATAGCCAATTTAATCAGCGTGTTACTTATGTTCATTTGTGGCATTGCATTTGCGGCTGGCTTGCCTAAATCAAATACTTTGCAGCCTGAACAGGTAGTGGTGGTGGTAAATAAGCAGGATGCTAACAGCTTGGCTGTGGGCGATTACTACTTAGCAGCTAGAAACATCCCTAAAAAAAACCTAATTATTGTGGATATCCCACTTAATACAGCTGCGCTTTCGGAAGAACAATTTACACCACTAAGACAACAAATATATGCCAATTTAGGCGACGAAATTCAAGTGATTGTGATGGCTTGGACTAAACCGTTTGCCGTGCGTTGTAATTCAATCACATCGGCTGTCACGCTGGGCTACGATACAAAACTATGCGATAACCATTGTGGTGTAGGCGTTAAAAATCCCTATTTTAATAGCCCATCGCGCAATCCATATAAAGATTTTAATATGCGCTTATCAATATTGCTTCCTACGGATTCAATAGAGTTAGCAAAAAGTGTGATTGATAGGGGTGTTATTAGTGGCTTTAAATTGAACCAGGCAACGGGCTACTTTTTAAAAACCAGCGATGACCTTAGGAGTAAGCCGAGAGAGAGGTTTTTTCCTAAAGATTTAACAAGAATTGATAGTAAAAAGCTTTTTTTACGCACAATAAAGGCTGACAGCATAAAAAGCAAAAAAGACATTATGTTTTATTTCACTGGCATGGTTTCTGTCCCACATTTAGAGACGCTTAATTTTATGCCTGGCGCCGTGGCTGACCACCTCACTTCAGGTGGTGGTGTGCTACAAGACGGTGGTCAAATGTCCATTTTAAAATGGTTAGAGGCAGGAGCCACGGGCTCTTACGGTGCCGTATATGAGCCTTGTAATTATTGGCAAAAGTTTCCTAATCCAGCGGTAATGTTGTCGCACTATTTAGTGGGTGAAACACTGATTGAATCATACTGGAAAAGTGTGTTCTGGCCTGCGCAGGGAGTGTTTGTTGGTGAGCCATTGGCAGCGCCTTATTATACGGTACCTAACTTTGTCGATTTAAATTCTAAATTGCCCAGCGAACAAATAGATGAGTAGGTTTAAGTTTGCATACCATTAGGCTAAAAATAGGACTGATTATTTACATTAACATAGCCCAAACGGGTTGCGATGATTCCCAATACATTATTTACTGATAAACTAGCTAGCTAAAATTAACACATCAATAAATGTGAGCCATACTTTGTTTAATTGTATTGACCTTTGTTGAAAACTATTGAAAAAGACTTAAAAGATGAAAAAATCAATAACGCAATTATTTATTACTTTATCGCTGATTGTATTGATTAGCGGCTGCTCATCGCCTGAAGAAAAAGCTGAAAAATTCTACCAAAAAGGTATGGCTTTAATTGAATCAAACCCAGATAAAGCTAGGTTGGAATTTCAAAACGCACTGCAGATGAAAAAAGTGTTTCCTAAAGCCGTTTACGCTTTAGGCTTAATTGCTGAACGTAAAGGTGATTTTAAAGCAACTTATGCGCTAATGAGCGAGGTGCTGGAGAGAGAGCCAAATAATATTGATGCGTTGATTAAAACAGGCCAGATATTATTAGCCGCTGGCAAAATAGACCTTGCGCTAGAAAGAAGTAACAAAGCATTTACAGTAGATAAAAACAACGTAGGTGCGCTCAATCTGCGTGCAGCGATTCAACTGAAATTAAATGATCCCAAAGGTGCAGTTGAGTATGCAAATGCCGCTATTGCTAAGGATCCAAACAGTCAAGATGCTTACATTTTATTAGCCACAGAGCGCCTAACAGCTAAAGACAACGAGCAAGCGTTGCAGTTTTTAGACAAAGCGTTGACAAAAGATGGCAAAAACTTAGCAGTTCATATGATTCGGATTAAAGTACTAGAAGATATGAGTAAGGTGCAAGAAGCTGATCAGTCTTATCAAAAACTGACAGTAGACTTCCCTGATAAAACTGTTGTCAGAAAAAGTTATGCGCAGTTTCTACTTAAAAACAATCGTCAAGTTGAGGCCGAAAAACAAATACGTGCCATTGCTGAGCTTACGCCAGATATGTCTGCCAAATTGGATGTTGTACGATTTGTTATTGCCACTAAAGGTGCAGAGGCAGGCAGGGCAGAATTAGAAAGTTATGTAAAAAAAGAGCCAGAAAATTATGATTTGGCCTTTGCTTTAGTCAATTTGTATCAATTGCAAAAACAACCACAACTTGAAGACAAGCTTTTAAGCCAAATTCAACAAAAAGCAGGCAAAACTATCAATGGTTACAAGGCGCAAAGTTTGATTGCGTACAAGTTGATTCAAGCTGGCAAAAAAGACGAGGCCAGTAAAATCCTGAACGCGATTCTTGAAGATGATAAAACCAATGGTCAGGCACTTACTTTAAGGGCTGGTTTAGCATTAGAAAATAAAAATTATGATGCCGCCATTCTTGATTTAAGAACGGTTACACGCGACTCACCTACCGCTTTCAACGCGCTTTTAATGCTGGCATCTGCGCATGAAAAAGCAGGCTCGCCAGAGCTTGCCGAGGAGCAATATTTAAAAGCATTTGAAACCAGTAAATTTCAACCCAATTATGGTGTGCCTTACGCACAGTTTTTAATGCGCCGTAAGCAACCTGAGCGCGCTGAAAAAGTGTTCGAAGATATGTTGGAAACCAACCCAAATAATACAATGGTGTTACGATCCTTGGCACAGGCTAGAATTGCGCGCGGCGATTACGCTGGTGCGCAATTGTTAGCCGATAAAGCAAAAAAACTGGATGAGAATAATCCACTTGCCGATCAAATTATGGGTGCGATTTCGGCTGAAAAAAATGACACAGAAGGTGCTTTGAATGCGTTTAAACGTGCACATGAAGCCGCTCCTAATGATGCGCAGCCTATTGTTGCTATTATTAAAACGTATATGAGAGCAGGCAAAGCTAGCGAAGCCATTGCTTTTATTAACACCGTTATTAAAGATAATCCAAATAACACTGATGCAAAATTGCTAAAAGGTCAAATTTACTTAGCCACTAAAAATTACCCAGAAGCGCAGCAGATTTTATCAGGTGTTATTCAAAGCAATCCAAAAAATGCAATGGCATATCAACAACTAGCCACCGCGCAACTTCGCGCAAATCAACCTGATGCGGCAGATAAAACTATTAAAGATGGTCTGATTGCTGTACCTAATGACTTTAGCTTAATGCTTACACGGGCCAGCTTGTATGAATCATCAAACCGCATCGATGATGCAATTAAAGTATATGAAGATATGCTAAAACTGCGCTCAGACGTTGAGATAGTGAATAACAATTTGGCTAGTCTTTTATTGGATGTGCGCACTGATCAAGCTAGTATAGAGCGTGCATATGTCCTGGTAAAAGCAGAAAAGGATAGTCAAGTACCTCAATTTTTAGACTCATTTGGTTGGGCAAGTTACAAAGTCGGTAAGTTTGATGATGCGGAAACTGCCTTGAAAAAGGCCGTAGACAAAATGCCTGATATCGCCGTATTTCACTTTCATTTAGCAAAGGTTTACATCGCAAAAAATGAGCCCGCTTTGGCCAAGCAATCTTTACAAAAAGCTATTAAATTGGCGGAAAATCAGCAGTTTGCCCAAAAAGATGACGCAATTGCGTTACTTAAATCGTTGTAGTTGTTTAGTCTGGATAATGTCATATGTATGAAGCGTTTTATGGTTTAAAAGAAAAGCCTTTTTCAATTCAGCCAGATCCGGAGTTTTTATTTTTTAGTCTTCGGCATAGTATGGCGTACGCCATGCTGGAGTATGGTGTTCAAAACAGAGCTGGCTTTTCGGTTATTTGTGGTGAAATTGGTTGTGGAAAAACAACGCTTGTCCGTCACCTACTCAACAATTTGGGTAATGAGTTAACCGTTGGTATCGTTTACAACACGCATGAGCACATCGATGATTTGTTAGGCTGGATTATGTTGTCATTTAATCAGCCGTATGAAGGTAAATCCAATCTAGCTCTGTACGATGCTTTTCAGCAGTTTTTAATTAAATGCTACAGTGAAAATAAGCGCGTAGTATTAATTGTAGATGAAGCGCAAAACTTAAGCCCTGCTGCGCTTGAATCCTTGCGCATGTTGTCGAATATTAATGCAGACAAAGATCAGTTACTTCAGATTATATTGGTTGGACAGCCGCAATTAAGAGATTTATTGCGCAGACCAGATTTGCAGCAATTTTTTCAGCGAGTTTCGGTCGATTTCTTTATTCCACCTTTAGAATCTTTTGAGGCCGATAAATATATTCATCATCGTCTGCATATTGCAGGACGTGATGCCCCCCTGTTTACACCTGCAGCCACCCGCCTTATTGGCGAAGCATCACGCGGCATTCCGCGCAGTATCAATATTCTTTGCGATACAGCGCTAGTTTATGGATATTCAACCAATGCAGATAAGATAGATGTTGGCTTGGTGCGAGAAGTGATTAAGGATAGAGCAGAGTTTGGCGTTCTTGGTATTTAGAAATTAAATAATAAGTAATTGGAGAAGAACGTTGGTAGCAATCACTAGCTGGGTCAAAAGCCATATTAGGGCATCTTTGTATGCTGTCATGGTTATTTTTTTGATAGTTGTATTTCGCGATGCGCTACGTGAACAACTAATTAGAGTAACCAGTGAAGAACGCTATTCGCATGCACCTTTAGTGTTTTTCATGGCGCTATACCTAATTTGGATCAAACGTTTTGAAATTAAGTCGCACAATAATGGAGCTTGGCTTGGTGTAGTAATCGTATTGCTTGCTGGTATAGCGTTAATCATTGGTGAACTCAGTGCAATATTAACCATTGTGCAATACAGTATGTTGCTGATGTGTTTTGGTTTAGCGTGGACAATGATAGGTCAGCAAATCAGAAAAATACTGGTCCCATTTTTGCACTTATTTTTAGTCATCCCTTTGCCTTACATGTTCGATGTGATGTTGTCGGGAAAAATGCAGCTGGTTTCCTCAAATTTGGGCGTTGCTATGAGCCGCTTTTTAGGAATGTCAGTTTTTCAAGATGGTAATGTAATTGATTTAGGGGTATACAAGTTACAAGTAGTAGAGGCCTGTAGTGGGCTTAATTACATGTATCCGTTAATGACAATTGGCCTGATGATGGGCTATATGTATATAGCGCCTTTTTACGCACGCACCATACTATTTTTATCAAGTATTCCTATTAGCATAGTCATGAATAGTATGCGCATTGCTATGGTGGCTGTATTGGTCAATCAGTCTGGCATAGAAGCGGCTGAAGGCTTTATGCACTATTTTGAAGGCTGGGTCATTTTCCTCATTTGTATAGGCCTATTATTGCTAGAGGCTAAAATACTTAATATTTTAGTTGGTATGAACAATAGAACACTGGCCAAATCATTTGACTACCTAGAAACCAAAAATAAAGTAGTCGATGTTGAGGTGATGGCTAAAATAAAAAAAGCACCAATTATTATTGCGATTATCGTTGTGCTGCTGGCTGCTTTTTCCACGTTCTCAATAAAACATAGAGACGAAATTATTCCAAAGCGCGAATACTTTAGCGGCTTTCCGTTGGAAATAAATGGCTGGAAAGGTCGCACTTACCAGTTTGAAAACGGTGAAAATAATGTGCTTCAACTTAAAGACTATTTGCTGATAAATTACAATAAAGCCAATACTAATATTAATGTTTACGCTGGTTACACAGAGTCGCAACGTGCGGCAGGATCCGTTCCGCACTCACCTAAGGCATGTATACCTGGTGGAGGTTGGGAAATTACTGATGCTAGGCTACATGAGGTAGTAATAAGCGATCAAAAAACTATTAAAGTGACGCGCTTATTAATTGCCAAAGGTGAATCAAAACAATTGGTTTATTATTGGTTTCATCAGCGTGGACGTGATTTGTCGAATGAATTTTCAATGAAACTTGCATTGCTATACGATGCAATTAAAATGAACCGAACCGATGGTGCGATGTTGCGCTATACAGTGCCAGTGTATAAATCTGAGGCAGAATCAGATAGGGCTCTGGCAGAGTTTATTCGTGACTCTTATCCACTATTACCTAAATATATTCCAGATTAAGACGCTATTCCGCGGTAGAATCTGTTTTATTGCGGTTTAGTGGTGCCCGGAAGAGGACTCGAACCTCCACATCTTTCGATACAGGTATCTGAAACCTGCGCGTCTACCAATTCCGCCATCTGGGCATATCCATTTATAAATGAATAATGCGCCGAATTTTATAGGAAGCCAATAACTTGTCAATTAAAAAAAGTGACACGACTAAGAAAACTACTGCTAGTCAACGTGGCAGCGATCCGCATGCCCAGCGCGAGGCAGCGCAATATGAAACACCACTACCAAGTCGCGAACTGATATTACAAATACTGTCTGATCAAGGCATTCCGTTGAGTGTTGAGCAAATTTATAGTTTGCTGGATATTGCTGAAAGTGAGCGGGAAAATTTTAATAGGCGCCTAAACGCCATGGAGCGAGAAGGCCAAATCATGCGTAACCGTAAAGGTGCGCTTTGTTTAGCTGAAAAAATTCATGTTATTGCAGGCACGGTTTTAGGCCACCCAGATGGTTTCGGTTTTTTAGTGCCAGATGATAAGACTAAGCATCCTGATGATTTGTTTTTAGGTCCGCGTGAGATGGCGCAAGTGATGCATGGCGATCGTGCCATGGTGCGCGTGGCTGGTTTGGACAGAAAAGGTCGCCCAGAAGGTAAGATTGTTGAAGTGCTAGAACGTAGTACTAAAACACTGGTAGGGCGCATAGTGAGGGGTACAGGCGTCACCATTGTCGCCGCTGAAGACAAGCGTATTAATCAAGATATCTTAATTCCATACCACTTAGATATGGGGGCAAAACCTGGCCAAGTGGTGATGGTGGAGCTTACAGAGCAACCAAGCTCTCACGCGCATCCAATGGGTAAAGTTGTGCAGATTCTTGGTAACTATGCCGATAGCGGCATGGAAATCGAAATCGCCTTGCGTAAACACAAACTGCCACATGAGTTTTCACCTGCTGCCATCAACCAAGCAGAACGTATTCCTAAACTAGTGCAAGCAGATGATTACAAAGGCCGTATTGATTTGCGTGAAATGCCTTTAATTACCATTGATGGTGAGACAGCGCGCGATTTTGATGATGCCGTATTTGCAGAATCGCAAGGCTTGGGTTGGCGCTTGGTAGTGGCAATTGCGGATGTCAGTTTTTATGTAAAACCTGATGATGCGCTAGATAAAGAAGCTTTTGAACGTGGTAATTCGGTGTATTTTCCGCGCCGCGTGATTCCTATGTTGCCAGAGGCTTTGTCTAACGGTTTGTGTTCGCTTAATCCAGATGTAGAACGCTTATGCATGGTGTGCGATATGCAGGTGGATGCTGCGGGGATTGTACAGAAATACCAGTTCTATCCGTCTGTTATGCGCTCAAAAGCGCGTATGACATACACCAAAGTGGCCGATATGCTGCAAAATCCAGAAGGCGATACGGCTAAAGAATACAGCCACATCATGCCGCATGCACAAAATCTTTATAGTTTGTTTAAGTTGATGCTGGCGCAGCGCGAAAAACGTGGCG
>JAZKDM010000040.1:13460-15225 GCA_040387535.1 Pseudomonadota bacterium | reverse complement strand
AAATATCTTCTGTATTCTCACGGAAAATCACCATATCGGTTTTTTCTGGATGTTTTACCGGGCTAGGCACGCCAGTAAAATATTGCACTGGGCGCAAGCATACATACAAATCCAGCTCTTGGCGCAGTGAAACGTTTAATGAACGAATGCCGCCGCCAACAGGCGTAGTTAGCGGGCCTTTGATGGAAATCACATAATCGCGTACCGCTTGCATGGTTTCAGCCGGCAACCAGCTATCTTTGCCTTCTTTGTCTTTGCCGTAGGTTTTAACCGCTTTTTCACCCGCATAAACTTCCATCCATGCGATTTTTCGTGTGCCGTTATAGGCTTTATTCACGGCGGCATCCACCACTTTTTTCATTGGCGGGGTAATATCCACGCCTATACCATCACCTTCAATAAATGGGATAATGGGATTGTTGGGCACGTTAAGCGAGTTGTCGGCATTGACGGTAATTTTGTCGCCAGCAGGAATAACTATCTTTGAATTCACTGTTTTTGAAACCATTACATTTCCTAACATGATAATTTTATTTAATAAACCTTTTAACGTCGTGTGCCAATTTAGCCCGCATGACCCAAAAAACGGGCAATTAGGGCACCCCACGTTAAAAGACTTTATCGATATTCCCCATGTATACGCCGCTGGGCGTTTAGACACGGATTCCGAAGGTTTACTTATTTTAACCGATGATGGCGTATTGCAACACCAATTAAGCCATCCAAAACACAAAGAATTTAAAACTTATTGGGCACAGGTGGAAGGTGTTGCGCAGGATGCTGATTTACAGCCCTTAAGAACAGGTGTTGATTTAGGCGATTTTGTCACAAAACCGGCTGAAGCTCGTGTGATTGAGCAACCTGCCAATCTTTGGGCGCGCAATCCGCCTATTCGTGAGCGCAAAGCGATTCCTACAACCTGGTTGGAAATTAAAATCGCCGAAGGAAAAAATCGCCAAGTCAGACGTATGACCGCTAAAGTCGGCTTTCCTACTTTACGTTTGATACGCTACGCTATAGGCCAATACACAATAGACGATATTGAAAATGGACAATTTAAGGTGCTTAAATAAATGAAAACTAGAATAAATAAAGGCTAGTAAATGAAACCAATCATTATTTTTAGGTTTATTGCACATGAAGGCCCTGGCTATTTGGGTGACTTTTTAAATGAGCAGAAAATTGCTTGGCAGTTGGTTAAGGTGGACGAAAACACCCCGCTACCTACATCTATTTTAGATTACAGCGGCATGGTGCTGATGGGTGGGCCCATGAGTGTAAATGATGATTTGCCTTGGATTGCGCCTTTACTCCATCTTATTCGTGAAGCCGATAACAATGCCATTCCACTTTTAGGGCATTGCTTGGGTGGGCAATTAATCAGTAAGTCATTTGGTGCAACCATCACCAAAAATCCCATAAAAGAAATTGGTTGGGGCGAAGTCAGCGTTAGCAACAATGCTGTTGCAAAGCAATGGTTTGGCGATGTGGAAGCTTTTAATAGTTTTCATTGGCATGGCGAAACATTTAGTTTGCCGCAAGGCGCAACGCATTTGCTTGCCAGCCCATATTGCCAAAATCAAGCTTATGCGCTTGGTAAACATTTGGCTTTGCAATGCCATATAGAGATGACCGTTGAGATGGTGCAGAAATGGTGTGATGAGGGTGAGGGCGAATTAGCCGAGGCGCAAGCTAGCCCTGCGGTACAGCAAGCAAATGTCATGCAACAGAATTTACCCCTGCATTGCTACTTTTTAAACAAGGC
>JAZKDM010000040.1:0-13360 GCA_040387535.1 Pseudomonadota bacterium | reverse complement strand
AGCCAGCGAAAATCTGGTGCAAAAGGCAATAATATCCAAGTTGGTTTACCCATGCTGGCAGCCAAATGGGCAATAGAAGTGTCTACCGTGATCACTAAATCCATACAAGCAATCACCGCCGCCGTGTCTGCAAAATCGCTCAATTGTTTGCCAAAGTAATGAATATTTTTATTGTTATCTAAGTACTTGCCGTCCTCTGGCCTAAACTCTTTTTGCAAACAAAATAAATGACAGTGTTTTGGCAAACTTGCGACCACTTGTGGAAATGAGATAGACCTTGCCGTATCGCCCAGATATTTAGCATTGCCTGTGGCCACAAAACCTATTTTTGGTGCTGCAGGTTTGTCAATTAAAAAAGCGTCTACTTTTTTGGCCCAACTAGCATTGGTTTCAATCTCTGCGCTAATCGGCGTTTGAATCGCTGGAATATTGTCAATCGTGGTTTTAAACGCCAACGGTAAGCTCATCAATGGGCACTGCACATCAAAATCTGGCAAGGCTTCACCTTTGGCGATTATGGTTACCTTGGTGTTATTTTTAAGTAATCGTAACAATGGTGAGTTGACTTCCAGAGTAACTTTTTTTGCCAGATCAGCTACTAAATTAACGTACCTAAAAAAATGCAGGGTATCACCAAAACCTTGCTCGGCATGCAGCAGAATATGTTTATCGCTTAAGTCAATATTACCAAGCCACAGTGGCTGTTTAAAGTGCCTATAATGTTGCGAAGAAACCGCTTTCCACCGCGCTTCGTAAAGCTGCCAGCCTAACGTGTAATGACCTTTTAGTAGCCAAATAATGCTTTCAGCAAAGTCTGCAAGCGCATAATCATGCTTTGAGCGATGTCCTTCACCCAAGCGAATCCATAAGCGATAATGCTCTATAGCGGCATCGTTTAAGCCAAGATAACGGTAGGCAGCCGCGCATAAATAATAGTATTGATACAAATCACCATCAATCGCTAGGCTGCGCTTAAATTCAGCCAAAGCATCCTGCGGGCGATTTAGCCGCACATAGATTTTGCCGCGCTCTCGATAGGCTTCGGTATTGTCGGCATCCAAACGGATTGCCTCATCAAATTGGATTAATGCTTCAGAAATCCGATTATCTTTTTTAAGCACATTGCCTAAATGAATACGCGCCTTTACGTGGCCAGGATATCGCTTTACTGCTTCCTCATAATGCGTAAGGGCGAGTTTAGCTAAGTTAAGTTTTTCTAGTTTTTCACCACTGCGGATAAGTGCGCTAAGCGTTTGCTTGCTCAAATCGTCATTATTGGCAGGCTGACTACCTTTGTTTTTAGCTTGTGCTAACGCCTTTTCAGCGTAATCCAGATGTGTGATGGCATCACTAAAATCAGGCAACAAGGCAATGGTTTTTTTAAAACTATCAATTGCTAGCGGATAGTAATTTAAGGCGAGCTCGGCATTGCCTTTTTCAAAATAAGCCATCGCATAATCAGGCTTCAATCGAATCGCTTCTTCAAAGCTGGCAATCGCCTCTTTAGGTCGATTTAAGTTAACCAAAGTAATGCCTTGATTATGGTAAGCATCGGCATAATCAGGGTTAATGCTAGTGGCTTTCACATAGCATTTGAGCGCATCCTCAAAGCGTTGAAGTTGGTTAAGTGCATTGCCGCGGCTGGAATGTGCTTCGGCATGGTCGGGCGCCATTAAGATGGTTTTATCAAGATATTCAATACCTTGCATAAAGTCATTGGTTTGGCAACACAAGCTACCCATTAGATACAGCGCTTTTATGTGGGCAGGGTTGTGCGCTAATACGGTTTCATACTGTAGGCGTGCGGTTTTAAAATCGCCATTTTGATGCGCTTTAAGACCTGATTGATACATATGTACTATTTCGTCATTGGCCATGCTTGGCAATTGTTGCGCGCTTATAATAGACATAGGTAAACATGTTAAAATAACAAAAACTTAATTTAGATGAATTCATTATGTCTGGCAACACATTTGGCACTCTTTTTACTTTAACCAGCTTTGGCGAATCGCATGGCGCAGCGATTGGCGGCGTGGTCGATGGCTGCCCACCCGGTTTAAGTTTATGCGCAGAAGATTTACAAATTGATTTAGACCGCCGCAAACCGGGCACATCTCGCCACGTCACACAGCGCCAAGAGGCCGATGCGGTAGAGATTTTATCGGGTGTGTTTGAAGGTAAAACCACAGGCGCGCCGATTGGCTTGCTGATTCGTAACACAGATCAACGCAGCCAAGATTACAGCAAAATCATGGATACTTTCCGCCCTGGCCATGCGGATTACACCTATAGCCAAAAATACGGCGTACGCGATTATCGTGGCGGTGGGCGTAGTAGTGCGCGCGAAACAGCAGTGCGCGTAGCCGCTGGCGCTATTGCCAAAAAATGGTTGTTTGAGCGTTTTGGCGTAACGGTGCGTGGCTATATGAGCCAATTGGGTGAAATTGCCATTCCCTTTCAAACTTGGGATTGCGTTAACGACAACCCGTTTTTCTCTCCGAATACTGAAGTCTTGCCGCAATTAGAAACCTATTTAGACAAAATCCGTGCTGAGCGTGATTCAGTTGGCGCGCGCATTACGGTGGTAGCAGAGGGCGTGCCAGTAGGGTGGGGCGAACCAGTATTTGACCGCTTAGACGCGGATATCGCGCATGCCATGATGAGTATCAATGCGGTAAAAGGTGTGGAAATCGGTGCTGGCTTTGAATCTATCAGCCAGCGCGGCAGTGTGCATTCCGATGAAATGACGCCGCAAGGTTTTGTGACGAATCACGCAGGTGGTATTTTGGGTGGCATTTCAACAGGTCAGGAAATTCGCGTCAATATCGCCTTAAAACCCACTTCTAGCATTCCGCAAGAGCGCCGTTCGATTGATAAAAATGGCAATGCAGTGACCATGCAAACCACCGGTCGCCATGATCCATGCGTGGGTGTGCGCGCCACGCCGATTGCAGAGGCGATGTTAGCACTCACTTTGATGGATCATGCGCTGCGCCATCGCGCGCAAAATGCCGATGTAGTTTCAACGGTCCCTAAAATTTAGCATTAATGATTAACTTGCATCATTCCTTGCGGTGCGGAAATGATGCAAGTTAAGTGGTATGAAATAACTTTAGAGAACCTATTTTGAGCCACAGCCTGCACGCCAATCTTTCCCGTTTCTACTTTATTTACTACTTCTTTGTGGGTGCGTTTGTGCCTTATTGGGGTTTGTATTTGCAATCTGAGCAATTTTCGGCCGCTGACATTGGCATCCTGATGTCGCTATTTCAAATCAGCCGTATCTTTGCGCCTAACTTTTGGGGCTGGCTGGCAGACCACACCGGCAAGCGCGTCACATGGATTAAGCTCACCGCTTTTTTGGGTTTATGCGGATTTGTAGCCGTATTTTGGGCGCATAGTTTCTTTTGGCTGTTCTTTGTCATGGCGTCACTTAGCTTGTTTACCAGTTCCACTTTACCGCTTTCAGAATCCTTAACATTAGCGCATTTAGCTACCACCAACGGCCATTACAGCCGCATTCGTATGTGGGGTTCGCTGGGGTTTATTGTGGCAGCCGTAATATTGGGCTTTTTAATTGATGCTTACGGTATTAAAAGTTTATTGTGGTTTTTGCTAGGCGTGCAAATTTTGTTGTTTGCGCTTACCTTTAAATTGCCCGAAGCTATTATCGCGCCGCATGCGCATGATACTTTTTCCATTTGGCAAATTATCAAACAGCCTGCGGTAATTGCTTTGCTGGTTGGTTGCTCATTAATGGTCACGGCGCATGGCGTGCTGTATAACTTTTATTCTATTTATTTGGCAGAGCATGGCTACAGCAAAGGCATGATTGGTTTGCTGTGGTCTGTTGGCGTGATTTTTGAGATTGTGATTTTTATGCTGATGCCTAAACTCATGCAGCGTTTTAGCTTAAAGAATATTTTGCTGGTGAGTCTTGTGTTGGCGGTAATCCGATTCAGCATGATAGGCGTTGCAGTAGATAACCTTGTGCTATTAATTATTGCACAAAGCTTACATGCGGCTACATTCGGTAGCTTTCATGCTGCCTCGGTTGAAGTCATTACGCAATTTTTTAATGGCCGCCATCAAGCCAAAGGGCAGGCTATTTACAATAGCGTGGCGTATGGGGTGGGCGGAACCATTGGTGGGCTTGCCGGTGGATACGCCTTGCAGTATTTGGGCGGAGAGAATACATTCTTACTAGCGGCACTATTTCCGCTGGCAGGTTTTATTGTGATTGCATTGGGTTTAAAATTGGCTAAAACGCATGCGCGAGCTGGCATGTTTGGCTAAAAATGACAGAAAGGTCATTATGTTTAAAGACATTATCGTCAAAGTAATTGGTTTTTTGATGTTAACTGCAGCAACGTTGGCTGCTGCGGGCACGCAAATTAACGTAGTTGGCTTGTTCAACAATAAAGCGCTGATTGCCATTAACGGCGGCGCTCCTATCAGCATTGCAGCAGGCCAAACCAAAAACGGTGTGAAATTAATTTCTGCCGATAGTGAATCAGCCACATTTATGGTGGAAGGCAAAAGACAAGTGCTTAAAATGGGACAGGCGGTTTCAGTTGCAGCTACAGCTGGCCCTGCCAACAATGACCCTGTAAGCTTGTATGCCGACAGCCAAGGCCATTTTTATGGCAACTTAAACATTAATGGCGCAACGCTAAAATATGTGGTGGATACAGGTGCCACCAGCGTATCGATGAATAGCGGCGATGCAAAATTTGCCAAAATAGATTACGAAAAAGGTGAAAAAATTACAATGAGTACAGCTAACGGTCAGGTTGGCGCGTATTTGGTGAAATTAAATACCTTAAAAATTGGCACTATCATTCTCAATAATATTGACGCTGTTATTCATGAAGGCGGTTCTCCGCCTTATGTGCTTTTAGGAATGTCGGCCTTAAACCGTGTGGATATGAAGCGTGATAATTCGATTATGACCTTGACTAAAAAGTACTAAAAAAGTGATGAGTAATAAAAAAACGGGCTATTAAGCCCGTTTTTTTAGTTTAATTAAACACTATTTAACGCGTTTATCATTTTCAATCAAAGCATAGGCGCTGTGATTATGAATACTCTCAAAGTTCTCTGATTCTACAGTGAATTTATCAATTCGTTTTTCGTTGTTTAATTGTGTCGCCACATCGCGCACCATGTCTTCAACAAATTTAGGATTGTCATAAGCGCGCTCAGTTACAAATTTTTCATCTGGGCGTTTAAGCAAACCATACAACTCGCATGACGCTTGTTTTTCAACCAAACTGATAATATCTTCAATCCAGATAAAGTCATTAATCAGCGCGGTTACCGTGACATGGCTACGTTGATTGTGCGCACCATAATCGGATATTTTTTTGCTGCATGGGCAAAGGCTGGTTACAGGCACTAACACTTTAACCGTGATATCGAATTTGCCATTTTTGATTTCGCCAATAAAGGTGACATCGTAATCTAGCAAGCTTTTAACGCCAGAAATTGGTGCCGATTTGTTTACAAAATACGGGAAACGCATTTCTACATAACCAGAATCCGCTTCTAAACGCTTAACCATTTCGCGCAAAATAGATTCAAACGATTCAATTGAAATGGCATGCTCGTTGGTGTTGAGAATCTCAACAAAACGTGACATATGTGTGCCTTTAAAGTTGTGCGGTAAAAACACATACATATCAAACACCGCTACAGTGCTTTGTTCGCCGCCACTTTTATCTTTAACCACCACAGGGTGGCGAATCGATTTGATGCCAACTTTGTTAATGTCTAGGTGACGCACATCATGCAAGTTTTGTGTATCTTCAATGCTGGTACTTGCAACGTCAGGTAAAGGTAAATTCATTTTAGGTGCTCACTCAAAATTGGCGCAATGTTAAATCGGCGGTTACGTAAACCACTAAGACTTTACTGTCTTTGGACTAATATTGAATTTCAATTTAACATTAAGTTTACTCGCTTGCGCAAATGAGTAAACTATTTTAATAATAGATTTAATATTGAGGTTAAATTTGATTAAATCAATACCTCAATGTGGAGTAAGGCTTATTTTTTAGTATTTAGTTTCAATTGAATAGCATTAATGATGCCAGTCGCGTCTAAGCCGCAGTCTGCCAGCATGGTTTCATGCACGCCGTGCTCAATAAATGTATCGGGCAAGCCCAAGCATAAAGCGGGGTTGGTCAAATTAAGCGCTTGCATGGCTTCTAGCACGGCAGCGCCTGCGCCACCCATTAGCGCGTTTTCTTCTACGGTAACAATTAAATCATGGCTATGCGCTAATTGTTGAATCAGCGCAGTATCCAGTGGCTTTACAAAACGCATATTAGCAACGGTGGCATCTAGTGCCTCTGCGGCTTGTAGGCTTGCGCTTAGCATGCTGCCAAAACTTAAAATGGCGATTTTTTGATTAGGCTTAGTCTTAGCTGAAATGCTAAATTCGCGCACAACTTCACCTTTACCAATTGGTAAAGTGCTAAGTGTCGCATCAGTCGGCGTATTTGGTCCTGCGCCACGTGGGTAGCGCACAGCCGCAACACCGTTGTATTGATAACCCGTTGTCAGCATTTGGCGGCACTCGTTTTCGTTGCTTGGCGCCATAATGATGATATTGGGAATACAGCGCAAAAAGCTTAAATCAAAGGTGCCAGCATGTGTTGGGCCATCTGCCCCCACTAGGCCTGCGCGATCAATTGCAAACAGTACGTTTAAATTTTGAATGGCAATATCATGTATTAGCTGATCGTAAGCACGTTGCAAAAATGTGCTGTAAATGGCTACAACTGGCTTAAGACCATCGCAAGCCAAACCTGCCGCAAACGTAAGTGCATGTTGCTCTGCAATACCCACATCAAAATAGCGTTTGGGATATTTTTCGGCAAAAGCGTTTAAGCCGCTACCATCGCACATGGCTGGCGTAATCGCCACTAGTTGGCTATCGGCATCCGCCATATCCACCAGCCAATCACCAAAAACTTGCGTGTAGGTTTTGGCATTAGAAGTACTGGTTGAAACGCCGTTACAGGGGTCAAATTTACTGACACCGTGGTATTTATTGGGGTCATCTTCGGCTGGCTCAAAACCTTTGCCTTTTTGCGTGACGATATGCAAAAACTGCATGCCTTTTAATTCGCGGATATTGGCTAAAGTATCCAATAAAACGGGTAAATCGTGGCCATCAATGGGGCCAATATAGTTAAAGCCAAATTCTTCAAACAGCGTGCCTGGCGTGACCATGCCTTTTGCATGCTCTTCGGCGCGTTTAGCGAATTCTTTTACATTGGGCAATACGTCTAATACTTTTTTGCCACTGCGGCGAACGGTGTCGTAAAAACGTCCCGATAATAAACGCGCCAAATAGTTGTTAAGCGCGCCAACGTTGTTAGAAATGCTCATGTCGTTATCGTTCAAAATAACCAACAGGTTGGCATCCATGTCGCCCGCATTGTTCAGGGCTTCAAATGCCATGCCAGCTGTCATGGCACCGTCGCCAATAATCGCTACACTGCGGCGATCTAAGCCTGCTTGCCTTGCTGCGATTGCCATGCCTAATGCGGCAGAGATTGAAGTGCTAGAGTGGCCTGTGCCAAAAGTATCAAATGGACTTTCGCATCGGCGCGGAAAGCCAGCAATACCATTAGGCTTGCGCAAGTTTGCCATTGCCTCGCGGCGGCCTGTTAATATTTTATGCGGATAGGTTTGATGGCCAACATCCCACACTAAGCGGTCGTCTGGCGTGTTAAAGACATAGTGCAAAGCGATTGTGAGCTCAACTACGCCTAAATTAGACGCTAAGTGCCCGCCCGTTTTGGCTACACTTTCAACTAAAAAAGTGCGTAATTGGCTGGCTAAAAGCGCTAATTCATCGCGGTTTAGCTTGCGCAGGTCTACCGGCGACTGAATCGAATCTAACAAATTAAACATGCAGAAGGTTTGGCTAAAAGCTGCGTAGCGTGATGAAATTAGCTAGCTGGCGTAGTAAATCGGCCTCACGACCGTAATAAGATAAAGCCGCCATGGCGTTTGCATGCAGCTCATTAGCCAGTTGTTTGGCCGCTGAAATGCCTAATATGGTGACATAGGTCGATTTGTTGAAGCGCGCATCTTTGCCTGCTGTTTTGCCTAGAGTTTGCGTATCAGCCTCAGCATCTAAAATGTCATCGACTACCTGAAAAGCCAAGCCAATGGATTTGGCAAAATGGTCAATCGCTTTTAATTTGTCTTCGGCTGGTGCTTCTGCACTATAAGCACCCAATAAAGCCGCCGCACGAATCAGCGCGCCTGTTTTGTGGATATGCATATGTTCTAGTTCTTCACGCGTGAGCGGTATGCCAATGCTATCTAAATCAATTGCTTGTCCGCCCGCCATGCCGCGTGAGCCGCTAGCTAAGGCCAAAATGTGCAACATTTGTAATTTTTGAGTGGCGTTTTTAAGCAGCTTATCTTGTGAGATAAATTGAAAAGCCAAGCTTTGTAAGGCATCACCCACCAGTAATGCCATGGCATCGCCGTATTTTTTGTGCGTAGAAGGCTTGCCGCGACGCAAATCATCGTCATCCATACACGGCATGTCGTCATGCACCAATGAAAACGCATGAATCAATTCAACTGATGCCGCTGGCAAATCGATTGCGCTTAATTTTGCGCCACAAAACTCACCCGCTGCATAAGCCAATAATGCGCGCACGCGTTTGCCGCCGCCCAAAGTAGAGTAACGCATGGCTTCATGCAATCTGGTTGGTATGGTTTCGGCACTTGGCATATGCGTGTTTAATACATCTTCCACGCGTGCTTGCAGGCTTGCCGCCCAAATATTGAATGTTTCTTTTTGATCTAAATTAAGTTCTGTCATTCAGTTGGCCATTATGATTGATTGGGCATGTATTAATGAATTATCAGCTTGCTGCATTATCAGCGTTAAATGGCGCTAATTTACTAGCGTCCGTTAAAATGCGTACTTGTTGCTCTACATTGCTTAAAGATGCTTGGCAGGTTTGCAGTAATTCGGCGCCACGTTTATAAGCGTTAAATGACTCATCTAAAGCTAAATTGCCCAATTCCATTTGCTGCACAATAGTTTCTAGCTCTTGTACCGCTTGCTCAAAGCTAAGCGGATTAATAGAAGCGTCAGCAGCACTGGCTTGCGTTTTCTTGGCTATCGATTTTGTAGAAGCGGTCATTTTTTAATAATTTAGTGTGCAAAAAAAGATGTTTTTTTGTAGCTAAAACGGATTTACAGATTTTAACAAAACAATCGATAGTTGCGGATTAATTCCTGATTTATTCGCACTTAATTCTGTAAAAAATCACTAAATAGTTGAATCATTTAAAACCTGATTAAGAAATTGCTGAATATCCGTGATTTCTGGCATGCAAACAGAATGCGCCATTGGATATTCGTGCCAATCAATGTTGTAATTTTGCGCTTGTAAAACCGTCAATGAAGCTTGGCAAGTTTCCATGGTAATAATGTCGTCATCCACACCATGCGCCATAAAAATGGGGGTGTGCTGATTCGCGGCGTGTTTTTCATCTGCCAAATTATTTTTTAGCGGCAGATAAGTTGAAAGCGCCAGAACTCCTGCTAGCCGCTGTGGGTAGCGCAATGCGGTATGCAAAGCAATGGCGCCACCTTGTGAAAATCCTGCTAACACAATACGCTCTGGCGCGATGCCACGATTTATTTCTTGTGTAATCAAGACGTTAATAGCAGCTTGGCTTTCGCTAATGCCCGTTGCATCTTCGCGGCTAATGGGCGTTAAGCCGTAAATATCGTACCAAGCACGCATTTCATAGCCGTTATTGCGCGTGATATTGCGGTAGGGCGCATGCGGCAAAATAAAGCGCACATGGGGTAAATTAAGCATCTCTACCACTGGTACAAAATCGTAGCCATCGGCGCCTAAGCCATGCATCCAAATTACGCTGGCATTTGCTGTTTGCTTGCTGGCTATTTCTATCGGTTTATCCGTCATTTTTGTTGGTTTATTCTGCATAAAAATCATTTGTTAATCATTATAAACCGCCTATTCACTGGGCAGTTTATCCGCTATGCTGTTAATTATAAAAGTTGCAAAAAAACATTAAAATCAAATAATTAAACATCATGCTTTTATCGTCACTTTTAAAACAACATGGCGTGCGATTTGCGCTGAGTATCGCTATTATTTTACTCATGTTGTTGCATATTAGTGGTGGCTTGCCGCTGGGATTTGTTCAAAAACTAGAAAACTTTAGCTACGACGTACGGCTTAATTTTTTAATGCCCCGCACACAAGATAATCGCATTGTGATTGTGGATATTGACGAAAAAAGCCTAAAAGAACAAGGTCGTTGGCCGTGGGGGCGCGATAAATCAGCGCAATTGGTCAATCAGCTATTTGAGCATTATCAAATTAACACCCTGGGTTTTGACGTGGTGTTTGCAGAGAAAGACGAAAGTTCTGGGCTTAAAAATTTAGAGCGCATGCAACAGCAATACTTTAATGGCGACGCTAGCTTTGCCAAAGCGTTGCAAGCTATTAAGCCCCAGCTAGATTATGACCAAACATTTGCTAATAGCTTAAAAAATCGCAAAGTTGTGCTGGGTTATTTTTTTAATAACACCAATTTAAATCGTATTGGTCAATTGCCTAACCCCACTTTTGATGCGGACAGTTTTGGCCGCAAGCCCATTGATTTTGTTGAGGCGGCTGGCTATGGCGCCAATTTATCGCTTATACAAAGTGCTGCAGTAACGGCTGGGCATTTTAATCCAGAACCAGATGCAGACGGCATTAGCCGCAAAATAACGGTATTAATTAAACACAATAATCAATATTACGATGCGCTGGCCGTTGCGGTGGCGCGCGCTTATTTTGATAACGCGCCGTTAAAAGCCGAGTTTGCAAACTTAGGTGTCAGCCAACAGTATGCAGGCTTAGAGTCATTTGGTTTGGCGGGTAGGCAAATTCCTGTGGATGATAAGGTCGCCATGTTGATTCCTTATCGCGGCTTACAAGGCAGTTTTGAATATGTGTCGGCCACCGATGTAATGAATAAAAAAGTGCCGCCTACTATTTTAAAAGACAAGATTGTATTGGTAGGTACCACGGCGCAGGGCTTAATGGATTTGCGCGCAACGCCTGTACAAAATATATATCCAGGAGTAGAGGTGCACGCCAATATCATTGCCGGCATATTGGATAACAATATTAAAGCGCGCCCCGGCTACGTGCGCGGTGCAGAATTCTTATTGGTATTGTTGGCAGGCTTATTGCTAGCCTTCACTTTACCAGCACTTAATCCACTAAAAGCAACATTGATATCGATTGGGGTGCTGTTGGGTATTTTGGTGATTAATGTGCTGTGTTGGCAATACGCTAATTTGGTGTTACCAATCGCCGCTTCGCTGCTGATGATAGGCTTGATTTACTTGGTAAATATGAGTTACGGTTTTTTTGTTGAATCGCGCGGTAAGCGCCAATTGACGGGGCTTTTCGGCCAGTACGTTCCACCAGAACTGGTGAACGAAATGGCTCTGAATCCAGAGTCGATTAACATGGCAGGCGAAAATCGTGAGATGACGGTTTTGTTTACGGATATTCGTGGTTTTACCAATATTGCCGAAGGCTTAGACCCAACGCAATTAACACAAATGATGAATGAATTTTTGACACCTTTGACGCAAATCATACATAACAATCGTGGCACGATTGATAAGTATATGGGTGATGCGATTATGGCTTTTTGGGGGGCGCCGCTTAAAGATGAAAGCCATGCGCAACATGCTTTAGATGCGGCAATCGAAATGAAAGCGGCGCTTAAAACGATTAATGAACGATTTATTAAAAAAGGCTGGCCCGTTATCAAAATCGGTATTGGCATCAACACAGGCAATATGGTGGTGGGCAATATGGGCTCTAGTTTTCGTATGGCGTATACGGTGATGGGCGATTCAGTCAATTTGGGTTCGCGCTTAGAAAGTTTAACCAAGAATTACGGTGTAGATATTGTGGTGAGTGAGTTTGTTAAAGCGCAAACGCCGCAATTTGTGTATCGCGAGTTAGATTTAGTGCGTGTAAAAGGTAAAGATATTCCAGTAGCGGTGTACGAGCCGCTAGATACAAAAAGTGCGTTATCGGCAGAAACCATTGATGAACTAAAGTTGTACAGAGAGGCGTTGAAGTTGTACCGCAATCAACAGTGGGATTTAAGCGAAATGCAGTTTATTAATCTGCAAAATAGGCACCCGCAACAATTGCTTTATGCGCTTTATATTAAGCGTATTGGGCAGCTAAGGCAGGCGCCGTCTAGCGCGGATTGGGATGGCGCTTTTAATGTTGAAACTAAATAGTAAGAAATAGTTAGAAATTTAATTGATAAAAAATTGCGACTAGACAATATAAAGATAATCAAATGCAAATTAAAATTTTAGGCTGTAGCGGTGGTATTGGCGGCGATATGCGTACCACATCCATATTGGTAGATGACGATGTACTGATTGATGCAGGTACTGGCGTAGGCGATTTATCGCTAGATGCCTTGCTAAAAATCGATCATATTTTTGTGACGCATTCACATTTAGATCACATTGTGTCTATTCCCTTGTTATTAGACACTGTAATGGGCTTGCGCACGCAGCCAGTCACCGTACACGCCACGCTAGAAGTGATTAATATATTAAAACAGCATGTGTTTAATTGGCTGATCTGGCCCAATTTTAATTTGATACCCGACCCAGCCACGCCATTTTTAAAATACAACGAAATTTGCGTTGGCAATGGTGTGCAAATTAATTCAAAAACCATTACGGCCGTGCCAGCCAATCATGTGATTCCTGCTGTGGGCTACCAAATTGATAGCGGCAAAAATAGCTTAGTATTTACTGGCGATACCGCAGGCAGCCCTGCTTTTTGGCATGATGTGAATCAGATTGATAATTTAAAAGTATTGATTATAGAAACGGCGTTTAGCAATGCAGAGGCTGAGTTAGCCATGCTTTCTAAGCACTTGTGCCCAGCAACGTTGGCAACAGAATTAGCGCATTTGCAAAGTCAACCATTGGTGTATATCACGCATTTAAAACCAGGTGAAGATACAACTATCATGCAAGAAATTGCCGCCAACCCTCAAACGCAGCACTGCATAGCCTTGCAACAACAACAAATATTTAATTTATAAGTTTTAATTAAATCCTATGACGCAATTACAAGATTCAGCCGCCCCAGCCATTAGCCAAAACGTATTATTGCGTTTTGAGCCGATTGCCCGATTATCGCCCAGCCGCTTAGACGAGCTAACGCCGCTTTGTATTGTGGAAAACATCAGCAAAGATTTAGACCCTACGCGCATGAACGCCACTACACAGGCTTTGTAT
>JAZKDM010000039.1:0-27079 GCA_040387535.1 Pseudomonadota bacterium | reverse complement strand
TGCGCATGCTTTTTTATTCCTGTCACTTCAATCGCTTAGGCGTTAGCTTGCATTATTCATGATGATTCCTGATTTCTCTGTTTTACTTTGGATTGTATTATTTAGCCTATTAGGCGGCGTGCTCAGTGTTGCAGGTGCCGCTTTGGTTGCGCTTAACATAAACAAAACCGCCATCCCCATGCTGATTAGCTATGCAATTGGCGCTATGCTGGGCGCGGTTTTTTTAGAGATTTTGCCACACGCTATTGAAGTTGCAGCTAGTCCAAAGCAGATGACAGCCACAGTGCTATTTGGCATTTTATTATTCTTCGCTTTAGAGAAATTGGTGCTGTGGCGCCACTGTCATGGCGATCACTGCGAAGTGCATGCGGTGCATACGGCAGAAGAGTGTCCAGATCCACAAACAAGCTTAAGCCCAGCGGATTCAACAGTCACTAAATACAAAGCGGTAGCTGTTAAACAACCCTCAATTAATGCGCACCCACAACATCATAATCATGACCACGATCGTGGCAGAAGCGGCATGATGATTATGATAGGCGACACTTTTCATAATTTTGTAGATGGTGTTTTAATCGCCTCCGCTTTTATGGTGGATATCAAGCTAGGTATTGTCACCGCGATTGCCATCATTGCGCATGAGATTCCGCAAGAAGTGGGTGATTTTTTAATTCTGCTGCATTCTGGTTACAGCAAAAAACAGGCGTTTATTTTTAATTTGGTGTCTAGTTTAGCCACAGCGGTGGGCGGTTTTATTGCCTATTTTGCCTTATCGCATGTGCAAACTTGGGTGCCTACAATTTTAGGCTTGGCCGCCGCCAGCATGCTTTATGTGGCGGTAGCCGATTTGATTCCAAGCCTGCATAAGCGCACCGAATTACGCGCAACCATTTCACAATTGAGCCTTATCGCTTGCGGCGTTGCATCCATTTTTCTAATTGGCTATTTTTTAGAATAAACCGCACTATTAACTAAATAGTATTAAAGAGACATTATTAGTATGAAAACAATTACACCCCATCAATCTAATCAACCTAAAGTCGGTTTTGTATCTTTAGGCTGTCCCAAAGCAGGCTCAGATGCCGAGCGCATTCTGACGCAGTTGCGCGCAGAAGGCTATGAGATTTCAGCTAGTTATGAAGACTCTGATTTGGTGGTGGTCAACACGTGCGGCTTTATTGATTCTGCAGTGCAAGAGTCATTAGATGCGATTGGAGAAGCGATTAATAAAAATGGTAAAGTGATTGTCACTGGCTGCTTAGGCGCTAAAAAAGGCGTGGTAGAAGCTGCGCATCCTAGTGTTTTAGCGGTGACTGGCCCACACGCGTTAGAAGAAGTGATGACGCATGTGCACGCTAATTTGCCCAAATTGCATGAGCCGTTTATTGATTTAGTGCCACCACAAGGCATCCGCTTAACACCCAGCCATTATGCTTATTTGAAAATTTCAGAAGGCTGTAACCATCGTTGTAGTTTTTGCATCATTCCCAGCATGCGTGGCGATTTGGTGAGTCGCCCAATTGGTGAGGTAATGAATGAAGCAGAAAACTTGGTCAATGCAGGTGTTTCTGAGATTTTGGTGATTTCGCAAGATACCAGTGCGTATGGTGTTGATGTGAAATACCGCCCAGGCTTTTGGAATGGCCGCCCAGTCAAAACACGCATGACAGAGCTTTGTCAAAGTTTAAGCGAATTAGGTGTGTGGACGCGCTTACATTATGTGTATCCCTATCCACACGTAGACGAAGTGATTCCACTAATGGCAGATGGCTTGATTTTGCCGTACCTAGATGTGCCGTTCCAGCATGCTAGTCCAAGAATCTTAAAAGCCATGAAACGCCCAGCACACGCCGAAAATAACTTGGCGCGCATCAAAGCCTGGCGCGAAATCTGCCCAGATATTACTGTTCGCAGCACGTTTATCGCAGGCTTCCCTGGTGAAACCGAAGATGATTTTAAAATGTTGCTGGATTTCTTAGAGGAAGCGCAATTGGACAGAGTAGGCTGCTTTACCTATTCAGCAGTTGATGGCGCAAAAGCCAACGAACTGCCAGACCATGTGCCGCAAGAAGTCAAAGAAGAACGTTTGGCGAGATTTATGGAAGTGCAAGAGCGCATTAGCGCCGCTAAATTACAAGCTAAAATTGGCACTATGCAAACCGTGCTGGTAGATGAAATAGTGCGCGATACAGAAGGTAACTTTGAAGCGATTGGCCGCACCAAAGCCGATGCGCCAGAGATTGATGGCGTGGTGTATATGGAAGATGCCGAAGGTTTAACGCCGGGCGATTTTGTAGAAGTGGAGATTTACAGTGCGGATGGGCATGATCTATGGGGTGGGCCACCGCGTTTTTAAGCGGTTTTAATTTCGGCTTTAGGCGAGTTGTTTTTGGCTTGCCCAGAACTAAAGTAAGTAAATAATGCGCGGCTTGGCTGCCGCTAATCCCTGCGTTACTCATCGTGGCAAACGCGATTGAAAATAAATTAGCTAATGTTGTTAACATTAGCTATTTAGTCAGTTTCTCATGCTTCTAATCTGGCACTCCCGCTCAGGAGGGAATCCAGTCAATTCAAACTTAAACAAATCAAACTGTAAGTGTTAATTGGTATTGATCTAGATTCCGGCCTAGCAGGAATGACGATTCGTTGGTATTGCCTAAATCAAGCAGGGCTAAATAAATCAGGCAATATTGGCGCGGGTCTTTGGCTATCAGCGCGCTCTTCTAAAAAATCAAAGGTAAGCGGGCAACGGGTTGGTTTTTTGACGGCTTTGCGGCGTTTTGGAGTGCTGGCTTCTAAGTCGATATACGGTGTTTGGCTAATGCGAATATAGCCTGAGTTGGCTAATTTTTGCGCGGTAGTTTCAAATAAACTCAAAGGGTTATCAATATTTTGTAGCGTAACGATTTCATCGGCGCCTTTTGCTTTAGTGACTTTCAACACGTTGTACATCACTAATTTGGCAGCGGTTTGTTTACCGTAAATTTCGCCTGTTTGTATCTGCAAGGTTGCTCCAAAAGGGCTATAGTAAGTTTATAGCAAACAATAGTACAATTAAGTTCAATTAAAAGCAATTAAGTGCTTGATTGCACTCGCTTACGACTAATTACGCGGACTTATAATGCAAGCTGAATTTAAAAAAAATGGCTATGTCTTCATTAAAAATTTTTTCTCACAAGCTGAAGTCGATGCGTTAGTAGCCGATATAAAGGAAGCCTCAGCTACAAAATCGGGTGATGATGTTCTTGATAAAGGTAATTTAAAGTTTCACGCTTTAATCATGCACCGCAGTGAAAAGTTACGTGCTTTTATTTCTCAACCTAAAATTGTGGATTTTTTAAAGCAGTTTGCTGGGCCCGATATATGGGTAAGATGGGATCAGGCGGTTGAAAAAAAACCGGGTGCTGGCACCTTTCCTTGGCATCAAGATAATCAATATAGCGGTTTAAAAGATCAGCATTTTCAGTTTTGGATATCGCTTACCACCATGACGGCTGATAATGGCGGCTTGTGGGTGGTTCCAGGTAGTCATAAAGCTATGCTTAAATATGAAGTGGATGACAACCATGTTTCATACAAGGGTGACGTGAGTAATGCGGAGTTTATTTCGGCTGAGCCAGGCGATATTGTGTTGTTTTCATCGTTCTTATTGCATTCAACCACACCCAATATCACGCAAAATAGTCGCTGGGCTTACGTAGTTGAGTATATGCGTATGGATGCAATTGACCCCTATATTGATGCGCCGCATTTAGTGATTGCTAAAGATGGTAAGCCGCACCTTGAATATTTAGACAAGATACCGAATCAAGATAGTTGGATGAATCGCTATAAATATTTTAGTTTTAAAAATAAAATTAAATCGAGCTTAAAAGGGATTAAAGAGGCTGTTTTTTAATTTTTAGGCTGTAGTCGGCGTAAATTAATATGGGATTGAATCAGCGCTTTAGCTTGATGCCTAAAGCGGCTACCGTCGGCATCTTTTACCCACATATGCAGCAATCCACTAAAAAATAAGTGCGTATCCAAGGCTAATGCATGCGGTGTAAGGGTGGTTGTTAGCAGGTTTTGCTCTCTGGCGCGTTCATAAGCCAGCTGAATTTTTTCGGTAATATTTGAGCAATTGCTTAAAATTTGCTGCAACACCGTGGCAAATTCATCTACATACTCACACTTAATCATCATGATTTCATAAATCTGACGCATTTCAATGTTTTCATTGAGCTCGTTAATCGTGTCGCATAAGCTGTTTTCAATTTGGGTAAGTGGATCGATATTGTCGCTTTGAATGCCAAGCGTGTCATACATACGATCGATTAGAGGTAGAAAAGCGCGATCGCGTAGGGCGTAAAAAATATCGGTTTTATTTTTAAAATGCCAATACACCGCGCCACGCGTCACTGTTGCCTCAGTGGCGATATGTTCAAGGGTAGAGCGGCTAACGCCGCGGGTTAAAAACACCGCTCTTGCCGCATCGATAATGCGTTGCCTTGTTAGCTCCGCGTCTTCTTTCGTTTTTCTAACCATAATTTATTGAGTTCAACTTTTAATTAAAATTAATCAAGATTTGCATTTTAAGCTTTAGTTTCGCCATTCAAACTATTTGCTATCTTTACAACGATTTACTTAAAAAACGGTTTACATACATTCTTGTTTGTATATAATATAACTCAAATAGCATTATAAATACATTATTTATAATCATGAAAATTACTTTACAGGGTCATCATCATGCAATTCTTACCGCAGCAGCCTAGCTTTAAAAAAATAAACAGTTCGGTATCAGCACTACTTGTGACATTAGTAGTGGCGACAACTTTGGTGGCGTGTGGGAAAAATGAAGAGGCTGCACCGCCAGCGCCACCTGCAATGCCTGTCAGTTATATAAGTGCTGCGCCAACATCTGTACCAATGAGTGTAGAAGCGGTTGCGCAAACTGAAGGTGCGAGAGAGGTTGAGATTCGACCACGCGTTGGCGGCATTATTCTTAAAAAAATGTTTGAAGAGGGTGAGCCTGTTAAAGCAGGCCAAGTATTGTTTATTATTGACCCAGAGCCATTTCAAATCGCGTTGAATCAAGCAAAAGCCCAAGCGGCGGGCCAAGGCGCACGTATTACGCAAACTTCGCGCGAATCGAATCGCTTGAAAGAGTTGCTTGCAACGCAATCAGTCAGTCAACGTGAATATGATAACGCGACTTCTGAAGTGAGTATTTCGCAGGCTGATATGTTGCAAGCGCAGGCCAGCATTAGGGAAGCGGAACTAAATCTTTCTTACACACAAGTGACGGCGCCTGTTTCTGGCATTGCAGGACGTTTTCAGTTTTCTGAAGGCGCATTAGTGGCAGCTAATACTAGCTTGCTAACAACAATTGTGCAGCTATCGCCTATTTGGGCGCGTTTCAGTTTGTCTGAAACCGAATTGGCGAGTTTGGGTGGACGCGTTAATCCAAATACGGTCAGCGATGTAACCTTAATTTTGCCAGACGGTAGCGAGTACGGCCAAAAAGGTAAATTGAATTTTACCGCCAATCAAATCAACCCAACATTAGGCACACAAGAACTACGCGCTACGTTTAATAATGCCGATAAATCATTATTACCAGGCCAGTTTGTGCGCGCACGCGTTACCACTGGCTTACGCGATGGCGTATTTTTAGTGCCCCAAACAGCTGTGCTGACAAATGATCAAGGTAAATATGTGTATGTGATTAATGCTGAAAACGCGGCAACCATTCGACCTGTGACGGCGGGTGAGTGGCACGGCAAGGATTGGATTATCTTAAAAGGCTTAAATGAAAACGATAAAGTGATTGTGGACAATTTAATTAAAGTGCGACCAGGTGCGGTTGTTGAGCCGAAAATATTTGCGCAGCCAGCAGAGGTTGCAGCGCCCGCGCCAGCAGAAAAAGCAGTGTCTAAAGCTCCGTCTAAACCTAGCGTTAAGTCATAAACGAAGCTGGCTAACTTTTCATTTAAGCAGATAAAACCATGACCAAATTTTTTATTACACGGCCTATTTTTGCCAGCGTTTTGTCCATCATTATTGTGTTGGCAGGCTTGGCAGCGGCATTAAAGTTGCCAATTGCGCAATATCCACAAATCGCGCCACCTACTGTGCTGATTACTGCCACCTACCCAGGTGCCAGTGCCGACACCTTATCTAAAACCGTTGCGGCGCCAATTGAAGAGCAGTTGAGCGGTGTTGAAGGCTTGCTGTACTTTAACTCTAGTGCCGACTCTAGCGGTACATTAACGATTACGGCTACTTTTGAAGTAGGCACAGATGTGAATCAGGCCACTTTTAACGTGAGTAACCGCGTGAATATTGCTTTGCCGCGCTTGCCAGATGAAGTGCGCCGCACAGGTTTAGTGGTGCAAAAACGTTCAAATGACATTTTATTAGTCATTATGTTGACGGATAAGCAGCGCAAATATGACCCGCTTTATTTAAGCAATTACGGTACGCTAAATGTGTTGGATGAGCTTAAACGCATAAAAGGCGTGGGTGATGCCACCATTTTTGGCGCTCAAGATTACTCTATGCGTATTTGGCTTCGACCTGATCGTATGGCGCAATTGGGTGTGACAACAACTGATATTGCAACGGCAATTCAATCGCAAAATGCGCAATATGCCGCGGGTAAAATCGGCCAAGAGCCGTCACCAAGCTCTCAGCAGCTGGTGTATACCGTTACAGCAAAAGGCCGTTTGGTTGACCCAAGTGAATTCGGCAATATTATTATTCGCGCCGATGGCCCGCGCGGTGTGCTGTATTTAAAAGATGTGGCGCGTATTGAGTTGGGCTCACAAAGTTATAACGTACGCACCTCGCTAGATGGCTTGCCAGGCGTTGGTATTCCTATTTTCTTGCAAACGGGCGCTAATGCGCTGGATACCGCGCAAGCGATTAAAGAGAAGATGGCTGAGCTTAAACTACGCTTTCCAGAAGGTGTGGATTGGGAAGTGCCTTACGACACCAGCGACTTTGTTAAGTCTTCAATTGAAGAAGTAGTCATAACTTTAGCTGAGGCGATGTTTTTAGTTGTGCTAGTAGTTTTTGTATTCCTACAAAGCTGGCGTGCGACCTTGATCCCACTAATAGCTGTGCCGATTTCATTGATTGGTACCTTTGCCGGTTTGTGGATGTTTGGCTTCTCTATTAATACACTGACCTTGTTTGCGATGGTGCTATCTATCGGTATTGTGGTGGATGACGCGATTGTGGTGCTAGAAAACGTTGAGCGGCTAATGTCAGAAGAGAAATTGTCGCCGATTAAAGCGGCGGTTAAATCGATGGAACAGGTATCTGGCGCTGTAGTGGCGATTGTATTAGTACTTTGTGCTGTATTCGTGCCAGTGGCTTTCTTGGGTGGTATTGCGGGTGAAATGTACCGTCAATTCGCGGTAACGGTTGCCGTTGCTGTAGTTATTTCGGGTATTGTAGCCTTAACCTTAACACCTGCTTTGTGCGCCATTTTATTAAAATCCGTGCATGAAGAATCGGCATTCTTTAAACCATTTAATCGTGGCTTTCAAAAGTTGACGAATGTTTATTCTGCCACTGTTGATTTAACCTTGCGTCACAAGTTTATTGGTACGCTGGTATTTGGTGCAATCATTGCGATAGTGGTAGTTTTGTTAAGAGTGGTACCTGGCAGCTTTGTACCAGCAGAAGATCAGGGTTATGTGATTTCGGCTGTGATTATGCCAGACGGTGCAACATTAAGCCGCACCACTAAAACCACAGAAGCTGTGCGTGCCGCTATTCACAAGGACCCAGCCGCTGCACATGAATTTGCAGTAAATGGTTTCGACTTGATTGGCGGCGGCAATAAAACCAGCGCGGCAACCATGTTTGTGCGATTAAAAGATTGGTCAGAGCGTGAAACCACGGCTGAAGAAATTGTTGGCAAACTATTTGGCATTGGCGCACAGCAACCAGATGGTATGGCGATTGCGTTTAATCCGCCTGCTATTCGCGGTTTAGGTAGCTCTGGCGGCTTTGAGGTATATGTGCAAAGTCGTAGTGACTCTGACCCAATGCGCTTATCTGCTGTAGTGAACAACTTTATGGATGCATTGCGCAAAGAGCAGAATTTAACTGGCATTAACTCATTTTTCCGCCCAACTGTGCCGCAATTATTTGTTGAAGTAGACGAAGCAAAAGCGATTTCACAAGGCGTGCCAGTGGCCGATATTTATGCCACTTTGCAAAGCACTATGGGTTCGCTTTATGTGAATGACTTTAATAAATCCGGTCGTACTTACCGTGTGCAATTGCAGGCGGAGGCAGAATACCGCATGAAGGCAGAAGACTTGGGCAAAGTGTATGTGCGCTCAAACGCAGGACAAATGGTGCCACTTTCTGCGTTAAGTAAAGTCAGCAATATTGTCGGTGCAGAGCAGTTAGAGCGTTATAACGGCTTGCTTTCAGCAAAAGTATTGGGTGGTGGTGCGGCTAATGTCAGCTCTGGCGATGCGATTGCCTTGGTAGAAAAAGTTGCTGCAGAGAGCTTACCTGACGGTTATCAAATTGCTTGGACAGGCCAAGCTTATCAAGAAAAACGTACAGGCTCAGCCGCGATATTTGCTTTCGGCTTTGCCATTATTATGGTGTTCTTAATTTTGGCGGCGCAGTTTGAAACATGGGCCTTGCCTTTAGCGGTGATTATGGCGGTGCCGTTTGCGTTGGCGGGCGCTTTGTTGGCTGTGTTGATGCGCGGAATGCCGAATGATATTTACTTCCAAATTGGTTTAATTACCTTGGTCGGCTTGGCGGCGAAAAACGCCATCTTAATTGTGGAATTCGCTAGCCAAAAAATGGAAGAGGGTATGCCTGTGGCGCAAGCGGCGCTAGAGGCTGCAAGAATGCGCTTTAGGCCGATTGTGATGACATCGATGGCGTTTGTGTTAGGTATTGTGCCATTGGTGATTGCAACGGGTGCAGGTGCGGCAGCGCGCCGTAGTATGGGTACTGGTGTATTTGGCGGCATGATTTTAGCGACCTTTGTGGCGACTATATTTATTCCGTTATTCTTCACTTGGTTAAGTAATACCCATGTGGATAGAAAACATCATGATAAAGGCTTGGCGCCAGAAATAGATCACTCTAAGGAAACCGTATGATGCAGTATAGTAAATCAATTAAGAGTGCGATTAACGTGAAGTTAATTTCTTTGGCGGTTACTGCAGTTTTGTTAACTGGTTGCCAATCGATAGGGCCTGATTATTTGCGTCAAGTGTTTAACTTGCCTGAAAAATTTAGTCAGCCAGTGGCGACTGAGACGGCAGAAAATGCCGCGACTAAAGCTTGGTGGAAGCATTACCAAGATGCAAAATTGAACGAATTGGTAGAGTTAAGTTTAAAAAACAATACCGATATTCAATTGGCTGTGGCACGCATTGAAGAAGCCGATGCCAGCATGCGTGAAGTCGGCGCATCGTTGTTTCCAGAAGTGAATTTTTCGGCTGGTGCGACCCGCACTAAGGTGACTGAGCTTGGCGCTTTTCCTGTATTTATTGCGCCAATTAGAAATAACTATACCTTTGGATTTAACACCAATTATGAGCTAGATTTTTGGGGTAAAGTGAGACGCGCCAAAGAAGCGGCAACCGCTAACGCTTTGGCTTCGCGCTATTCAAAACAAACGGTAGAGCTTTCATTAATTGGCTTGGTAAGTAGCAATTACCTGCAATTGCGTGGCATTGAGGCACAAATTGCAGTGACTAAAGATAATCAACGTAGCCGTGATGAATCACTTAAATTGACACAGCGCAGGCTTGATGGTGGTATCGCCAGTAGCTTAGAAGTCAGCCAAGCAGAAGTGGCTGTTAGCAATTTGAATGCGCAACTGATTGAGTTAAGTCGTTTGCGTGCTTTAACCTTGCATCAATTGGCGGTTTTAACAGGCGTGCTGGATTTGAAATTAGATGAAGTGAATCAAGCCGATATTCGCACATTGCCTGTACCACCTATTCCGCCAGCGGGATTGCCTTCTGCGTTATTGGAAAACCGTCCTGATATTCGCCAAGCAGAACAAACATTGATTGCTGAAAACGCCCAAATTGGTATTGCAAAAGCCGCTTTATATCCTAGCATTAGCCTCACGGGCAGCTACGGTGGCGAGAGTTTAGAGCTAAGCGATATATTGAAATCGGGCGCACGGATCTGGACATTGGGTTTGGGTTTAGATTTGCCGATATTTGATTCTGGCAGACGCAAAGCCAGAGTTGATCAAGCCAGCGCAAGGCAAAAACAAGCGTTAGCGCAATATCAAACCACGATTCAAAATGCGTTTAGAGAAGTGAACGATGCCTTAGTAACACGCCGTTTAAATGTAGAGCGCGAGCAGAGTTTGGCAGCCAGTGAGGCTTCAGCTAAAAAAGCGCTAGCAGTAGCAGAAAATCGCTACAAAGCAGGTTACTCTGCTTACCTAGAAGTGTTGGATGCACAACGTGTATACAACGATGCTGCGTTGGCTAATGTGCAGGCAAGACAAGCCACAAGCTTGGCCAGTGTTGAGTTGTTTAAAGTGTTAGGCGGCGATTGGCGTGAGAATGGTCAGCTAGAAACGGCACCAACATCTAACGCAGCGCCATTAAAAAATGAAGCAGTAGCGACTAAAGCTAATTGATTTTAAAAAGCCAAGCGCTAGTTTTTGCGCTTGGCAATTAAAAAGAGTTAGAACGGAAACGCTACTTTCACCCAGTCATCACGCGATTCAATTGGCTCACCTAACAAAGCGCGTTTGTATGAATCGGCAATGCTAACGGCATAGCTTGTATTAGGGCGAAAGTGTGCTTTTGGTATCACCAATGATGAAACGCTGGAAATGCCCGCCTCAATCGGCATGTAAATTCCAGCAAATAAACCAGCATCCATCCTCAGTTCATCTGGGTTATCAGTCAAGGTTGCGACCGTGTCAGAAAAAATTTCTTGGCTGCTTAATTGGCGTAACTGCACCCAGTTTGGGTGTTGCGACATGATTTCGATGCCAACTTTAAGTTGATTGCCTGTTGTTGGTTTTACTCCACGAATAATGCCAATGATTAATTGGCTAGGATCTTCATCTATCATCAAGCCGATTAATTTATCTGGCCTAGCCAAAATATTGGCATATTTATTTACCCTAGTCCCCAAGCCGTGCGGACTTTCATCGGTGATAATCCACGTGTCTAGCGAAGCGCTGTTGATTGATATGCTGCCTAGCTGGGTTAAAGGCACGCGCGCTTGCATACGCTCATCAAATGATTTGCCATCCTTAGATAAACGCAAACCGTTAGTAATCTGATTGGCTTGATTCACTTGACTACAAATACTGACTATACCAGCCGTTACTTTGGCGGTTTTAGAAGTGGCATGGCGCGGTTCTTTGCGGCGCTGTCTCACATAATTGGTTTTGGTCCAATCAGACAACATAATATTCAACGTGTCGTTTAACTTGCTCACGTTGTCAATTTTTGCTCCCATCAAGCTTTCAGGCATTTCACCACGGTCTGTTACGGTAATGCCCACTCTGATTTGCTTTTCTAATTCATCTAGCTCCCAATAACGGCATTGTTCATTCGGCTCAAAGTTGCGCATGCGTTTAGCAGGAGAGTCTTTTTCTAAATCGGCAAAAAATAAATACTGCTCAGGTGTGTAATGTTTGCTGATGTGCGCGCGTGTTAACCAATGTGATAAAACACGATACGCAATATCCACTTGCTGCTTATGTAAGTTTTCTTGTACTAAGTTTCCCAGCATAAATATCTGAATAAAATAAGCCGATAACGTGGTAGCTGGCGATAACTTAAATAGCTCAATTGGCAGAGTTAATAAGCCTTGTTGGCTGGCAATGCGGAACAACATATATAACTGCAACCACATTTTGGTTGGCGGGTTAGCTTGAGTATACATGCGCCATTTCATCATATGCGCCGCCGCGTAAACGGCTCTGGCGATAACGATAATGGGCATATTCCCTTCAAGTTTAAATTTGCCTGGATTGCTGACTTTTTCGATTACCTTGAGATGCGCAATATACGATTGCCGACAGTAGTTGTAACAGGTTTCCGAAATATTGATTTCAATTTCCGGTTTGAGGTTTTCAACATGCACAAACTGAGACGACAATTTTTCTAAACGCGCAAAATTAAGGTCTTCTAATTGAATTAGTAAATCTAAAGCTGCTTTGTAATCAAACGCTTCATCTGATTGCATCTGCGCAATAAGGATTGCTAAGTGCTGGTGACTAAACTTTAAGGCAACCAAGTCATCCATGTCTGCAATATCATCCACCCATGCAAATTGCGCATGGGATTTTTTTGCTAAGGTACTACCGAAAATTTGTTGGATAATATTTTTCATCTAAATTATGCAGATAATATTTTATTGTTATGCTGTTTTTTTAATTTAATTACTTAAAATATAATAATAAATCATTGAATAATCAAGATTTATTTTATTGTTTGTGCACAAAGATTAGCAAAATCAACAATTATCAGGCATGGTAGAATAGTGTTTTTACATTAACTCATTCATATACATGACTGTTCGTACCCGATTTGCCCCTAGCCCAACTGGATTTTTACATATTGGCGGCGCGCGTACTGCGCTGTTTTCTTGGGCTTATGCCAAAAAAAATGCAGGCCAATTTATCTTACGTATTGAAGATACCGATGTAGAACGCAGCACGCCAGAAGCGGTGCAAGCGATTTTAGATGGCATGCATTGGCTGGGCTTGGATTACGATGAAGGCCCGTTTTACCAGATGCAGCGCATGGACACTTATAAAAAGGTGATTAAAACCATGTTGGATGCTGGCACGGCTTATTATTGTTATAGCAGTAAAGAGGAATTAGAAAGCTTGCGTGAAAGCCAGATGCAGCAAGGCTTAAAGCCGCGTTACGATGGAAAATGGCGACCAGAATCAGGCAAAGTATTGCCTGCTATTCCAGCCGATATTTCACCAGTAGTGCGTTTTAAAAATCCGCAATCTGGTGTGGTAGCTTGGGATGATTTGGTCAAAGGGCGCATTGAAATTGCCAATGCAGAATTAGACGATTTGATTATTGCGCGCGCGGATGGCACACCTACTTATAATTTTTGTGTGGTGGTAGACGATTTTGAGATGGGTATTACGCAAGTAATTCGCGGTGACGATCATGTGAATAATACTCCGCGCCAAATCAATATGCTCAATGCTTTAGGCGCAACCATTCCGCAATATGCACATTTATCCATGATATTGGGTGATGATGGTCAAAAGCTATCTAAGCGCCATGGCGCTGTGAGCGTAATGCAATATCATGAAGATGGCTACTTAAAAGAGGCAGTTTTAAATTATCTGTCACGACTTGGTTGGAGTCATGGCGATGCGGAAATTTTTAATATGCAGCAATTTTGTGAGTGGTTCGATTTAGACCATATCACACCATCTGCCGCGCAATTTAATACCGAAAAACTAAACTGGCTAAACGCGCATTACATTAAAGAAGCCAATATTGATGAGCTTGCTGGTGATATTGCTACACGCCTTGCCCAATCCAATGTGAATGTTACCTTGCAGCCAAAATTACAAGATGTGCTGGGCTTGTACCGTGAGCGTACTAATAATTTAAATCAGCTGGCCAGCGAAGTAGCTTATTTTTATGCGCTGCCGCAGGCCAATGCAGCCGATGCTGAAAAACATTTAACGCCAGAAATTCTGCCAGTGATTAAAGCGTTAAGTGAAAAACTGGCTGTTATTAATTGGACTGCAGAAGCGATTCATGCTGAGATAAACGCGGTGGTAGCCGAAAATCAGCTTAAGTTTCCAAAAGTGGCCATGCCTTTGCGTGTGATGCTAACAGGCATTGCGCAATCGCCCAGTATTGACCAAGTGATGGCTTTATTGGGACAGAAAGAAACCTTAGCTAGATTGCAAAAATATTCAATTTAAGCGATTTAAAGTCAAGATGTGGATTAATTTGTTTTAAAAAATGATTAATACACAAATTTTCAAAAAATTTCTAAAACTTCTATTGAAATGCGAACAAAAAGGCGCAATCATAATCATATAGGTGGCAGTAATAGCTTTAATTATCAAGCTACTCCAATTTTATAAAACTACAAGGAGCACAAACATGAATAACAAAGGACAAATGCTGCAGGATCCATTCTTAAATGCACTTAGAAAAGAGCACGTACAAGTTTCAATTTACCTGGTTAATGGTATTAAATTACAAGGCCAAGTGGATTCGTTCGATCAGTACGTTATCTTGCTTAAAAACACAGTGACACAAATGGTATACAAGCACGCTATTTCTACAATTGTGCCTGCACGCGCTGTTAGCATGACATTACCAGAACATACAGAAGAATAAAACTTGTCAATTAGACCCTCTGGTTACGGCGAAAATACCCTAGCAAATCCATCTACACTCACAGCCCCATCAAACGGTGCGGTTATTTTAGTGAGTGTGGATTTTGGCGAGCCTGATTATGCAGAAAGCCTGCATGAGCTAAGACAGCTGGTGATTTCAGCTGGCATGCAAGTGCGCGGCACGGTGGAAGGAAAACGCAGCACACCTGATGCTAAATTATTTATCGGCAGTGGTAAGGCCGATGAATTAAAGCTGATGTTGGAAACAAGTGAAACTCAGTTAGTCGCTTTCAATCACGATTTAAGCCCGTCGCAACAGCGTAATTTAGAGCGCCTTTTGCAAGCCAAAGTATTAGATAGAACAGGTTTGATTTTAGATATTTTTGCCCAGCGCGCACAAACGCACGAAGGTAAATTACAAGTCGAGCTGGCACAGTTAGAGCACTTATCGACAAGACTAGTACGCGGTTGGACTCACTTAGAGCGCCAAAAAGGCGGTATTGGTGTACGTGGCGGACCAGGTGAAACACAGCTAGAGCTAGATCGCCGTATGTTGCGTGTTCGCGTTAAACAATTACGCGAAAAGTTAGAGAAGTTAAAATCACAACGTAATATGCAACGCCGTGCGCGCAAACGTTCAAATCAAATGACGGTGTCTTTAGTTGGTTACACCAATGCGGGTAAATCCACATTGTTTAATCGCTTAACGCAATCAGGCGTTTACGCAGCTGATCAGCTGTTTGCAACGCTAGATACTACCTCGCGCAAAATGTATTTGGGCGAAGACTATCATTCAGGCGGCGGAACAGTGGTGGTTTCCGACACAGTAGGGTTTATTAAGCATCTACCCACTACTTTAATTGAAGCGTTTGGCGCAACATTGGAAGAAGCATCGCAAGCCGATTTGTTGCTGCATGTGGTGGATGTTGCCAGCACCAATCGCGATGCGCAAATAGCTCAAGTAAACTTAGTTTTACAAGAAATCGGCGCATCAAAAGTGCCGCAGATTTTGGTTTTAAATCAGATAGATAAGCTGGATATGTCGGCAGGCTTGATTCGCGATGAATATGGTAATATTTCAAAAGTAAGTCTATCAGCGGCGACAGGTGATGGAATCGATTATTTAAAATTAGCACTAACGGAACATCAGCAGCTATTAAGAAGACAAAGCACAGAAGAAAGTGCGTACGTTTAATTGCCTAATTTGAGCTCAGTTTTATCAATAATATCAGTAATTTTTGTTAGTAATTTTGTCAATAACATTAGTAATAAAGTGCGGAGCAATACATGATTAAGTTTCCTGGTTTTGGCCAAAAAAATAATGAAGGCCCACCTGATTTGGATCAGATACTGAGCGATTTAAACCAAAAAATTAATAATCTTTTTGGTAAAAAAGGCGGTAATAGTGGCCAGCCATCAAGCAATAAAGAGTTTGATGTGCCTGTATTGCCAATACTGGCGGTGATTGCTGCTATTTGGTTGGCAACAGGTTTCTATATTGTTGATCAAGGTTCGTTAGGTGTTGTACAACGTTTTGGTAAATATACGGAAACCACAGAACCAGGCCCAAGATGGCACTGGCCGTACCCAGTTGAATCGGCTGAAGTGGTGAATATGGAACAAGTGCGCCGCTTAGAAGTGGGCTATAGAAGTAGCGGTGATGGTGCTGGTGGTAAAACTAGGCAGCCTAAAGAGGCACTGATGCTAACCGAAGACGAAAACATCATCGATATGCAAGTGGCGGTGCAATATAAATTAAAAAATGCCAAAGATTATCTCTTTAATAATCGCTCAACCGATGAATCAGTGATGTCGGCGGCTGAAACGGCGATTAGAGAAATAGTGGGTAAAAGCAAGCTTGATGATTTACTACAAAAAGGTTTGCCGGACACATCAGAGCGTATGCAAGCCATTTTGGATAGTTACAAAACAGGCGTGTTAATTACCAGCGTTTCACGTCAAAAAGGCGCCGCGCCTGAACAAGTGAAAGAAGCGTTTGATGATGTAAACCGTGCCAATCAGGATTATCAACGTCAAATTAACGAAGGCCAAGCCTACGCAAATGATGTGATTCCTAAAGCACGTGGTAATGCGTCACGTTTGGCAGAAGAGGCATCTGGCTACAAGCTTAAAGTGGAGAATGAGGCGCGAGGTAACGCCAGCCGCTTTGAGCAAATTTTAGCGCAATATACCAAAGCGCCCGATGTAACGCGTCAACGCTTGTATTTAGACGCGCAAGAGCAAATTATGTCTAGCACCAGCAAAGTCATTGTGGATCAGCAAGGTGGTAATAGCTTGTTGTACTTACCGTTAGATAAATTAATGGCAGCAGGCGCTGTTGGCCCAAGCGCAACGCCAAGCGTAGCGGTGCCAAGCACCATTAAGCAATCAGATAGTGAAGCAGACACTGCGCGTGAATTAATGCGCAGCCGCGATAGAGATAGTCGATAGTTAGATTTAACTTACATATCGTTATTTTTAAAAGAATTTAAAAGAGAATTGAAATGAAAAATATAGGGACCTATTTAGTCGGCTTATTTGTTTTGCTGGTGATTTTAACCATGTCTTTCTTTACGGTTGATCAACGTGAATACGCGTTGGTGTTTAGATTGGGTGAAATTGTATCGGTCCACAAAGAGCCTGGATTGTTTTTCAAAGTGCCCTTGTTAGACGATTTGAAATATTTTGATAAGCGCATTCTGACCTTAGATTATGAGCAACCTGCTGAGATTATTACCAGCGAAAATAAAACCATGACGGTAGACTCGTTTGTTAAATGGCGCATTATTGATCCATCAAAATACTATGTTTCTGTTAAAGAAGGTGGCGAAAGTGCCGCTGAAGACCGTCTGGCACAAGTTGTAAATGCTGGTTTACGTGATGAGTTTGGTAAACGTACTGTGCATGATGTGATTTCAGGTGAGCGCCGTGCCATTATGGATAATATGCGTGCACGTGCCGATAAAGAGGCCCGTCAAATCGGTATTCAAGTGGTGGATGTACGTTTAAAACGTGTAGATTATTCTGAAGATATTAGCAAATCGGTTTACGACCGTATGATTGCAGAGCGTAAACGTATTGCTAATCAGTTGCGCTCAGAAGGTGCGGCAGCATCTGAAAAAATTCGTGCGGATGCTGATAAACAACGCGAAGTGATTATTGCCGAAGCGTTTGGTAATGCACAAAAAATGAAGGGTGAGGGCGATGCAAAAGCGGCTGAGATTTACTCTAGCGCTTATAGCAAAAACCCAGAGTTCTATGCTTTTTATCGCAGCCAAGAAGCCTATAAAAATAGCTTTAAAAGTAAATCAGACGTGATGGTGCTAGATCCAAAATCAGATTTCTTTAAATATATGCGCAGCGCTGGCGGCGGTAAGTAACCTTCAGCATAAAATAGCTTAAGAAATGAACAGTACCTTATAGATGAACAGCACATTAATTACCGCGCTAGGCCTAATGCTGATTTTAGAAGGTGTGATGCCTTTAATTGCACCGCAAGCTTGGCGCGAAACATTTAAGCGCATGGTGGCACTTAAAGACGGTCAGCTGCGTTTTGTGGGTTTGTTTTCAATTGCAGGCGGCGCTTTATTGTTTTGGTTGTCAAAATAAAACGGCTTAATGTCTTGCTTAAATATTTATATTTCTACATAAAATTACATCGCGCAAATAGCGATTAAAACAAATTAATATCTACAAAACCCTCAAATAGCGATAAAATCTTAGATTGTTGTTTAAATTTAATTAAATCGCTTTCAAAAAGCTTCATTAACACCGAATAAAAACTTAATCATGCGTAATTGGTTGCTCCCTGAATATATTGAAGATGTGTTGCCTGCTGAGGCTGCGCGCATCGAATCATTGCGTCGCCAGTTGCTAGATCTGTTTAAAGTGCATGGCTACCAATACATTATTCCACCAACATTGGAATATTTAGAGTCGCTAATTACAGGCACTGGCCATGATTTGGATTTGGCTACTTTTAAAGTAGTTGATCAACTAACGGGCCGTTTGATGGGTATTCGCGCCGACATGACGCCGCAAGCGGCGCGTATTGACGCACATATGCTTAATCATCAAGGCGTATCGCGATTATGTTACGCAGGTACCGTTTTGCGCACCAAGCCAGATGGCCTAGCGCGTACACGTGAGCCTTTACAACTGGGTGCAGAGTTATTTGGACATGCAGGAATTGAAAGCGATATTGAAATTCACCGCTTAATGATTAAAGCTTTGCAAGCCTTAGGTTTAAAAGAACTGCACATTGACTTTAGCCATGTCGCTATTTTTGAGGCTTTGGTAAAAGCGGGCAATATTTCTGCCAATTTAGAGCAGGATTTATATACCGCGCTGCAAAGTAAAGACAAAGCCAGTGTGGCTTTGCTGGCACAAAATTTAGATGCTGATATTAAAAAAGCCCTGATTGATTTAACTGATTTAAACGGTGATGTGACTATGCTGCAAAAGGCAGCACAGCAATTGCCCAAAATTGATGCGATAACCAAAGCCTTAGCCGATTTAAGCAGTGTTGCAGCGCAATTAAGTGATTTAAACGTGCATGTTTCGTTTGATTTAAGCGAGTTGCGCGGCTATCACTACCATAGTGGCATTGTGTTTGCCGCTTATGCAAAAGGCTATACAGGGCCAATTGCATTAGGTGGACGCTATGATGAAGTGGGCTTGGTTTTTGGTCGCGCTCGCCCTGCAACAGGCTTTAGCTTAGATTTGCGCGGCGCTGTGACGGCATTAGCGCCTGCAACAAGTGCAAAGGCGATTTTAGCGCCCGCAAACGATGATAAAGCACTTTTAGGTGCAATCGAAGCACTACGCGCACAAGGTCAAATTGTTATACAGGCATTACCAAACTCTGCCATTGATATGGCCGAGCTCAATTGCGATAAGCAATTAATTCATACCAACGGTCAATGGCAAACCCAGCCTTTATAATCTTATTGGTAATATCCTTATTTTTAATTTCAGTCGAAACAGTTAAGTAAAAGCTATGGCGCAAAATTCAGTAAAAAACTCTGCTAAAAACGTGGTCGTTATTGGCACACAATGGGGCGATGAAGGCAAAGGCAAAATTGTCGATTGGCTGACAGATCATGCACAAGGTGTTGTGCGTTTTCAGGGTGGACATAACGCAGGCCACACTTTGGTTGTTGGCCAAGGCGATGCGCAGCGAGTCTATAAGCTTAATCTTGTGCCATCAGGCATTGTGCGCGCTGGTGTTAATTGCTATATCGGCAATGGTGTTGTGCTAGATGCTGGGCATTTAATAGGCGAAATCGCTGCACTGGAAAAAGATGGCTTGGAAGTTAAAAGTCGCTTAAAAGTCAGTCCAGGTTGCCCATTGATTTTAAGTCATCACGTGGCACTAGATACAGCGCGCGAAGCTAAGCGCGCCATTAAAATCGGCACTACAGGTAAAGGCATTGGCCCTACATATGAAGATAAAGTCGCGCGCCGTGCATTACGCGTTTACGATTTGTTTTACCCAGAGCGCTTTGCCGAAAAACTAAAAGAAGTGATGGATTATCACAACTTTGTTTTGACTAATTATTTAGGCTCAAAAGCCGTTGATTTCAATCAACAATACGATGCCAGCATGGCACATGCGATTGCATTAAAACCCATGATTGCCGATATTTCAGCTGAGCTGTATGCGGCTAATGCCAGAGGCGAAAATCTCTTATTTGAAGGTGCGCAGGGTACTTTGTTGGATATCGACCATGGTACTTATCCTTATGTGACTTCAAGCAACTGTATCGCTGGCCAAGCTTCTGCTGGCACTGGCGTGGGCGCCAATATGTTGCACTATGTATTAGGCATTACCAAAGCTTACACAACTAGAGTTGGCGGCGGCCCTTTCCCAAGTGAACTGGATATTGAAACAGAAAATTGTCCTGGCTATCAAATGTCTAACAAAGGCCAAGAAATTGGCACCGTGACCAAACGCAAGCGCCGTTGCGGCTGGTTTGACGCAGCCGCATTGCGCCGTTCTGCCCGAATTAACGGCCTAACAGGCTTGTGCATTACTAAATTAGATGTGTTAGATGGCATTGAAAGTTTAGATATCTGTACTGGCTATGAGCTTGATGGCAAAGTGGTGGATATGTTGCCAGTAGGCGCTGATGATGTGGCGCGTTGCAAACCAATCTATGAAACGGTCGCAGGCTGGAAAGAAAATACCTTTGGCGTAAAAACATGGGATGGATTGCCTAAAAATGCGCAGCATTACCTTAAACGTTTAGAAGCGTTGTGTGGTGTGCCAATCGCGATTGTTTCAACGGGTCCAGAGCGCGATGAAACAATCATCATTGAGCATCCATTTGCATAAAGTGCAAATTCCGTCGCTATGCGTTGTCGCTGCATAAAAAATCTTCGAAATTTTAATATTATTAAAACCGAATGCACTACAGTATGCTGCGCTCAATTTTTTATTAGCTCCTAGCCTAGCTTAGGACTTTGCATTTTATTGTGCTGTAAAGGTATTCATGTCAACACCACAAAAGCAGCGATTAGCGTGGGCAATAACTGGCTCTGGCCACTACCTACGCGAATGTTTGGATTACCTGCAAACCATTGAAAATGTTGATATTTACTTAAGTAAAGCCGCTGCCGAAATCATTAAGCAATATGGTTTTCAGGCACAACTAGATGCGGCGGGACATAAAGTCTATCAAGACAAAACAGCTAGCAGCGTACCTGTGGAACTGTTTTATCAAGGTAAATATCACACATTGGTGATTGCACCTGCCACCTCAAATACCGTAGCCAAAATGGCCTACGGATTTTCAGATTCTCTAGTCACCAATTTATACGCACAGGCAGGAAAAACGCGCGTTTCAAGCATTGTGTTTGCTTGCGATACAGTGCCAGAGCTAGATGATGGCGCGATTATTTCCGAAGCGCCACGTGAGCATTTTGTGCAAGTGTTTCCGCGCCAAATTGATTTGGAAAACGTGAAAAAACTGGCTACGTTTGAAAGCACGCAAATAGTTGATAGCATCAACTTGCTGCAACAGGCAGTCAACACACGTCTTGATACGTACAACGAGTCTAAATAAGTATGGCTGAAAAGCTATTATTTGTAACAGGCAAATTGGCTGAAAAAAGTCTGCATAAAGTGTTGCAAGATATTCAAACCCCATCGGATAAAAATCCCAAACCCCCTCAGTTTAAATATCGTGTAGAACAAATCGGTGTGTCGGTTGCGGCTTTAATGACGCCAGATTTAATTGCGCGCCGATTAAAAAGTACGCATGACGCCAACAAAATGATTTTGCCAGGGCTTTGCCAGGGCGATTTAAGCCAATTGCACCGTCAATATGGCATTCCAGTTGAGCGGGGGCCTAAAGACTTAAAAGATTTGCCACAGTATTTTGGTCAGAACGGCTTAGCGCCTGACTTAAGTCAATATTCAGTGCAAATTTTTGCCGAAATTGTTGATGCGCCTGATTTAAGTGTGGATGCCATTGTCGAAAAAGCGCTGCGTTTTCAGGCGCAGGGTGCTGACGTGATTGATTTGGGCTGTTTGCCTAGTAAATCTTTCGCCCATTTAAAAGATTCGATTCAGGCACTGAAAGCTTTAGGCTTAAAAGTAAGTGTCGATTCCATGCGCGCGGATGATTTGTTGCTGGCAGGAAAATCAGGTGCAGATTATTTATTAAGCCTGACCGAAAAAACTTTGTGGATTGCCGATGAGGTAGAGGCGACCCCAATATTAATCCCAGCCAAACCAGGTAATATGGCCTCACTTTACCGCGCCATTGAGCACTGTTTAAAACACAATAAGCCATTTATTGCCGATGCTATTTTAGATCCTATTCATTTTGGATTGGCTGATTCAATTGTGCGCTATCACAAGCTACGCAAAAAATATCCGCAGATTCAAATAATGATGGGCATTGGTAATTTAACAGAGTTAACCGATGCGGATACTACAGGTATCAATGCGATTTTATTTGGCTTAATCAGTGAGCTGAACATTCAAGCGGTGCTGGCTACTTCGGTAAGTCCGCATGCGGTGAATGCCATTGCCGAAGCCGATAATGCGCGGCGCGTGATGTATCGCGCCAAGCTGGATGATAGGTTACCCAGAGGCTATAGCAACGGGTTGTTAGGATTGCATGATAGAAAACCATTCCCTTACAACGCGGCAGAAGTAGCTGAATTCGCTACACAAATTAAAGACCCTAGTTTTAGGATTATGGTGAGTGAATCGGGTGTACATGTGTATAATCGTGATGGTTTGTTGCAAGATATTGACCCTTTTGCGTTTTACCCCAATTTGGGCGTGCAAGATGATGCTTCTCATGCGTTTTATTTGGGTGTAGAGCTGGCGCGTGCGCAAATTGCTTGGCAACTTAAAAAGCGCTATGTGCAAGATGAGGCGCTGGATTGGGGCGTTTCTAGTGCGCTAGTAAGCGTAGATGATAGAAAAAGCCACCGCGAAGCGTCATTAAAAGAAAAACGACAAGAAAAAGCAGCCATTAAAAACAATAAAAATGATCTTTGAAACCATTATTACTACTGTTAATGCAGAAGGTATTCCGCATGTGACACCTTTTGGTGTGCGCTATGAGGGAGAGAGTGTCCTTATCTCACCTTATAAACCATCCACCACTCTGGCCAATATATTGGCTAGTAAGCGGGCTGTGATGAACATCACCGATGATGTGCGCGTGTTTGCTGCCGCATTAACCAATCGGCAGGCTTGCGCTTTACAACAAGCTAGCAAAGTTAAAGGTGTTAGGCTGGCAGATTGTTTGCAGCATGTGGAATTGGCTTTGATTGAGGTGCGCGATGACGCCGTTAGACCGCAACTAGTGATGCAAAAAATTCATACAGAAAATCACAGGCCTTTTAACGGCTTTAATCGGGCGCAAGCGGCAGTGATAGAGCTAGCCGTTTTGGTGAGCCGCTTGCATATGCTGCCAAAAGATAAAATCCTAGCCGAAATGCAATATTTACAAACTGCTATTGATAAAACAGCAGGCGAAAACGAATTGTTGGCATGGTCTTGGCTGGTAGAAAAAACAGAACAATTTTATGCTGAACAACAAAAGCGAGAGCAGCTATGACGCAATTGCTGGTAAGCGTTAAAAGTGCTGAAGAGGCTTTAATTGCACTAAATGCAGGCGTTGATGTAGTGGATTTGAAAGACCCCTCTATTGGTGCTTTGGGTGCCTTGGACTTAGCAGTTAGTGCTGAAATTGTCGCTAAAACGCAGCAACATAATCAACAGAGCATGACAAGTGGTGGAAATTTCAGCCTAGTTTTAACAAGTGCCACCGTGGGTGAGCAGCACGCCGATATAAATTCCTTGATGAAAAGTGTATTGGAAAGAGTGGCAATCAATATTGATATCATCAAAGTAGCTGTTCCCACTCTAGAGGCAATACCAAACTGGCAAGAAAAATTTAACACAAAAGAAATTACTGCTATGAAAGCAAAGACTAAGCTGATTGCTGTATTTTTCGCTGATCAAGAGGTCAACTTAAAACGGCTTGAAACATTAAGCATGTTGGGGTTTTATGGTGCCATGTTAGATACCAGCGCAAAGCATCAAAGTTTGCTTGAAGTTTGCACTTTACAAACTTTACAAACTTTTACACAAGAATGCAAAAAAAATGCATTAAAATCTGGTTTGGCTGGGTCTTTGAAACCACAAGATGTTGAATGTTTAAGTGATATCAACCCATTCTATATTGGTTTTAGAGGTGGTGTTTGTAAAGCAGGTAGCCGCAATAATGCTTTAGTAATGGACAAAATCATTAAAACAAAAGAACTGTTGCAAGAACACAACAAATTAAACGATTTGGCGCGTCAATCCTCAAGTTTAGCGTTGCTTAGTTAGAATAGTTTAAGTATAGTTCGTCAATAGATATTTGTTTGTAAGTATGTTTTTAATTAGGAGTTTAACAATGAAAAAGAATTTAATCAGTTTAGCTGTTGTTGCCACACTTGGCTTGTCAGCATTCGCTGCATCTGCAGAAGATATGTACCGTGGCGCTTGGTATGCAGTACCAGGTGTTAGCTACATGAACACAGATAACGATTTAGAGGCTGACAATGGCCGTGGTGGCTTTATCAGCATCGGTAAAGAATTAAGCCCTAGCTGGGATTTGCAAGGTCGTTTAGGTTATAACCGTGCTGACGAAGATTTGAATCTAGGTCTTGGCGAAAGCGGTAAATACAAACAAACAACACTTGGTTTAGATGCTTTATACATGTTTAGCCGTGACAAATTCCGTCCATTCTTATTGGCTGGTATCGGTGCTGCACGTAACAATTTAGATTACAAAATTCCAGGCAACAGCATTGATGGTAAAAATACATCATGGTTAGCAGGTCTAGGTTTCGGTGCACAATACTTAATTAATGACACATTTGGTTTGCAAGCAGACTTGCGTCATCAATGGAGCAGAGCAGAGTTAGAAGTTAACGGTGTTAGCGATAAAGAAACTATCGGTAATACATTGTTTAACCTAGGTGGTATCTTACGTTTTGGTGCACCAGCGGCAGTAGTTGCAGAAGCAGCTCCAGAGCCAGCACCAATTGCAGCAGCTCCAGAGCCAACACCAGAGCCAGCTCCAGCACCTGCACCAGTTGTTTGTACACCACAAACAGAAACTATCACTGTTGGTGCTGAAAAACTATTTAGCTTTGATAAAGCTAATTTAAGAGATGAAGGTAAAGCAGCTTTAGATGAAGCAGCAGCTAAAATCAAAGCAAACCCTGAATTCAAAGCAGTTATCGTAACAGGTCACACTGATAGACTTGGTTCTGATGCTTATAACCAAAAACTTTCAGAGCGTCGTGCTAACATCGTTAAAGATTACCTAGCTGCACAAGGCGTTGACCAATCTATCATCCAAGCAGTTGGTAAAGGTGAGTCTGAGCCTGTTGTAGAGTGTGCTGGTAATAGCAAAACTCAAAAACTAATCACATGCTTACAACCAAATCGTCGTGTAACGATTCAAGCTGAAGGCAAAAAAGAAGTAGGTTGTAACTAGGATTTAATTAAAAATTAAGTTTTAATCAATTAAGTGTTGATTACTTAGTTTTAACTAGTAAATAAAAAACCCCGTGAATGCGGGGTTTTTTTATTGCCTATTGTTATCAAAGGGCTGATATTTTGTCGCTATAATACAGTTATGAAACAAACAGTTGATTTAATTATTGAAGCACGTTGGTTAATTCCGATTATCCCTAAAAACACTTTATTAGAGCACCAGGCATTGATGATTCGGGAAGGTGAAATTGTTGCTTTCTGTCCAATTTCTGAGGTGCATCAACTATATCAAGCGAATGAAGTAGTTAAGCTAAACGAGCATGTGTTGTTGCCTGGCTTTATTAATTTGCATACGCATGCTGCCATGAATTTAATGCGCGGCTTAGCGGATGATTTGCCGTTAATGCCATGGCTAGAGCAGCATATTTGGCCTGCAGAACAGAAAGTGCTATCAGAAAATTTTGTGCATGATGGAACATTGTTAGCTTGTGCAGAAATGTTGCGCGGCGGTATTACAACCTTTAATGATATGTATTTTTATCCAGAAGCTGCTGCTAAAGCTACTATTCAAGCAGGAATGCGTGCAAATATAGGATTAGTTGTTTTAGAGTTTGCAACACAGTACGCCCACAACGCTGAAAGTTATATTGATAAAGGCACGCAAGCACGTGACGCCCTAAAAAATGAGCCGCTGATTAGTTTTAGTTTTGCCCCGCATGCGCCATATACTGTCAGCGATGAAACTTTTACGACACTTAACACATTAAGCGCGCAGATTAATATTGGCTTGCATACGCATTTACATGAAACAATCGCCGAAATTACGCATGGCGAGCAAACTTATGGCATGCGACCACTGGCGCGATTAGCCAAGTTAGGTTTGTTGGGTGCTAGCACTACCTTTGCACATTGCGTGCATTTAAACGCAGTAGAAATTTCAATGTTGGCTGAAAATGGATGCAGTATTGCGCATTGTCCAAGCTCTAATCTCAAGCTAGCAAGTGGTATTGCGCCTATTGCTGAGTATTTAAAAGCGGGAATTAATGTTGGCTTGGGTACAGACGGCGCAGCCAGTAATAATCGGCTAGATATGTTTACTGAAATGCGGCTTGCTGCATTGCTAGCAAAAGGCTTAAGCGGCGATGCGACTGCAGTTTCTGCGCATGAGGCGCTGGAAATGGCGACCATTAATGGGGCGAGGGCGCTGGGGTTAGACGACAAAATTGGTTCAATTGAAGTGGGTAAATTAGCGGATTTAACAGCAGTTAAGTTAGAAGATATTAATATGCAACCTTGTTTTGATGCGATCTCACATTTGGTATATGTGGCTGAGCGCGAGCAGGTAAGCCATGTTTGGGTGGGTGGTGATTTAAAATATCATAAGCCAAACAATAATGCCGGTATTTACAGCAATATAGAGCCGCAAGAGTTAGTGGATATTGTGAGTAAATGGCAAACTAAAATCGACGCATTTAGGTCTATCAATTAGTAACTTAATTAAAGAAAATTATGTCCAATTTCGATACAGCTGAATTAAATAAATTTAGTGAATTAGCCCATAAATGGTGGGATAAAACCAGTGAATTCAAGCCCTTGCACGATATTAATCCTCTGCGACTCAATTATATTGACCAAGCGGTTTCGCTGTCAGGTAAAACCGTATTGGATGTTGGCTGTGGTGGTGGCATATTAAGCGAATCCATGGCGCAAAAGGG
>JAZKDM010000038.1:0-5572 GCA_040387535.1 Pseudomonadota bacterium | reverse complement strand
ATGAACCCGGTTGATCACCCGCACGGTGGTGGTGAAGGTAAAACTGCAGCTGGTATGAATCCAGTGAGCCCATGGGGTGTTAAAACGAAGGGTTATCGTACACGTAGTAATAAGCGTACTGATAACATGCGTATCAGTCGTCGTCCGAGAGGCGTAAGGTAATCATATGGCACGTTCAATTAAAAAAGGTCCATTTATTGATGGTCATTTGGCGAAAAAAGTAGAAGTTGCAGCTGCTTCACGCGACCGTAAACCAATTAAGACTTGGTCACGTCGTTCTACTATCTTGCCAGATTTTATTGGTTTAACCATTGCGATTCACAATGGTAAGCAACACATCCCAGTGTTGATTTCTGAAAACATGGTTGGTCATAAGCTCGGCGAATTTGCGTTAACCCGCACATTCAAGGGCCATGCGGCTGATAGAAAAGCGAAGAAATAGAGGCCTATGATGCAAGTAACTGCAATATTAAGAGGCGTTCACCTTTCTCCGCAAAAAGCGCGTTTGGTGGCTGACCTTGTTCGTGGCAAAAAAGTAGATCACGCATTAAATATTTTACAGTTCACACCTAAAAAAGGTGCTGAAGTGATTAAAAAAGTAGTGGAATCTGCGATTGCTAATGCTGAACATAACAATGGCGCTGATATCGATGAGTTGAAGGTCACTTCAATCTACGTTGATAAAGGCATTGTGCTTAAACGTATTCGTCCACGTGCAAAAGGTCGCGCGGGTCGTATTACTAAACCAACCTGTCACATTCATGTGACTGTCGGTAACTAAAGGATAATCATGGGTCAAAAAATTCATCCAATTGGTTTCCGTCTGAGTGTCCAGAAGAATTGGGCTTCACGTTGGTATGCCAATAGCAAAAACTTTCCTGCCATGTTGCAAAGCGACATTAAAGTACGTGAGTTTTTAAATAAAAAATTAGCCAGTGCTGCAGTAAGCAAGATTATTATTGAGCGCCCTGCAAAAAATGCAAAAATTACCATTCACAGTGCCCGTCCAGGTGTTGTAATTGGTAAAAAAGGTGAAGATATTGAATCTTTACGCGCTACTTTACAAGGTTTGATGGGCGTTCCTGTTCATTTAAATATTGAAGAAGTTCGCAAGCCTGAAATTGATGCCACGTTGATTGCACAATCAATCGCTCAACAACTTGAAAAACGTGTGATGTTCCGCCGTGCCATGAAACGCGCTATGCAAAATGCAATGCGTTTAGGTGCTCAAGGTATCAAAATCATGAGTTCTGGTCGTTTGAATGGTATCGAAATTGCGCGTACAGAATGGTATCGCGAAGGCCGTGTGCCATTACATACATTGCGTGCTGATATTGATTACGGTGTTGCTGAAGCTTCAACAACATACGGCATTATTGGTATTAAAGTGTGGGTATTTAAAGGTGAGATTTTTGCTGATAACGTACCAACACCAATTGGCGCAACTGCACCAGCCGCTGTGCCAGCTGCTGAACCAGAGAAAAAAGTAAGAAAGCCGAGGGCTAAAGATGCTGCAACCGTCTAGACAAAAATACCGTAAGATGCAAAAAGGCCGTAATAAAGGCATTGCAACTACGGGTAATAAAGTAAGTTTTGGTGATTTTGGTTTAAAAGCCATTGGTCGCGGTCGTTTAACGGCTCGTCAAATCGAAGCGGCGCGTCGTGTGATGACTCGTCACATTAAACGTGGTGGTCGTGTATGGATTCGTATTTTCCCAGATCAACCAATTTCTAAAAAACCTGCTGAAGTGCGTATGGGTAACGGTAAAGGTAGTACCGAGTACTACGTAGCGCAAATCCAGCCAGGTAAAATGTTGTACGAGATGGACGGCGTAAGCGAAGAGCTTGCACGTGAAGCGTTCCGTTTGGCTGCTGCTAAGTTGCCAATTGAGACCACTTTCATGACACGTCAAATCGGTAGTTAAGAAAAGGCGAGCTAAAATGAAAGCTTTAGATTTAAGAGCAAAAAGTGTTGATGAATTAAATGCGGAGTTGATCGAATTGCGCCGTGCGCAATTTTCACTGCGTATGCAAGTTGCAACACAACAATTAACCAAAGTAGATCAGCTAGGTAAAGTACGCAAAGATGTAGCGCGTGTGAAGCTTGTTTTAGCTGAGAAAGCGAAACAGGCATAATCATGACAGAATCTACAAAAGTAGTACGTAGCTTAAGCGGCCGTGTTGTTTCAGACAAAATGGATAAAACGGTAACGGTTTTAGTTGAGCGCAAAGTAAAACATCCATTAATCGGTAAAGTGGTTGTGAAATCGAATAAATTTCACGCGCATGACGAAACTAATGCATGTAAAGAAGGCGATTTAGTGACTATTACAGAATCACGTCCTTTGTCAAAAACAAAGACATGGGTTGTAAGCAAGGTTGCTTCAAAAGCCTAAGTAATATTATGTGTAGTAAAGCAGTTATGCCTTGCTACACATTTAGTTTTTAAGTTATAATGTTGGACTTTTCGGTACTCGTGAATCTTGGTTAGTAGTTTCTAAGGTTCATAAAAGCAAGTACCCCAATACTGACCGTGGTCTACTGGCCGTTTTGATTAAGTTCATGCGGCTGGTGTTGGTTTAACGGATTAAGTTGGAGATTATTCTCATGATTCAAATGCAATCAAGGCTAGAAGTTGCCGATAACACTGGTGCACGCTCTGTGCAGTGTATTAAAGTGTTAGGTGGCTCAAAGCGTCGTTACGCTGGTATAGGTGACATTATCAAAGTCAGCATTAAAGATGCTGCCCCACGTGGTCGCGTAAAAAAAGGCGAAGTGTACAGTGCTGTTGTAGTACGTACTGCTAAAGGTGTTCGTCGTCCAGACGGTTCTTTAGTTAAGTTCGATGCTAATGCCGCCGTTCTTCTAAATAATAAATTAGAGCCAATTGGTACGCGTATTTTCGGCCCAGTAACGCGTGAGTTGCGTACTGAGAAATTCATGAAAATTGTTTCTCTTGCACCTGAAGTGCTGTAAGGGATAGGGACAATATATGAGCAAAATTCATAAAGGCGACCAAGTCGTTCTAAATACAGGTAAAGATAAAGGTAAGCGCGGCGTAGTATTAAACGTGCTTGAATCTGGTCATGTAGTGGTTGAAGGTTTAAATGTTGCTAAAAAGCACGCTAAACCAAATCCAGCAAAAGGTGTTACTGGCGGTATTATCGCTAAAGAAATGCCGATTGATATTTCTAACGTTGCATTATTTAACAATGCAACTCAAAAAGCTGACCGTGTTGGTTACAAGATTTTGAAAGACGGCAAAAAAGTGCGCGTATTCAAATCTAACGGCGAAGCAGTGGACGCATAGGATAAATCATGGCGCGCTTAAAACAATTTTATAAAGACTCTGTTGTTCAAAAAATGACTGAGCAATTTGGTTACACTTCAGTAATGCAAGTGCCTCGTATTGAGAAAATCACCTTGAATATGGGTGTAGGCGAAGCAGTTGCTGATAAAAAAGTGATGGAAAATGCAGTTGGCGATATGGAAAAAATTGCTGGTCAAAAAGTGGTTGTGACCAAGGCAAAGAAATCTGTTGCGGCATTTAAAATTCGTGATGATTATCCTGTTGGCTGCAAAGTGACTTTACGTCGCGAACGCATGTACGAATTTTTGGATCGCCTCATCACTGTTGCTATCCCACGTATTCGTGACTTCCGCGGTATTCCTGCTAAATCATTTGACGGCCGTGGTAATTACAACATGGGTGTTAAAGAGCAAATCATATTCCCAGAAATTGAATATGACAAAATTGACGCGATTCGCGGCATGAATATTACGATTACTACAACGGCTAAAACAGACGAAGAAGCAAAAGCTTTGCTTGCTGCGTTTAGTTTTCCTTTTAGAGGTTAAGACATGGCAAAAACATGTATGACAGAACGCGAATCTAAACGTCGCGCAACAGTTGCTAAATTCGCAGGCAAGCGTGATGCATTAAACGCAACGATTAATGATCAAAGTGCAACATTAGAAGATCGTCGTGAAGCACGTTTGAAATTGCAAGCATTGCCACGCAATTCAAGCCCGGTGCGTTTGCGTAATCGCTGTGCATTAACAGGTCGCCCACGTGGTGTTTTCAGTAAATTTGGTATCGGTCGCAGCAAATTGCGCGATTTGATGATGAGTGGCCAAGTGCCAGGCGTCACCAAAGCTAGCTGGTAACGGAGGAATAAATTATGAGTATGAGTGATCCGATTGCCGATATGCTAACGCGTATTCGTAACGCACAAAGTGTTAACAAATTATCAGTTTCTATGCCTGCTTCTAAACTTAAAGCTGCAATTGCTGCGGTTCTAAAAGATGAAGGTTATATTGATGATTTCGCTGTAGCTGCTAATGATGGCAAGCCATTGTTAAATATCAGCTTGAAATATTATGCTGGCCGCCCAGTAATTGAGAAGATTGACCGCGTAAGTAAGCCTGGTCTTCGCATCTACAAAGGTTCAGACAATATTCCTAAAGTAATGAATGGTCTTGGTGTGACAATTATGTCTACATCCAAGGGTGTAATGACAGATCGTAAAGCACAAGCAGCCGGTATCGGTGGCGAAGTGTTGTGCGTAGTGGCTTAAGGAGAAGCAAATGTCACGTGTTGCTAAAAATCCAGTCGCTATTCCAGAAAAAGTTGAAGTTGTACTGAGTGCTAATAGCATTGCAGTAAGTGGTCCTTTAGGTAAATTGTCACATCCGCTAACAAGCGCAGTAGCGCTTAAGCGTGAGGGTGAAACAATTACTTTTGCTGCTACCAATGATACAAAACACTCAAGCGCAATGTCAGGTACCTTACGTGCACTCGTTGCTAATATGGTTCATGGCGTTTCTGTTGGTTTTACTCGCAAGCTTACTTTAGTAGGCGTGGGTTATAAAGCTAATGCACAAGGCGCAATGTTAAATTTAGAGCTTGGTTATTCACACCCGATTAATCACAAAATGCCAGTTGGCGTAACGGTTACAACACCGACTCCAACAGAGGTTATTTTGACTGGTTATGATAAGCAAGTGATTGGTCAAGTAGCTGCGCAAATTCGTTCTTATCGTGCACCTGAGCCATATAAAGGCAAAGGCGTTCGTTATGCAGATGAAGTGGTCGCAATTAAAGAAACCAAAAAGAAATAAGTAGATAAGGTCAAACTATGAACAACGTAGATAATCGCTTACGCCGTGCACGTAAAACCCGTGCCAAAATCGCTGAGCTAAAAGTGACACGTTTAAGCGTGCATCGTACTAATACGCACATTTATGCGCAAATTATTGCTGAAACTGGCGATAAAGTATTAGCAAGTGCTTCAACTGTTGAAGCAGATGTTCGTAAAATTGTTAAGAATGGTGGCAACGTAGAAGCTGCTGCCGCTATTGGTAAATTAATTGCTGAAAAAGCGAAAAAAGCGGGTATTACTACTGTGGCTTTTGATCGTTCAGGCTACAAATACCATGGTCGTATCAAGGCGTTAGCAGATGCTGCGCGTGAAAACGGCCTGTCATTCTAAGAAGCGAGACAGATAATGGCTAGAGAAATCGAACAACAACAGCAAACCGATGGTTTGCGTGAAAAAATGATTACTGTAAA
>JAZKDM010000037.1:0-2006 GCA_040387535.1 Pseudomonadota bacterium | reverse complement strand
TAGTTTTATCTTGCTAGAAATGGTGCCAGCCAGTTTAGCCAAAAGCATCACAGAAGCGTTAAACGTGCCCACCATCGGCATTGGCGCAGGTGTTGATTGCAGCGGCCAAGTGCTGGTATTGCAAGATTTATTAGGTATTTACACTGGCCCAAGTACTAAAAACCCAGCTGATTTCAAATCACCACGTTTTGTGCGTAACTTTTTAAAAGAAACCAATAGCGTGCAAAGTGCAGTAGCCGCTTATGTTGCTGCCGTAAAAGACAAAACGTTTCCAGCCCTAGAACATAGCTACTAACTCATCAACACCCTCGTATTATGCAAATTATTAATACTGTCGCTAAACTAAGGCAGACACTTAACCATAAATCCAATAGCCGTATTGGCTTTGTGCCCACTATGGGCAACCTGCATGCGGGGCATATTCATTTAGTGAATCTTGCCAAACAACAGTGCGATTACGTAGTCGTCAGTATTTTTGTGAACCCGTTGCAATTTGGCGCTAATGAAGATTTGGCCAATTATCCACGCACGCTAGATGCAGATTGCGAAAAACTTAAAGCGGCAGGTTGCGATATTGTATTTACGCCAACAGTGAGTGAGATGTACCCACAAATGTCGCAGAGCTCGTCAGGTATTCAGCTTAATCAAAGCATGACAATTTTACCGCCTGCTATTGCCAATGATTTATGTGGCGCCAGCCGCCCTGGCCATTTTGCAGGCGTGGCAACCGTGGTGGCCAAGCTATTTAATATGGTGCAGCCGCAAACAGCTTTTTTTGGTAAAAAAGATTTTCAGCAGTTATTGATCATTCGTGAATTGGTCAAACAGTTTAATTATCCGATTCAAATCATGGCAGGCGAAACCGTGCGCGAAGCGAGCGGTTTGGCATTAAGTTCGCGTAATGGTTATTTAACCGATGTCCAAAAACAACAGGCGGCAGCACTAAACCAAGCGTTGCAAGCGATTGCAAAAGCCATTCAAGCACAAAATGCTGAATTTGATTCACTAGAAATTGCCGCTAAAATCCAACTAAACGCCGCGGGTTGGCAGGTGGATTATGTCACTGTGCGCTCTGCACTTAGCTTGTTGCCTGCTAGTCAAGCCGATAAGCATTTGGTGATATTGGCTGCTGCAAAAATCGGCAACACGCGATTAATCGACAATATTGAATTAAGTCTTTAAATTAAGCCAAACACATAAAGATTTTTGCGATAAGTAGTTGAAAAGACTATAATACGCGTCCTTTTTGGAGAAACACCCATCCATGCAAAGAACCATGCTTAAATCAAAACTGCATCGCGTGCATGTAACTCACAGCGAGTTGCATTATGAAGGCAGTTGTGCGATTGATGAGGCGCTATTAGAAGCCGCCGATATAAAAGAATACGAACAAATCAACATTTACAACGTCACCAATGGCGAACGCTTTAGCACCTATGCGATTCGTGCGGACCGTCACTCTGGCATTATTTCAGTGAATGGCGCCGCTGCGCATAAGGCTCATCCTAAAGATATTATTATTATCGCCAGTTACGCGCACTACACAGCGGCCGAGTTGCAGCAATATGCGCCGCAACTGGTGTATGTGGATGCGAATAACCGCATTTCAAATCAATCAAACGCAATTCCAGCACAGGCGGCATAATGACAGTTCAAACAGAAGCAAATTATCTAGACACCATGAAACAGGCGGTAATTGACGCGCTTGAAGATATTAAAGGCTTTGATATTGCGGTGATGGATGTACGCAAGCTGACTAATATGACCAGCTATATGATTGTTGCCAGCGCCACATCAAGCCGCCAAGCAAAAGCCATGGGCGACAATGTACGCGAAAAGCTAAAAGAAAAAGGCTATGCCATTCGCGGTACTGAAGGCGAAAAAGAAGGCGAATGGGTATTGGTGGATTTAAACGATATGGTTGTGCATATTATGATTCCTGCTACGCGCGCTTATTATAATTTAGAGCAACTGTGGGGCGATGCAGAAGCGCGCCGCGGCCATAT
>JAZKDM010000036.1:0-8522 GCA_040387535.1 Pseudomonadota bacterium | reverse complement strand
TAACCGCTACTATCTATTCATATTTTAAGAGGTCGTTATGACTGGTCGCCGCAATCCTAAACAGAACAAATTTTTAGCTAAGTTAAGCCCTGGGCTTTATTCGGCGTTGCTGCCAGAGCTTCAATTAATACCATTACCAAGAGATTTAGATCTTTATCAAAAAGCTGGAAAAATTGATTTTATCTATTTTCCAATCAGCAGCATTGTTGCTGTGGTTAAAGTGCTAATGGATGGAGTGGCGCCAGAAGTGGCCACCATTGGCAACGATGGTTTGGTGGGTACAGATGCCTTTATGGATATTTATTCGCCAACCAATCGTGTGGTGGTGCAAAGCGCTGGCTGGGGATACCGCGTTAAGGTGAGTGTGGTGCAAAAGTTATTTGATAATAATTCAGAATTTAGGGCGCTGGTTTTAAAATATATCCACGTGATTTTTTCGCATTCCTCACAAATTGCCGCTTGCAATCGCTATCACAATTTAGATCAGCAAGTCTGTCGATTTTTGTTAACCAGTTTAGATCGCTGGGCATCAAACCGCATCAGTTTAACGCATCAACGCGTGGCCGATTTGCTGGGTGTAAGACGTTCTGGCGTTTCAGAAGTATCGTCAAAATTAGCCAAGTTAGACTTGATTAAATACCACCGCGGCTGTGTCACTATTTTGAATCGCGCAGGGTTAGAAAAAATGGTGTGTGAATGCTACAAAGCCATTAAGCTTGAGCAAAAAAATTCTTAAATTAAAACTATTTTGCTTTGTTATATGTTGTATTTGAACCGCCTGCTTAGGCCCTGCATTAAAGTCAGCAAATATCGATTTAATTGCTTTGTACGTTAGCGTACAAAACAATTACTACTATCACCTTAATATGCATCTTGATTTGTAATGAAATGATAGGGCTTTTGTTTCAAGAGAATGTTGTTTAAATACAGAAGTAATTGTTTCAATTTATCAATAACACGATGTAATATAGAAAGCATTAATTGACAGATAATCAAGCCATATTACATGAGCAGCGCAGGTTAACGGCGCTACAACAACTTAAGGTGTTAGATTCACCTTTTGAAACTATCTTTGACAGTATTACGCGAATGGCAAAAGATGTGTGCGATACGCCTATTGCCTTAATTTCACTTGTGGATGAAAAAAGACTGTGGTTTAAATCGAATGTGGGTTTAGAGAGCATTTTAGAAACGCCGCGTGCCGGTTCTTTTTGTCAACATACGCTGGAAAATGACGGCTTGTTAGAAATTCCAGATGCTACTTTAGATGAGCGTTTTTGGGATAACCCAATGGTAATAGGCCATCCAGACCTTCGATTTTATTGCGGTGTACCGATTAAATTACCAATGGGTGAAATTATCGGTGCCATTTGCGTATTAGATTTAAAGCCAAATTATTTAAACGAATGCCAACACAAAACGATTGAAGGCTTAGCCAAATTGGTTTCGCAATTGCTGGTATTGCGGGAAATTAATCTTAAAAGAAGTTAACTGAATTACTCAGTTGTTTCTCTCAACGGCGTTATGTTGAAAATGACTTTATAAGCCGCTAACAATAGCGGCTTTTTTTATGCCTTTTGCTCTGAATCAACCATGCACCAAATAATCATTCTGCACGCACTAAAGTCGTGCAAAACTGCAAAATACCACCTTTTAAAAACAACAATTTTAAAGCATTGCTAAGCCTTGATTTCGGCTCTGCAGGCGGCATTCAGGCCATATGGTGCCGTATATAGTTAAGTTGGAACGCTAATTGCTAAATTAGTCATGTAAGCAACATTGTTTGTACTGCATCTAGCCTTAAAAAGATGCGTGGCGGATAGGGGAGCAACATGATTAAACACTACTTAACTACGTTTTATACACTGCTGATGGTATTTGGCATGGCAAATAGTGCATGTGCAAAACCAGCGGATGCAATGGTGAGCGAGCTTAGCAATAGCGTTTTGCGTGTAAAAGTGATTTTACCAAACGGCAATCTTGGCTTAGGCTCAGCTGTTGTTATTGGTAAAAATGAAGTGATTACCAATTGCCACGTAGTAACCGATGCCACCAATGTTTCAGTGATTGTGAATGGCGAGCCACACAAAGCGACTGCTATCAAAGCTGACTGGCATCATGATTTATGCATGCTTACTGTAGAAAACTTAGATGTGCCAAGCGTGAAAATTGGCGCTAGCAAAGCGCTTCAATACGAAGAATCTATTTTTACCATTGGCTACCCAGACGAAACTAAAACACCTGTAAACACTTTCGGTGCGGTTAAAGGCTTGTTTCCAATGGATGGTAGCGTGATTATCCGTGCTAGCAGCTCATTCAGATTAGGCGCTAGTGGCGGTGGCGCCTTTGATGATGCCGGCAATTTAGTAGGTATCATTACTTTAAAAAGCAAAGGTAATGCAGCGCAATATTTCTTTATGCCGGTTGAGTGGGTGCAAACACTGATGAGCAAACCAGCACAAACTTTGGGCGTAAAAAGTGAAAAACCTTTTTGGGCGATGGCAGCAACGCAACGTCCTTACTTTATGCAAGTGGTGCAACCATATGTAAGCCAAGAGTGGTCTACTTTGTTAAAAGTGGCGGCACAATGGGTACAAAATGAGCCAAACACGGCTGAATCTTGGTTTTATTTAGCAGCTGCTGAATTTGCAACCAACGATTACAGCCACGCTGAAGAACACTTTAAAAAGGTATTAGCATTAAATAGTCAACATAGCCAAGCTAGTGATTATTTAGCTAAAATTGCGCAAAAAACGGCTAACGTAGATGTTGCTTTAAGTCACCTTGCACAACTAGATTAAACTTTAAACAGTTACTCTGTGGATATGTTGGGATTTTGAACAGGTTTAAGCGCGTTGTTTAGCGCTTTTAAATGACGATACAAAATACGTGTTTCTAGCAAATTCCAAACCCGTAGCATCGCCTCAATAGTGTCAAATGGTTTGGTTAAAAAGTCCTTGGCACCCAATGCCAAGGCTTTTCTTTTGGCGGCGATAGTTGCATCTGCGGTCAACACCAACACAGGCAAGTATTCATCTTTTGGAATATGGCGAGACAACATCTCAAGTACGGCATAACCATCCAGCTCTGGCATCATTAAATCCAGCAAAATTAAATCTGGCTCAAACGCTTTAAACAAATCCAGCGCCCTTGTGGAATCGGCCGTGCTAATGACTTGATGAAAGCCTTCTCTAGCCAGTAAATCTTCTAGCAATCTTAAATTGGCTTCAGCATCGTCAATCACTAAAATTTTGGCATTTAATATATCTGCTTCGTTCATGGTGTTATGCCTCAATCAGTTCTCTAATTTTTTTGCTAAATGCCGCTACATCTAACGGTTTAGTCATGTAATAAGCTGCGCCAGTCGCTTGCAGACGCGATATCGTTTCTGGTAGCGCATCGGCGCTTAAAATCATAATGGGTATGTGTTGATATTTAGCATCTGTTTTAATATAACGCACCAAATTCTCACCAGAGCCATCGGGTAAATTCAAATCAATCAGCAATAAGGATGGCGTGAATTCTGTTAAATATTGCTTGGCGTCTTTCATGGTTGTTACACAATGAATGCGCAAATCATGTTGGCGATGAATAATAGCCTCTACCAAAGCGCGATTACTTACATTATCTTCTACATACAATATGGAGTGTTTGTTATTTAATGAGGTATGTTTTTTGTTGAGCTTTACCTGTGTTGCTTCTGTTAATTCCGCATCTGGCTCACCCGCATTCAGCTCTATCCAAAATAAGCTTTTGTCGTTTGCTACATGAATACTGCCATTCATGGCCAGCATAATTTGCTTGGATAAAGCCAAGCCAAGTCCTGTACCTTCCACTTTTGTTTGCTCTGCGCCCAATCGATCAAATGGGGTAAATAAGCGCTCTTTTAATTTGGCAGGTATGCCAGCGCCTTCATCTTGCACTTCGATGATGACGACATCATCGCGGCTGTATGCCTTTAGTTGTATCGCTGCATTGGCAGGGCCATATTTAAGCGCATTAGAAAGTAAATTAAGCACCACTTGCAATAGCTTTTGTCTGTTGGCACTTACCCATAAATTGGGGGCAATACTTGTTTTAATCTCTATATCTCTAATTTTTCCTATGGGGGCAATATACTGAGTCGCTTCTTCAAGCAAAGTATTCACAGCGACAGACGTTAATTCTAGCGAAATTTCCCCAGATTCAATTCTGGCAATCTCTAGTACTTCATTAATCAGCTTAAGCAAATGCTGGCCTGCGCCCAAAATTAATGAAACGCTATCGCGTTGTTTGCCTTGTGATAAATCTTGCTCTAATAGTTGGGCAAATCCTAAAATGGCATTAAGAGGCGTTCTCAGTTCATGGCTGGTTCGCGATAAAAACATGCTTTTTGAAGCACTGGCTTCTTCTGCCTCTTTTTTGGCCTGTATAGAATCGCTGATATTTTTAGCCAGTAATTGCGATGCATGATCTAGCTCATCCGACAATTGCCCCAGCTCATCTTGGCTACTAGAAGGCAAATCTAGTTTCTCTGCCTTGGCTAAATGCGCGGCGGAGTCTCTTAATAAACGCACTCGTTTTACAATGGTGCGTGAAAAAATCCATACCGCTACTAGGGAGCCGATAATGCCTGATATCGCCGCAATCAGCGTGATGATAATGTGGCGCTGGCGCTGTTCCACAACGTCTTGCTGATCTTTGGCTACTAATATCGCTTCTTCTGCATTAAGGCGTTCAATTTCATTTCTAAGCTTATCCAGTGTGGTCACTTGCGATTTGAATTTGGCGATTAAATCATCGGAAGCAATATTGGATTCGTACTCAGATAGAATTCTTAAATCATGTAGGTTTTGTTCAACAAGTGGATTAATTACAGCAAGCCGCTTTTTTTGACCTTCATTGTCCAGCTGCACTTCCAAAGCATTCAGTATGGCGGGAAGCTTATTTTCAACTTGGAAAAAAATATCCAGAAAATGCTTATCCCCTGTCAGTAAATAATCTCTAACACCTGTAGAGGCCTCAATTAGCATGGTATGCACTTCTTGAATGTCGCGCTGATTTTGCAAGGCAAGCCTAAGCTTATTTTCTAGCTGGGTAGACTCTTGCTCTCTTATATACAAAGAGCCAAGAGAAGCCAATAAAACCAGCAAGGGTAGGGTGATAACACAAACACCTTTCATGCCTAAGGGTAAATCTTGCCAAGCCTGCGCAATCCAACTCAGCGGCTGAAACGAATTTTTAGTTGATGGTGTGTTTTTCATTAATATTGATTAAGACTTGTAACCCAGCTCAACCGCTTTTACCGCGGCTTGTGTTCTATCTTTTACCCCAAGTTTATTTAAAACGCGCTCTACATGAATTTTAGCCGTGCCTGGCGCAATGCCTAATTTCGCTCCAAGCTCATTATTGCTTAGGCCAGAAGGCAAGAGTGCAAAAATTTCGCGCTCTCTTGGCGTTAGCGCCTCTAAAATACTTTGATCTACTTCGCTTCGCGCGGGCCCTTGATGTTGCGATATGGCTAATCCTATAAGGCCAGCAAGCGCTTGTAAAGTCTCAATTTCGGCTGCTGTTAACGTTAATTTTTTGCCAGAAACTGCAATAACTCCTTTGCCATGTTGCCCTAAGGCAATTGGAATCAGGCAATCGTGGTGGCTACTGTCGCCGTGTGTCCAAAGCTGAGCGTTCTTATTTTCATATAGCGCAAAACGCACCGGATTCTTAAGCATCAGCGCCAATATGCCCATCATAGGGATACGCGTTCCAATAGGCAGTGTTTGCCCTACTTGGTTAAATACAATTAGCTTGCCAGAGTTTTCGATAGCCAGTAAAGCGTGCTGGGCTGACAGCAATGTGCAAAGCGATTGTAATAAGGTGCTAGATGCGCCAACACCCCAGCCATGCTCAAAAAAATGTTGGCCAAGACTAAGGTAAAGCCGTAAATGTGAGTCATTAGCTTGCGTTTGTTTTAAGCTTTCTCTTAACGCGCGCGCACTTGTAGGCTGCGTTATTTCACTATCTGCTGTGTTATCAATTTCGTTTGGCATATGCCGAATAGTATATACCGTTCTACCTATAATGGTAGATTTTTAGTTTACGGACACCATGGATAATGCATCACATCGGGAAAGCAATAAAACAACCCGAATAACTACTAACATATTTGGAGAGTGAAAAAATGAAAAGTTTAAATTTAGCAGTGATTGTTTCTTCAGCAGTTTTATTGGTATCTGGCGCTGTACATGCAGAAGATGCTTACAAAAAGAATGTGCACAACCAAAATAATATGTCTAAACGCCCATATGCACAACCGCTTCCAGAAAGCGCCTATCAAAAATCTAACGAGTTTGAAGGTGCAACATTGGTACGTGGTGATGGTGAAGCCGATGACAGTGCTTTAGGTACAAACAAACAAGTACAACGTATGAACCAATTATCGAAACGTCCATACTAATTGAAAATAAATATAGTTAAGTAGAAGTTAAGTTGAGGAGATGATAATGAAAAGCAAAAGTCTTATAGGATTAGCGGCAGCACTATTGTTGACAACTGGTGTTGTTCAAGCAGGAGATGATAAAGCTCAAAATATCATCAACCAAAATTTATCAAAACGGCCATATCAAGAAGCCCCCGCTGAATCTACTGCTAATAAGGCAGATAATTGGGAAGCGGCAACATTGGTTAAAGATGAGGCTGTTGAACGTAAATCTGGCCCTAACAGTTATCAACAATTGAACATTCGCATGCTGGGTAAAAGACCCTACATGGATAAAGCGACAGATTAATAAAATAGATAATAGTTACAGATAAAAGCGCCATTGTCATGAAAGTGGCACTTTTTTTTTGTTACACTACGTGTGTAAATAATTATTAATTTAGAGGCAGTAGATTGAATATTCAAACATGGTTTAAAGAAATTAAAAGTGATTTACCCGCCAGTATCGTCGTATTCTTTGTCGCTCTTCCGCTCTGTTTAGGAATTGCCCTAGCCTCAGGAGCACCCCTATTTTCAGGGATTATTGCTGGTATTGTGGGCGGCATTATTGTCGGCATGGCCAGCGGATCACCGCTTGGCGTGAGCGGCCCTGCCGCTGGTTTGGCAGTAATTGTGTTTGGTGCCATTAGCACGCTTGGTTCGTGGGAGGCATTTTTAACCGCGCTAGTCATTGCGGGCCTGCTTCAATTAGCTTTAGGTTTTTTCAAGGCTGGCTTTATTGCCTATTTCTTTCCCACTTCCGTTATCAAAGGTATGCTTACGGGTATTGGCTTGCTGATTATTTTAAAGCAAATACCACACGCGCTAGGATACGACTTTGAGTTTGAAGGTAGCGAATCGTTTTTTACCGATGAAGGTGAAAATACGTTTTCTATTATTATGAAAGCGTGGGATTTATTAACACCAGGTGCTTTACTGATTTCTGCTGTATCGCTTGCTTTGCTGATATTGTGGGATAAAGTACTTTCTAAAAAGCATCGAATTTTTCAATTATTACAAGGCCCAATTGTTGTTGTTTTGCTGGGTATTGTGTTTACCTACTTATTTCAAAACCGCATTCTTAATTTCACTTTAAGCCCCGATCAAATCGTCACACTACCAGTAGCCACCAGTGTTGCCGCGTTTTTTAGCCAGTTTACTTTTCCCGACTTTTCGCAATTAACCAATATTGAAGTTTATAAAATTGGTGCAGTAATGGCGATTGTAGCCAGCTTAGAGACTTTGCTTTGCGTAGAAGCAACTGATAAGTTGGATCCCTATAAACGTGTAACGCCAACCAATCGCGAGTTAAAAGCGCAAGGCTTAGGTAATTTAGTATCTGGCTTAATTGGTGGTTTACCAGTGACGCAAGTGGTGGTGCGCAGCTCCGCTAATATTTCGTTTGGTGCTAAAACCAAACTATCGGCCATAATGCATGGTTTTTTCTTGCTCATTAGTGTGGTCACTATTTCGAGTTTTCTCAATATGATTCCACTGGCAAGTTTGGCTGCGGTATTGATTATGGTGGGTTATAAATTAGCCACGCCTTCATTATTCAAAAAAATGTATGCGCTGGGCTGGGAACAATTTGTGCCTTTTATCACCACCATTGTGGTGATGCTATTTACTGATTTGCTAACAGGTATTGCGGTTGGTATGGTGATGGGCATATTTTTTACCTTGCACCATAGTTATCGCAATTCGCACTACATGAAAGATACACAATCCATGAACAATGGCGTATCGGTGCATCACCTAGTGTTGGCAGAAGAGGTATCGTTTTTTAATAAAGCCAGCATCATTTCGGTATTAGAGGCGATTCCAAGCAATGCAAAAGTGGTGATTGATTGTAGCCAGTCAAAATCCATTGCTTACGATGTAGCAGAATTTATTCGCGACTATCAATTGCATGCAAAATTAAAAAATATCGAAGTAGAAACCATTGGGTTTGTTCCGCCAGCATCTTAATCAATATTAAGTTGAGTGGATTATTAGTAAGCAATCAGATTGAATGTTTTTTTGAATTTTTGTAGAGGCTAATTTTTATGTATACACACCCGTTATTAAA
>JAZKDM010000035.1:0-5164 GCA_040387535.1 Pseudomonadota bacterium | reverse complement strand
CCAGTCATGCCGTAAATCATACTCATGCCATACAGCAACATGCCTGAAGCTAAGGCACCCAATACAAAGTATTTCATCGCCGCTTCGGTTGCGCGCGCATTATCTCTGTCAAACGCAACTAATGAGTATAAACAAAGTGACAGCAGCTCTAAGCCCATATAAATACTGAGCATGCTCTGGCCAGAGATCATAATCATCATGCCCAGCATGGCAAACAGCACCATAGCGTAATACTCACCCCTGAACATGCCGCGCTGCTGCATATATTGACGCGTATATACCAGCATGACCGATGTGCCTAAAAAGGTCATCAGCTTTAATATATCGGCAAGCGGGTCATCTACAAACATATTGGAAAACGCATAACCAACAGCGGGATTATAGGTGCTAACCGTAAAATAAGCAGCCGCCAATAGCGTAAATTGCGCCAAACCGTAAATCACAATACGATTTTTGGGTTTAATAAATAAATCAAGCAGCAATATAAACATCGCCATGCACAGCACAGTCAGTTCAGGCAAAGCGGTAATCAGGTCAGATTTGATATATTCCATCGTTTTTCTACTAACTTAAGGCCTAAAGCCCGGCAACTGGCAATTTGCTGATTGCCATATGATTCAAAAATTGTGCAGCTGTGGCATGTGTAAACTCAGTAAGCGGTTGTGGATACACACCAAACCCAATCACCATCAAAGCCAACACGCTTAGTATGAGCAATTCGCGTTTATTGATATCTTTTAGCTCAGCCACATGTGAGTTAGCAATATCGCCATAAAATACGCGCTTCACCATCCACAAGCTGTATGCTGCGCCAAATATCAAGGTGGTGGCAGCTAAGAATCCAACCCAAAAGTTGTATTTAACCGCGGCTAGAATCACCATAAATTCACCGACAAACCCTGATGTGGCTGGGAGGCCACTATTTGCCATGGCAAACAATACTGCAAAAGCTGCAAAAATCGGCATGGTATTGACTACCCCGCCGTAATCGGCGATCTGGCGGCTATGCATGCGGTCGTACAACACACCCACACACAAGAACATGGCGGCTGAAATAAAGCCATGTGAAATCATTTGCACAATCGCGCCTTCTAGACCTAATTGACTAAACAAGAAGAAGCCCAGAGTGACAAAGCCCATATGCGAAATAGAAGAATAAGCAATCAGCTTTTTCATGTCTTTTTGTACCAATGCCACCAAAGCGATATAGACAATCGCAATTAATGACAAGGTAATCATAAAACCAGATAAGTAGTGCGCGGCATCAGGTGCGATTGGCATGGCAAAACGCAAAAAGCTGTAGCCACCCAATTTCAACATAATCGCTGCCAATATCACAGAGCCGCCTGTAGGCGCTTCAACGTGAGCATCTGGCAGCCAGGTATGAACTGGCCACATCGGGATTTTGACCGCAAAAGCCATAAAAAACGCCATAAAAATCAACACTTGCGCATCTAATGGCAATGGCAATTTGTAATAATCAACAATCTCAAAACTGCCCGTTTGGTGGTACAGGTAGATAAAGGCTACCAACATCAGCAGCGAACCAAGTAAGGTATACAGGAAAAACTTGATGGTCGCATATACACGATTTTCACCGCCCCAAATACCAATCACCAAGAACATTGGGATTAGCATCGCCTCCCAAAACACGTAGTAAAGCAAGCCATCTAAAGCGCTAAAGACGCCAATCATCAAGCCGCTCATAATCAAGAACGCCGCCATATATTGCGCAATATTATTGGCAATCACTTCCCAAGCGGCAATCACCACAATCACGGTAGTAAAGCTGGTTAGCAATATCAATGGCGCGGCAATACCATCTACACCCAAGTGATAATTCACATTAAAGGCCGGAATCCAGCGCGCCATTTCTTGAAACTGAAAGCCGCCATCGGCGTAATTAAAGTGCGTGTAAAGCGGCAAGGTCACTGCAAACGCTGCCAAACTGAGTGCCAAGGCAAGCCAACGCGTGAAATTAGGCTTGTTGTCGTTACCTAACAGCAACACCACAACACCAGCCAAAATCGGCAGCCAAATTGAAAAACTTAGCACATGGCTATTTAAAAAATCCATAGTCATCATTTAAATAGTCATCACTTAATTTATTTTGATAAAAAAGGTTAAGAACAAAAACACGCCAATAATCATGGCGAAGGCATAGTGATAAATCAGGCCCGATTGCAAATGACGCACTTTACTCGAAATACGACCAATTAAGCGCGCCGTACCGTTAACGATTGCACCATCAATTAGTTGTATATCACCAATTTTCCAAAGCTTTTCACCCAGCATGCGTGCGCCACCGGCAAATACGCGTTCGTTAAACGCATCGAAACCGTATTTATTTTCTAGGATTTGGTTAATGAAACTGAATTTTTTCTGAATAGCCGCTGGAATATCAGGGCGTTTCATATAAAAGAACCAAGACAACAATACACCAGAAGCCGCCAACGCAAATGGTAATGTCATTAAACCGTGCAAAGCCATGCCTGCTGGCGAATGCAGTATTTCATGGAAGTGATGTGTTAGCGTTTCCATGGCAGGATGCGCTTCGCTATTCACAAAAATCACACCCTTGAAAAAGTCGCCAAACAGCATAGGTTCAATCGCGATGTAGCCAATTAATAATGAAGGAATCGCCAATAAAATCAGCGGCAGCTTAACCACCCAGCCTGGTTCATGCGGATCATCGGTCGGGCCTAGGCCATGATGCTGATCATGCTCATCATCGTGATGTGCATCATGCGCGTGAGAAACGTGACGCCATTTCTCTTTGCCGTGAAAAACCAAAAAGTACAATCTAAATGAATAAAATGCTGTGACGAACACGCCTGCTAATACCGCAAAATAGGCAAAGCCACTGCCAGTAATATTAGAAAACTTAACCGCTTCAATAATGCTATCTTTTGAATAAAAGCCAGCAAAGAATGGTGTACCGATTAACGCTAGCGAACCAATTAATGAAGTAATCCAAGTCACAGGCATATACTTTTTCAAGTTACCCATATTGCGGATGTCCTGATCATGATGCATGCCCATAATCACAGAGCCAGCTGCCAAAAACAACAAGGCTTTAAAAAATGCGTGCGTCATCAAATGGAATATCGCAACTGAATAGGCTGATGCGCCTAAAGCGACTGTCATATAGCCAAGCTGAGAAAGCGTTGAATAAGCCACTACACGTTTGATATCGTTTTGGATAATGCCCAAAAAGCCCATAAATAAGGCGGTAATCGCGCCGATAATCATGACAAAGGATAGCGCAGTTGTGGACAATTCAAAAAGCGGCGACATACGTGCCACCATAAAGATACCCGCCGTTACCATGGTTGCCGCGTGAATCAAGGCAGAAATAGGCGTTGGGCCTTCCATTGAATCAGGCAACCAAACATGTAAAGGCACCTGCGCCGACTTACCCATTGCACCAATAAACAACAAGATACACGTCACTGTCATTAATGACCATGACACATTTGGTAATAAGAACACTTGTACGTCAGCTAAAGACGGTGCCGCTTGGAACACCGCTGCGTAATCTAAGCTACCTGTGTAATACAGCACCATACCAATGCCCAGCAAGAAGCCGAAATCGCCAACACGATTCACTAAGAATGCTTTTAAGTTGGCGTAAATCGCCGTTGGACGTGTATACCAAAAGCCAATCAGCAGATATGAAACCAAGCCTACTGCTTCCCATCCAAAGAACAGCTGCATGAAGTTATTGCTCATCACCAGCATCAGCATTGAAAACGTAAACAGTGAGATATAGCTAAAAAAGCGACCGTAACCCGGGTCTTCACTCATGTAGCCTATGGTGTAAATATGAACCATCAGCGATACAAATGTGACAACTACCATCATCATGGCGGTTAGATTATCAATCAAAAATCCAACATTAAATTGAATATCGCCCGATGTTAGCCAGGTATATAGATTGTAATTAGCGGTATAGCCGTTTAAGGTGGCTTTGAAAACAATGACAGACAGCACAAACGCTGCGCCTACGCCTGCTATGGTTAACCAATGTGCGCTAGCTCGCGGCAAATGACGGCCGAATAAGCCGACGATAACTGCCGCAATTAAAGGCAGTAAAACAATTAATAAGGAAATTTGTGGCAGTGTCATTTTTATTCTTTACTTAGCCTTTTAATGAATCCAAATCATCTACATTAATGGTGCGCAAATTGCGGAATAACACGACCAAAATAGCCAAGCCGATTGCCGACTCTGCCGCTGCCACCGTCAATATGAAAAACACAAATACTTGGCCAGCGATATCGTTTAAATAGTGCGAAAACGCAATAAAATTAAGATTAACCGCCAACAACATTAGCTCAATCGCCATTAGCAAAATAATCACATTTTTGCGATTTAAAAAAATACCAATCACGCTGATAGCGAACAACAACGCGCCCAACACAAGGTAATGCGACAAGCCAACTGATGTCATTATGCTTTGTCCTTTTCTGCTGGTGTAGCTTCTACTGCAGGTGCTTCAACCACTGCATCCATTTTCACAATGCGTAACCTGTCTTGTTTTTTAACCAACACCTGTTCAGCAGGATTCATGGATTTATTATCCTGACGATCTCTTAATGTTAAAACAATGGCTGCAATAATGGCCACTAGTAGCACCACAGAGGCCAATTCAAACGGCAGCAAATAATCGGTATATAGCACGCGACCTAACTCAGCGGTATTGCTGTAATCGGCTGGTTTATTTACAACTTGAGAAGTCGCAAAGTATTTACCACTTAACACCATCACCATCTCAACTGCCATCAACAAGCCAATCGTGCCAGCCATAGGCAAATACTCCCAAAAGCCTTCGCGTAGCTTATCAATATTGATGTCTAGCATCATCACCACGAATAAAAATAGCACCATCACCGCGCCCACATATACCAGAACCAAAGCAATCGCCAAAAATTCTGCTTCTAATAGCAACCAAATACCAGCGGCTGTAAAAAACGCTAGCACTAAATGCAAAGCCGCATGTACTGGGTTGCGCGTGGTAATTACGCGAATACCCGCAAACAGCAAAATGGCGGCCAAAGCGTAAAAAATAAAGTCGTTAAATATCATCAGTTTTAGTCTTAATTATGTTTGCCTGAAAGATTATGGCTACCTGAAAGATTTATCTTGTAGGCGGTCTAGCGCG
>JAZKDM010000034.1:0-2190 GCA_040387535.1 Pseudomonadota bacterium | reverse complement strand
GCAAGCCGATACGCAAGCCTTTAAGCGGCTGGCTACCAACCATTTTATCTAGGCCACGGGTGTAGTTTTCTTTAGGACGATTCAAGCTAGTAGAATCACGCTCATCAAAGCCTGTCATCACGTTCATCATCAAGGCGCAGTCTTCCGCGCTTTTCGCCATTGGCCCTGCTTGGTCTAGGCTAGAAGCAAACGCAATCATGCCGTAACGCGAAACCAAGCCATAAGTGGGCTTTAGACCAGTAAAGCCACATAGTGAGGCAGGCTGACGAATTGAGCCGCCCGTATCGGTGCCAGTTGCTGCCGCACAAAGCCTAGCCGCAACAGCCGCCGCTGAACCGCCTGAGCTACCGCCAGGAACACGGTCAAAATCCCAAGGGTTTTTGACGCCTCCAAAATAGCTGGTTTCGTTAGAGGAACCCATTGCGAATTCATCCATATTGGTTTTACCCAAATTAACGGCGCCTGCATTGTCAAATTGCGTAATCACATGCGCATCGTAAGGTGCCACAAAGTTAGCCAGCATTTTAGAGCCGCAAGTGGTTTGCCAGCCTTTGGCACAGAAAATATCTTTTTGCGCGAAGGGAATGCCTGTTAGCGGCTCTGCAGTGCCGTTTGCAATACGCACATCAGCTGCCTTGGCTTGCGCTAATGTTTTATCGGCATCTAAGGCGATGTAGGCATTGATTGTTGGGTTGTATTTATTAATTCGGTCAAGAAACGTTTGCGTCATTTCAACGCTGGAAATTTCTTTTTTAGCCAGCATTTGGCTTAAATTTTTAAGGCTACTGTTAATCATATTATTTTTCTATTCAATTACTTTTGGAACAAGATACAAACCGCTATCGATCGCTTTTTCTGCCGAACCGTTACCTAAAATAGGCGCATTGGCTTGAAAAGATTCGCGCTGATTAGTTGCCGTCACCACATCTTCTCTTAATCGTTGCGTGACATCCTGTGAATGCGACATCGGCGTAATACCAGTGGTATCCACCGCCTGCATTTGCTCGATCAAGCCTAAGATACCAGTGAGCTTGGTCAGTGTTTGGTTTGCTTCCTGTTCGCTGATTTCTAAGCGCGCCAAATGCGCAATCCGTTTAATATCGGTGATGTTGAGAGCCATAAAAACGATTCAATTTGAAAATTTAGGGGATTATTTTAAAATAGCATTTAAATAATTGACGTTTGTTTGTAACAAACTGCCATAATAAACTTCAGTTACACCTTAATATTCGATGTAATTTACGTTATTATACCTTGATTTTAAAGCATGCTTAAGTTGCATCGGTGGCTGGCATGTCAAGACCCAAAAACACAGGATAAACAATATGTTTGGTTTTATAAACAGTTACTTCTCAAACGATTTAGCCATTGATTTAGGCACAGCAAACACCTTAATTTACGCCCGCGGCAGAGGCATTGTACTAAATGAGCCTTCCGTTGTAGCGATTCGCCAAGAAGGCGGCCCTAACGGCAAAAAAGTATTGCTAGCCGTAGGTTCAGATGCCAAAGGCATGCTTGGCCGTGCACCAGCCAATATTCAAGCGATTCGCCCGATGAAAGACGGCGTGATTGCCGACTTCACCATTACTGAGCAAATGCTCAAATATTTCATCCGCAAGGTGCACGAATCACGCTGGTTCTCACCTAGCCCACGCATTATTATCTGCGTACCAGTTGGCTCAACCCAAGTAGAACGCCGCGCCATTAAAGAATCAGCCGAGCGCGCAGGCGCTAAGCAAGTATTCTTGATTGAAGAGCCAATGGCAGCCGCAATTGGTGCGGATATGCCAGTAGCAGAAGCCACAGGTTCTATGGTGGTGGATATCGGCGGTGGTACGACTGAGGTGGGTGTGATTTCACTGGGCGGTATTGTTTACGCTAAAAGTGAGCGCGTGGGTGGTGATAAATTTGACCAAGCCATTATTGATTACATCCGCCGTAACTATGGTATGCAAATTTCTGAACCAACGGCTGAAGCCATTAAAAAGAAAATCGGCTCTGCTTTCCCAGGCTCTGAAGTATTAGAAATGGAAGTAACAGGCCGCAATTTAGCAGAAGGCTTACCACGTAAATTTACGATTTCAAGCAACGAAATTTTAGAAGCATTAACAGAACCACTAAATGCAATCGTCGGTGCGGTAAAAGGCGCTTTAGAGCAAACGCCACCAGAATTGGGTGCTGATATTGCCG
>JAZKDM010000033.1:0-30541 GCA_040387535.1 Pseudomonadota bacterium | reverse complement strand
CTTAACACTTTGTTTGCATTGGCATTTAGCTGTGCAATTTGGCTATGTAACACTTGTTGCTTCACACTTAAAATATTGCTGGGATGCATCGACATTTGGCGTAACCCCATACCAATCAGCAGCTTGGTCAGCTTGGCGTCGCCCGCCATTTCGCCGCATACTGCTACCGATTTTCCCAACTTGGCACCCGCTTTAATGGTCATCGAAATTAGCTTTAAAACCGACGGATGCAACGCATTGTACAGATGCGCTACTGCGTCATCGGTGCGGTCAATCGCCAAAGTGTATTGAATCAAATCGTTGGTGCCAATCGACATAAAATCCAGCTCTTTGGCAAAAGCTTCGGCATTAATCGCCGCTGCTGGCACTTCAATCATGCCGCCTAACGCTATATTTTCATCAAACGGAATATTCTGTTTGCGCAAACTGACTTTTGCTCGCTCAAGCAATAATTTGGTTTGGCGTAATTCAGATAGCGTAGACAACATGGGAATTAAAATTTTGATATGCCCATAATGCGATGCGCGCAACAGTGCACGCAATTGCGTATGAAAAATTTGCGGCTCACTTAAGCATAAACGCACCGCACGCAGGCCCAATGCTGGGTTAGCGCAATTGCTCACCGTGTCTGGGTTCATTTGCTTATCAGCGCCCAAATCCAGCGTACGAATAGTAACTGGCATGCCTTTCATGGCTTCTGCCACTTGCTTGTAAGCTAAAAATTGCTCTTCTTCATCGGGCATTTCGCGCTTGTTCATAAACAAGAATTCGGTGCGGTACAAACCAATACCAGTAGCACCTGCTGCTTTTACCGCAATCACGTCTTCTGGCACTTCAATATTGGCTTGCAGTTCAATCGCCGTGCCGCACATGGTGACCGCTTTTGTAGATTTAATGCGTTGTAATTTTTGCTGTTCCAGCTCCCACTGTTCTTGGCGCAACTTGTATTCGGCCAAAATCTCTTTGCTTGGGTTAACAATCACCACACCCAAACTGCCGTCTACAATAATCAGTTCGTTATCGTCAATTAAATCGCGTGCGCGCTGCAAAGCCACAATGGATGGAATATTTAAGCTGCGCGCCAAAATGGCCGTATGCGATGTCACGCCGCCCACATCAGTAATAAACGCGGCAAAATGGTGTTGCTTAAATTGAATAGCATCGGCTGGCGAAATATCGTGCGCCACTAAAATTGTGGCGTTTTCTTGCTGCTTAACCGATTGTTGTTTGCTGGATTGTTGATTAGCCGCTTGATTTGGCGCCTGATTAGGATGACCTAACAACACTTTGATCACACGCTCTACAACCTGCACCACGTCTTGCTTGCGCTCACGCAGGTACTCATCTTCAATGGCTTCAAACTGCTCAACAATATCGTCCATCTGCTGCTTAATCGCCCATTCCGCGTTGCATTGCTCTTTGCGGATAATGTCTTTGGGAATTTCTGATAGCGACTTGTCGGCCAACATCATCAAATGCGTATTGATAAAAGCACTGATTTCAGCAGGTGCATTTTTAGAAAGCTGGCTTTGGATGGTTTCTAAATCTTTTTTAACGGTGTTAATAGCCGCACTAAAGCGTGTGATTTCATCATCCACCAAATGGGCTGGCAATACATAATGCACCACCTCTAACAGTGCATTTGAAACCAAATGCGCACGGCCAATCGCAATACCACTGGATACGCCAATACCGTGGATGCTAAAACTGGAACTTGCTGCTAAGTTAGATGTGGTTTGTGCTTTACCCAAGCTTATTCACCTTCACCAAAATAGTCGTTAATTAAAGCATCTAATGCGGCAATAGCGGCTACTTCATCCGCACCGCTTGCCTCTAAAGTGACGGTTGAGCCTTTAGCCGCCGCCAACATCATCACACCCATGATACTTTTGGCATTCACTTTACGGCCATTGCGCTCTATCCAAATTTCGGCAGCAAACTGGCTGGCTGTTTGCGTTAATTTGGTGCTGGCACGGGCATGCAAGCCTAATTTATTAATAATGACGATGTCTTGTTTAATCATTTTTATCTATTCTTGTTAGTATGTTTTTAGGATTGTTTGTTGTGATGACAGCCTGATTTTGTAAAATGCACCACGCCATCACGCCCGCCGCTAACCGCTTTTTCCACAATTTTCTTAATAGATTCATTGCGATACGTTAACACGCGCACTAGCATTGGTAAATTTAATCCTGCCACACCTTCTACATCGCGGCCTGATAATAATTTAATCACCACATTGCAAGGGGTGGCGCCATACATATCCGACAACACCAATACACCATCACCCGTATTCAATTGCTCTACCAAAGCCTGTGCCCGCGGCAATACGTCGGCTGGGTCGTCATTTGTATTCACAGCAATTGCGGCTAGCTGCGGCGGCTGTTTATTCATCACATGTTTTGCGCAATCAATTAAGCTTTCGCCTAATTGGCCGTGCGCGATAATCAAAATACCAATCATCTTTGCTGTTTTACCTTTTAAATTTTTAAAAACGCTATTGTTGAATGTTCAATCCAGCCAATAACTAATCTAACTCGCGATGCCGAATAATGACCTGTTGTTTTTGTTGTTTAAAATGCATGCTTAATTGCTCTACAAAATACACAGAGCGATGCTGTCCGCCTGTGCAACCGATTGCTACTGTTAAATAACTGCGGTTATCCGCGTTAAAGCTGGGTAACCACTTTTGTACATAATGCTGAATATCTGCCAGCATTTCAATGGCGGCGGGCTGATTCGCCAAAAACGTTTGTACGGCTGCATCTTTGCCCGTTAATGGTTTTAAAATGGGGTCGTAATGCGGGTTTGGCAAGCTGCGCACATCAAATACAAAGTCGGCATCTAGCGGAATACCGTTTTTAAAGCCGAATGAGGTAAATAGTAAAACCAAACCCTTATTGGCGTGCGCTTTTTCTGAAGAAACGGGTAAAGACGAGATGAGTTCGCGCACATGGTTGCGCAATGCATTTGCACTTAAATTACTGGTATCAATATGATGACCCAGCGCCGCAACACCTGCCAATAAATCGCGCTCTCTAGCAATACTTTCAGCCAAAGTGGTGTTTTCGTTACTTAAAGGATGCTTGCGCCGCGTTTCTGAAAAACGTTTTACTAAGGTTTCTACGGCAGATTCCAAAAATAGCACTTGCACTTGGTTGCCATCGGCTTTAAGCGTCTCTATCGCTTGCGGCAAAGCCTCTAGCGCGGCGCTGCGACTATCAATACTAATGGCGATTTTACTGTGATGAATGGCATTTAAATGTTGCGAAATATGTGGCAACAAAGTGGCGGGTAAATTATCAATGCAGTAAAAACTGCTATCTTCTAACACGCGCAATACAATACTTTTACCTGAGCCAGAAAGGCCCGTTACAATAATAATTTGCATTATTTTGCCTGCCGACTTTTTGGTTTAGAAGGTTGGGGAATGCTTGCTTTAGCGTTTTCTATGCTGACTTTTTGTATCATTTGTTTTTGGCGTTGGCTAAATTGTTTTGTGGCATTAATGCCCCTTATCAGCAGCATATGGTTGCGTACCGCCACCTCTAACAATACCGCAATATTACGGCCGGCGGCAATCGGTATCACCACCTTGGTAATATTCACATCCAACACACGCTCATGCTGGGTTTTTACATTAAGCCTATCCAAGCCCATTGGGTTTAGCGCATCCGCAAGCTCTAACTGAATAATCAAATCCAGCGGCTTGGTCGGCTTAACGGCATTATCGCCAAACAACGCGCGAATATTCAAAATTCCCAGACCTCTTACCTCTAAAAAATCTTGCAATAATGCGGGGCAACGCCCTTCAATGCGCTCTGGAGATATTTTAAAAAAATCGACGATATCATCCGCCACCAAACGATGGCCACGCGTAATCAGCTCTAACGCCAGCTCACTTTTACCAATGGCGGCGTTACCTTTAATCAGCACGCCAAAACCTTGTACTTCCATAAAGACGCCGTGCAAGCTGGTGGTTTCGGCCATGGTTTGTTTTAAATAATGGCTGAGCAAATCCATTAGTTGCGGGCTTTGCATGGGCGAAGTAAACAGCGGAATTCGGTGATTATCAGCCGCTGCCATCAATTCTTTAGGCGCTTTTTCGCCGTTTGCCACCACCACAGCGGCTAAATCGGTCGCGTATAAATTAGAGATGGCCTGCTGCATGGCAATAATGCTGAGCGAATTTAAATAGTCCATCTCGGCACAGCCCAAAACCTGCACCCGATTAGGATGCACAAAATTAAGATGCCCAATTAAAGCCAGAGAGGGCTTGGTGACTTTTTCGGAGTTAAGTTGGTTGGTGCCGCCATCAAAGCCAGCAACCCATTTGAGTTTAAGCTTAAGGCGGGTTTCTTTGAATAATTCGGCTACGTTTATTTGAGCCATAAAAATTTAAGTTTCATTGATTGAAAATCGCATCACCTTGTTACTTTCGCACGGGCGAAAATATACTCCGAAAATATACCCAAGAAATATACCCAAGGTGCAATATTCAATCATAAATTGGAATGCGTTGTTGTGCCAACTTAATTTAATCTGTTGAGTCGATTCAACGATTAATTTTAGGTTTAAGTTGGAATTGTATTGCATGATGTTTGTTTAGATACCCACCTGCATAAGAGTTTTACAGGTGGGATCTAACGAGAGCGTTAGTTCAGAGTTGGATTTTCATCAATCGTTTGATGTTTGACGGCGCCGTTGGCTTTGTGATGACTGCCGAGTTTTTCTTTATGTTTAACGACCTGACGATCTAATTTGTCCGTCAGCATGTCAATCGCGCTATACATGTTTTCATCTATGCACTCGGCATGTAAATCGTTGCCCGGCACGTGCAGTGTAGCCTCAACTTTTTGAGCGAGTTTTTCTACACTCATGGTAACTTTTACGTCAATCACATGATCAAAGTGATTACGAATTTTAACAAGCTTGCTTTGCACATACTCACGCATGGCAGGTGTAATTTCTAAGTGATGCCCAGTTAATTGTAAATTCATGACTTGCTCCTTATTGAAATTGTTCTTTAAGTAAAGCTTGCCAATAAGTAGCTAACTTTACTCATCGAACAATTTCAGTGTACACCTTTGATTATTTTTTGCGAGATGGTTTGAGCAGATTTTGAGAATTTTTTGTAACGACTTTGTAAACAGTCATTAAGTGCTGTTTATAACTGTTTGCGCAAATTAGCAGGCGGAATATTCAACGATTCGCGGTATTTAGCAATGGTTCGGCGCGCCACAATAATGCCTTGCTTGGCCAAAATATCGGTTATTTGATTATCAGATAGCGGTTTTTTAGGCGTTTCTTCAGCCACCAATTGCTTAATTAACGCACGGATAGCCGTGGCAGAAGCAGAGCCTCCCGCATCTGTTGAAACGTGGCTACCAAAGAAATATTTCAGCTCAAATACGCCGCGCGGAGTGAGCATATACTTATGCGTGGTGACGCGGGAAATGGTGGATTCATGCAATTCCAGCTCTTCTGCAATTTCGCGCAACACCAGCGGACGCATGGCAATTTCGCCATGTTCAAAAAAGTTACGTTGGCGGTCTACAATCGCCTGAGAAACGCGCAAAATGGTAGAAAAACGCTGCTGGATATTTTTAATCATCCATTTGGCTTCTTGCATTTGCGTTTGCAAATACTGATTCGAATTTTCGCGGTTGCGCTTCAATATATCGGCATACATCTGATTAATGCGCAATTTAGGAATCACGCCATCATTCAATGTCGCAATCCAAATACCTTTAACTTTTTTAACCAACACTTCATGCTGAATAAAATGATCGCGACTGAGTTGCGCAAAATCGCTACCTGGGCGCGGGTTTTGTTGTTTGATTAAAGTCTGCGCGCCTTTTAGCGCCACATCGTCGCAATTCAATAATTTGCGTAATTTGGCAAAATCTTTATTCGCCAATACCGCTAAATGTTGTTCAACAATCAGTTTTGCGCAAGTCAGATATTCGGTTTCTTTGGGTAGCGCGTTTAATTGCAGCAGTAAACATTCTTGCAAATTCACCGCTCCCATACCTGGAGGGTCTAAATGCTGAATCAATTTAAGCGCGGTTTCTAGCTCTAGCAATTCGATTTCTAGCTCTGGCGGCAACAACTCTGCCATTTCTTCTAACGATTGCTCTAAATAGCCATCGTCATTAATGCTATCAATCAGCAACATCACCAAAGTTTGGTCGCGCTCTGATAATGGCATGAGTTTTAACTGGCTAAGCAAATGCTCGCGCAAGCTAATGGCAATGATTTCTTGGCGCGTGTAATCGCCATCATCATCGTCATTATTATTTTGGCGGCCGCCTTCATCCCAATTACTGGCACTGCCGTACTCATCATAGCTTTCGTCAAAATCGGTGGCCGAAAAATCCTCTGCCGCAGCCGTGCTCTCTTGCGTTGTATCTGTAGATTCTTGGCTGTTACTAATGCTGGTTTCTTGATAATCCACATTGCTAAAGGCGTCATCGCTATCTGGCGCTTGTTGCCCATCGGCATCAACAGGGTCGTTGTCGGCACTTTTTTGCTGTGCACCCTCATCAAAACCCGCTTCAAAATCTTCACCTGCATCTTCACCATCCACCAATTCTAGTAGTGGATTTTCTTGCAAAATCGTATCCAGCTCTTGGTTGAGCTCTAGGCTAGACAATTGCAGCAAACGAATCGATTGCTGCAATTGTGGCGTTAACGCCAGATTTTGCGACATTCTAAGTTGTAGATTTTGCTTCATATATGTTTACAGCCTAAAATCTTTACCTAAATACACTTCACGCACCGCTTCATTATTCACAATATCGGCAGGATGACCAGATGCAAACACTGTTCCGTCATTCACAATATAGGCGCGGTCACAAATACCCAAAGTTTCGCGCACATTGTGGTCTGTAATCAACACACCAATATTTTTACTACTTAAAAAACGAATAATTTTTTGAATATCCAACACGGCAATTGGGTCGATACCGGCAAATGGCTCATCTAACAAAATAAAACTAGGGTTGGTCGCCAAGCAGCGCGCAATCTCAACACGGCGGCGCTCACCACCCGATAAACTGATGGCGGTACTGTTGCGAATATGCACAATATGCAACTCTTGCAGCAAGGATTCGAGCTGCGCATGCTGTTCTTCTTCGGTTAAATCTTGCAGCTCTAAAATGGCGAGTATATTTTCGCTAACAGTCAGCTTACGAAAAATAGACGGCTCTTGCGGCAAATAGGCTAAGCCCATACGTGCACGGCTGTGAATCGGCATGCGGCTTAAATCTTTACCGTTAAGCAAAATACGCCCAGCATCTAGCATGACCAAGCCAACAATCATGTAAAAACTGGTGGTTTTGCCCGCGCCGTTTGGCCCAAGCAAACCGACCACTTCACCACTATTGATTTGCAGCGAAATATCTTGCACCACAGTGCGCGATTTATAAGATTTACGTAGATGCTCTACGACGAGTTCGCTCATTTAGACTATTTTTCAATTATTTCGCAAGTTAAAATTATTTTTAGCTTAATTAGAAGGCGCTTCAAGTTGAGTGTTTAACCTTAACGTTTTATCTACTCTTGGCGGCGGATTCATACTAACAGGCGCTGCTGGCGTAGCATCAGTGCCTGCTGCTGGTTTATTTTTAGGCTGAATAATCGCTTTTACACGACCGCTTGATGTGCCGCCGCTTTCCGATTTTGTACCACCTATCACTTCTGCATATTCTGCATTAGCGTCATAGCTAATGTAATCACCATACACAATATCCTCGCCGCGTTTTACCCACGCTTTGGTATAAAGCTGCACTTTATCCATACGGCCATCGTATTCAATACGTTGTCCGCTGCCTTGCATATACTCATTTTTACCTTCGCGCTTTTGCTTAAAAGTCGTTGGGTTGCCAGTTGATGTACTGTGCTGAAAGCCATCTTTGTCTTCACGCACAATCAGTTTATCGGCGCGAATAATCAAAGTGCCTTGCGTTAAAATCACATTGCCCATGTAAGTACTGGTTTTTTTGGCATCATTAACGGTTACCGTATCCGCCTCAAGCTCAATCGGTTTATCGCGGTCTGCTGATTCTGCCCACGCTTGCAAGCTAAGGCACAGGCTTAAACCCAGGCTTAGCTGCAACAGGCTTTTGCAAATAAAATGACTCATATTTCTCCGCTATTTCTTTTTAATGGCTGGCTTAGTCTTAATGCCAGTATTTGCTTTGTTCGATTGATTGGCGGCTACTTTTTTAGCCTGTATTTTACTGGCTTTTTCTGGTTTAGCTGTGCTTTTTGCTTTAACGGCTGGCGGCCTTTCATAATGCACTTTTACCCTATCTAGCAAAGTCACCGTTTGTGCTTTTTTATCGTAAATCATACCAACGGCGGTAATCACTGTTTTAGGTGCTTGTTTAATGGTTACAGGCGCATTGGTTTTTACCAAATCTTGTTTAGGAAAAATCCATAGCTTCTCAGTTAATACCTGCATTTCACCCTTGCCCTCAAACGCTTGGCGCACGACTTTCACATTATCCACCAACTCCACTTCTTCGCCATTGCTAGAAATATAACCGCGCAAACTTTCAATTTGCGTGTATGGCTTATTAACGGCGTACTGCGTAAAGCGTGGACGTTGCAACACTGTACTGTCATCATCAGGGTAATGCAGCATTTCTGCCGCGGCTAAAATATAACGCAACTGCCCCTGTGCATCCGTTTGCGTAGTCACAAAATTATTCATGGTGTAATCGGGGTCATGCCGATTACTACCATCTAGCTTTGGGCCTTGCTGCTCAACGGTTTGGCTGATCCAAAACGTTAGCAAGGCCAGCATAATAGCCAGCACAATTGGGAAAAATAAAGCAGAACGGCTAATCATGCTGTTTATTTTTTCGCCAACTTATAGTGCAAAAAATGGCGCCATTTGCGCATCTAAAGTATCTTGCGCGTGCATTATCAGCTCGCATAGTTCGCGCACCGCGCCATGGCCACCTTGCCTTTGCGTAATGTAATGCGCACGATTTTTAACTGATAACGGCGCCGCAGGTACCGTTACGGCCAAGCCACAGCGCAACATTGGCGGCATATCCACCACATCGTCACCCATAAAAGCCACGCAATCAGCGGCAATATTTAGCTTAGCAATCAAATCGTTAAATGCCACCAATTTATCATCTACGCCTTGGTAAAAATGCGCCACACCTGTGCTTTCAGAACGCTGCTTAACCACATTTGATGTGCGCCCAGTAATAATGGCCATTTGCACGCCGCTGTTTTTAAGCAACTTCATGCCCAAGCCATCTTGCGTGTTAAAAGTTTTATATTCTTGGCCATCATCGCCAATGGTTAAACCGCCATCGGTCATTACGCCATCTACATCAAAAATCACTAACTTAATTTTTTTGGCGCGATTTAAAACTTCTGCTGACGCCTCTACATTTAAATCGCTCATTACACTACTTTCGCTTTTAATAAATCGTGCATATTAAACGCACCAACTAATTTGCCTGCATCATTGGTCACTAGCAGGCCGTTAATTTTTTTGGTTTCCATTAGCTCAACCGCCTCTACTGCTAGTTGATTGGCGTTAATGGTATTGGGGCTGGTGTGCATCACATCGCTAATTTTGGCAGTGTTGGCATGAATACCATTCGCAAATGCGCGACGTAAATCGCCATCGGTAAATACGCCGATTGGTTCAAAATTGGCATTTACAACCGCAGTTAAGCCTAAACCTTTATTAGTCATTTCAATCAACGCGGCTGATAATAAGACATCGGCAGACACACTAGGAATCGATTCATCTACGCGCATCACATCTTTAACGCGCGTGAGCAATTTGCGGCCAATGCTGCCGCCAGGGTGTGAGCGTGCAAAATCTTCTGCGGTAAAATCGCGTAAATCTAATACACAAACGGCCAGTGCATCACCCAGCGCCAATGCCGCTGTAGTACTTGCTGTAGGCGACAAGCCTAAGGGACACGCCTCTTGCGCGACTTCTGCACTTAAATGCACATCCGATTCTTTTGCCAGCGTAGAATTTGGCGCGCCTGTGATGCTAATGACTTTAGCGCCCAAGCGTTTGATGGTGGGCAAAATATTGAGCAGCTCATCGCTTTCACCCGAATTAGACAGCGCAATCACCACATCACCATCGGTAATCATGCCCAAATCGCCATGGCTGGCCTCTGCTGGGTGCATAAAAAAGGCAGGTGTGCCAGTACTGGCAAGGGTAGCCGCAATTTTGCCGCCAATATGTCCAGATTTACCCATGCCACTAACCACAACACGGCCTTGGCAATGTAGAATAAGGTTAACGGCCGCCTCAAAACTAGCATCCAGCCGATTAGCCAGAGCCGTGATTTCACGCGCTTCTATGGTTAATACGTTGCGCGCCAATTGCACAGTCGATACAGGCTCTGACTGTGTAGGCGCATGTCCGCGATCTGATTGCAAAAGAGTAGGTGCCATAAGCGATTAGTATAAAAGGGAAACCATGACTAATAAAGTAAAATACGACTGTTTTTAAGTAAATTAGCAAAAGTAGGCACAATTTTTGCCCTATTTAGCCAAAGCCTTATTAAAATAACCATTAACTAATAAAAAAAGCTTTTTTAAATGTCATTAAAATTTATCGCTCATGTTTGATTCTTTAACCAGCGTACTACTCTTGCTTACCAGCTCTGTCTTGGCTGTAGCGTTTTTTCGCGCCTTGCGCTTGCCTGCCATGCTGGCCTATTTTATGGTTGGTGTGTTAATTGGCCCTTACGCCTTAAATTTGCTGCCCAGTACTGAAAGCGGCCGTCATGTAGCCGAGTTTGGCATTGTGTTTTTAATGTTTAGCATCGGCTTAGAGTTTAGCTTATCTAAGCTATACGCCATGCGTAAAACTCTATTCGGCTTGGGCGGCGCACAAGTATTAATTACGCTAGGCGTGATTATGCTGGTGGGCTGGATGTCGGGCTTAAGCCTAGTTACCGCCTTTGTTGTAGGTGGCGCGTTAACCATGTCTTCTACGGCCATTGTGTCCAAAATGCTAATGGAACGTGTCGATTTAAACTCGCGGCATGGTCGCCTAAGTATCGGTATTTTGCTGTTTCAAGATTTAGCCGTTATCCCTATTTTGGTGCTGATTCCAGCCTTGGGCGCGCATTCTGACAACATGGGTACCATTTTGATGATGTCGCTATTCAAAACCGTTATCTTGCTGTTTATATTGTTTAAATTCGGCAAAGGCATTGTAAATACTTGGTTTAGCGTAGTAGCCAAACAACGTTCACGTGAATTATTTGTAATGAACGTTTTAATGGTGACTTTATTGCTGGCAACTGTCACCAAAATTGCAGGCTTATCGTATGCATTGGGCGCTTTTATTGCAGGTATGTTGATTTCAGAAACGCGCTATCGCTATCAAGTGGAATCCGATATTGCGTCTTTCCGCGATATTTTACTTGGCCTGTTTTTTATCAGCGTCGGCATGTTGCTAGACCTTACCCAGCTAGCCAACCATATCGGCTTGGTGTTATTGCTGTTGGTGGGTTTTGTGTTATTTAAAGCGCTTGTTATCGCCTCCTTAAGCCGCTTATTTGGCTATGAAACAGGCGTGGGCATTCGCACGGGCATGGTGTTGGCGCAAGCGGGCGAATTTAGCTTTGTTATTTTAGCCTTAGGTTTAGAGCAAAACTTAATTGGCGGCGATGAACTGCAAATCATCTTGGCCGCATCCTTATTATCAATGGTAGCCGCCCCTTTTATTATTCAATACAACGGTCGCATTGCGCGCAAATTGGTTAAAAGCTACACCCGTAACAGCAGCCAAGTGGTGGATGAAATTGATAGTGTTGCCAAAAACTTAAAAGACCATGTAATTATTTGTGGCTATGGCCGCAGTGGTCAATATTTAGGCCGTTTTTTAAAAGAAGAAAACATCCCTTTTATTGCATTAGATATTGACCCCACGCGTGTGCATGACGCCGCTGCAGCTGGTCAGCATGTGATGTATGGCGATGCTGGTAGACGCATTGTGTTAGAAGCCGCTGGCGGCGCGCGCGCCAAAGCCTTAATTGTCAGCTACTCTGATATGCGCGCATCCATGAAAGTATTGCATGTGGCACAAGAAGGCTACCCCAACTTACCAGTGATTGTGCGCACTTATGACGATGCCGATATTGAAACCTTTAGAGATGCGGGCGCCACCGAAGTAGTACCTGAAGTGCTAGAAGGTAGCCTGATGTTAGCATCGCACGCGCTGGTGCTATTGGGCGTACCTTTAAATCGGGTGATTAAGCGCATTCGCCGCTTCCGCGAAGAGCGCTACAAAATGTTTCAAGGCTATTTCCATGGCTTAACCGATGTGCCTACCGAAATTACCGAAGCGCATCAAGTGCGTCTACATTCAACAGAATTGACCCCTGAGGCCTTTACTGTAGGCATGCGTTTAGATGAAATCGATTTTGATAGCTTTAACGTTGAGCTACAACATATTCGCCGCCCCAATATGCTAGAAGATATTTTGCCGCGCGCCGATATTGTGATGGCTGAAGGCGACATATTAGTGTTACTCGGTAGCCCTGCTGATTTAAGCAGCACCGAAAAATTCTTGCTTACAGGTCGCTAATTAATGGCCGCTAAAAAAGTAGTAGTAGTTGGTGGTGGTATTGTTGGCTGCTTAACGGCGCTTGAATTGATGAATCGCGGTTGCCAAGTAACACTGGTGGAACGCAATGTGGTCGCCAGCCAAACATCTGGCGAATCCTCTTGGGCAGGCGCTGGCATTTTGTTCCCCTTACTGCCTTGGATGTATAAAGACGAAGTGAACCAGTTGACCTTAGCTGGCGCTAAAGCGTACCCAAGCATATGTGAGCACTTACACTCAACAACAGGCATTGACCCAGAGCTGGTCAATAGTGGCATGCAAATTTTGGCCCCTACCGATGAAAAAATGGCCACTGATTGGTGCCTAAAAAACAATATTCCCGTGCAAGCCAATGCGCAAGGGCTTTTTTTGCCAAGCGTTGCGCAAGTTCGCCCGCCACAGCTATTAAAGGCATTACGCATCGCCTTAATACAAAAGGGTATTAACCTGTTGGAGCACACAGAGTTACAAGCGCTTAAGCAATGTGAGCAACTAAATAGCTGGCAAACCACTACTGGTGAGATTTTAGAGGCGGATCAGTTTGTGGTGACCTCTGGCGCTTGGAGTTTTGAGCTTTTAAAAAACACCTCTCAGCATCTCAACATTAAACCCATGCGCGGCCAAATTTTGCTTTATGAGCAAACTGGCGAAAGATTAAGGCATATTGTTTATAAAGATGGCTTTTATTTGGTGCCGCGCAGAGATGGCTTATTGCTGGCTGGCAGCACTTTAGAAGATGTGGGATTTGATAAAAACACGACTGAAGATGTAAAGCTGGCCTTGCAAACCAAAGCTGAACGTATTTTGCCTAGCTTAAAAAATGCCAATATACTCAAACATTGGAGCGGCTTGCGGCCAGGCACCCCAGAAAATCTACCCACGATTGCGGCGCACCAAAGCATTCAAAACCTGTACTTAAATACGGGGCATTTTCGCTATGGTTTAACGATGGCACCAGCGAGTGCTCAGCGTATTGCCACTATCATGTGTGGCAATACTACGGCTTAATACTGCAAACGGCACAAGCAGGGTCGCGGTTCAATTTAATCGTCCGCCATTCCATATTCATGGCATCTAAAAGCAATAATCGGCCTTGCAAGTTTTCACCAATTTGCATAATTACTTTAAGCGCCTCAGCTGCCTGCATGCTACCGATAATGCCCACTAGCGGAGCAAATACGCCATTTTCGGCACAGCGCATTTCGGTGTCACCGCCTGTATCAGGGTACAAACAATGATAACAAGGGCTAGTTTCATTTCTAAAATCAAACACTGAAATTTGCCCTTCAAAGCCAATTGCAGCGCCGGAAACCAAGGGCTTTTTAAGCTTAAAACAAATGCGATTGAGCGCATAGCGCGTGGCAAAATTATCACTGCAATCAATCACCACATCCGCATTTTTCATCAATTGCGTAAATTCAGCCTCAGTAGATTTTTGCTGAATGGTTTGCACAATAACGTCAGGGTTAATTTCGACAATAGTTTGCTGGGCAGAAAGTGCTTTATTAATGCCAACACTTTGCGTTGTATGAATAATCTGCCGCTGTAAATTAGTTAAATCAACCGTATCAAAATCGCAAATAGTCAGCTTGCCCACACCAGAAGCCGCCAAATACAAAGCCACTGGCGACCCTAAACCGCCTGCACCCACAATCAATGCATGGCTACCGACTATTTTTTCTTGGCCTTCGTAACCAATTTTAGGCAATAAAATATGGCGGCTGTAACGTAAAAGCTGGTTGTCGTTCACTAAGGTAAGCGCCCCGCTGTCACCATACGGTTCATCAAAATATTGCCTGAAACCCATGTGACTAAATCGTCATAGGGATTCACCGCATTTTCAGCAAAGTCTTTATTCACATAAAAATTATCTGGGTCGGTATTTTCTAGCTGGTCCGCCCCCACCGCAGGCACCACGCCGCCGTCTTCACCCAATGAAACCACAATGGCAGGTAAGCTTGTGGCGACAGCGTTTCCACCTGCTGCATTTAACACGGTGATATCACCTGCTGACGCCAAAACAAAGCCTGTGGCAGAATTTGCAAAATTTTGCGTCACTTGATAAATAAACTGGTTACCCCAGCTATCGCTGCCAACCAAGCCTAAATCACTAAATGGCAAGCGGCCTCTCACGTTTGTACATAAGGCGCCTAAGCGATTTTCAATGCCATCGCCATCAGTATCTGGGCATGGCAAAAAAGGTCTGCCATCCACTGCGCTGTGGCTTAACGCATAACCAACAAGTGCCTCTCTTATTTCGTTTAATTCTGCTCTGGTTTCGCTATTATTTCTTAATGCCATTTGAGCAGCTAACGGCGTTAGAAATGTCGCCAACAAGAGGCCAATGATAACCAGCACAATGGCCAGCTCAACTAGCGTAAAACCTTGTTTATTTCTCATCATGTATTTCATCATGGCGCCACTATTAACATTTGGTCATTATAGTTGTTTGTATTTAAAGTGCCGACTGCGTCAAAGACAAAATCCATATCGGCATTCTCATTACTATCCAAATAATTATTTACATTAGGTGAAGGCCTTGCTTGGCCCGCAACAGTGGCACCTGTTGCAATAAGCAAAGCATTGACATTGGCTTGTGCGCCCACCTGAATAGCGCCTAAAGCGCAACCTGGTAAGGCAAAACTGCAATCATTGGATAAAGCATAATACATAAAATCTTGCCAACGACTCTCAGTGAACCACACTGGTAAATCAGTTAAGCCATTATTAGGATGTGTGCAGTTACTGGCAACGCTATTGATTGGTAGCAATCCTTGCTGAATGCCCTCTTCGCATGCATTGTTTAGGTCGCCCAATATGGCCGCATAAGGATAAAACCTATCGGCGGCATTAACTGCACTAGCTTGATAATAAGCTCTAAGGCTGTTCGCCGCCTCTCCCACCGCGCGCTTGTTCAAGGCAAGCATCAATTCATCAATCGTAATATAAATCAACTTATCGTTATACTCATAAGGCTGTTGATAAACTGGGTTGCTAGGTGAAACATAGCGCATATCGTCGCCAATAATAAAATCTTCATTGGCAATAGCGTAGTTCGCGTTTGAGTAAGTAACACCTGCAATTGTTATGCTATCTAAATAAGCATTTGCCCCAGCCAAGCCGCCATTGCGGTTTTGCCCACCAATTGCTGTACCTGGCGCGATGATAACCGCGGCCACACGGCTGGAAATGATTTGGCCATTTTTGTCCCGCACCACAAGCCAAGGTTGTGGTGGTGCATCGGCAATGGCAGGATTGATAATAAGGCTACCAAGCGCTACAGATGATCTAATCAAGTTTCTAGATACGGCATACCATAAGCGCTCGCCCGACCCATCTACTAAATCAGCCGATACGCCATACTGATTGGCACCAGCGCCTATGCATGGCACCGTTTGCGCGGCGTAAGGCAATTTGCCAATTAGCAAATCAAATGCAGGAACAAAATTAGTGCAATCGGCATTGCCGTCATAATTACCATCGCCTGCGCTACGGTCAGGGAAAGGTAAAATGCCTGGATATTGTGGGTGCGCAATAGACCAACCTATTAAAGCATCTTTAGCTTCAGCCAAAGCGGCAGCTGTATTTTTATCGCGCTGAGTGGTAATTTCAGAAGCGTTTAATTTTTTAACCGTGTAAACAGTGACGATGATTGCGATTAAAAAAACCAATGCCAACAATGCAAGACCGCGCTCATTAATACGCGTCTTCATCGCTTATCCTGCCAACATCCTTATTAATAGAGTAGCTTCGCGATTCCGTCACCCGATTATTTTCAGGGTCATACACTTGGCCGGCTTTTAAGGTTAAACGGCGGCCATTGGCAGGTAGTTTAAGCGGTATACGGTTACCATTTTCAGGCAGGCTACCCACTTGCACATCTTTGTTGCCCGAGTTTTCTTGCATGGCTTTATTATTAATCCACACCGTGCCCTGTTTACCGTCGCTGCGTTTTACGTAGCCTTGCATATTAATCGCATCTGGCAATACCAAAGGCACCGGTTCTGCCTGCTGAACGGGCTCTTGTGCAGAATTAATCACCATTACTTTTTTAGTTTGGCGCAGATAATTGAGCGTGCTGCGCTCTGCGGGGGAGCTAAACAAACGGCCCAACGGTTGCGCATTTGGCAAGGACTGGGCGGCTTGCGTTGTTTGCAGCAGTATAGTTTGGCTAGCAATGATTAGGCTTAATGCAAAAAATTTCATTACATTGCCCCAATCGGCAGGTCATTAGTCAATTGTGGATCACGCAGGGTTAGCCAATCAATCTCACACGCCGCTTTTAAATTGGCGCTCACAGCTCTCACATTAATGTTTGCGCCAATCGGCCGGCTTATCTCGCATTCGCGCACAATAAACGGGGTAGATTGCTCATGCAAGCCGTCTAACAGCGTCAATAAATCGCCTTCATGCAACATATCTAAATTAAGCTTCATCACAGAGCGATGCAGGGCAAAGTTACCTAAATTAGCTAAAAACGGCGTTTTATAGTTTTCTTGCAAGCCAATACTGTAATCAATACTAAATAATTTATGCTGATGATGAACCTGACGCAAAGTTTCTATCCATTCTATGCGCCTCTCTTCACCTACAAAGCCGCTGGCAAGCAAATCGTTATAAGCAGGCAGATACTGGGTAATGGTTTCTTTTTCTAAACCCGATGATTGATATTTTTGCCGCGCTTGATTCAATAAATTTTGTTGCGCACTAAGCGCCGTTTCGTTTTCTTTACGATATTGATCCGCCAAGCTGATGAGTATTCCAGCAAAAACCAAAGCCGCACCCAAACCAATAATGGGGTATCTTAGCTTGCGCCAATCTTGTTGGGTCATGCTCATGATGCATTCTCCGCAGCCATTAATGCGGCATTGGTCACATTAGCCACTTGCGGCTTTAACACTATTTTGAGCTTAAAAATGGCCGGCGGATGCTCATTTGCTGTTTCATCTGTGGTGCTGCCTTGTAAGTTTGCCAGCGAGCTTACATTGACTGGCTCTTGCAAAATAGCCACCGTTTCTACGGCGGGATTCGCTTTTAAGGTATTTACAAATTGACTCACCGTATTAAGCGCTGCCCGATAATCGCCAGTAAAGCCTTTAATTTCCGCATTCACAAAACCTACTTGCACCAACTTTGTTGGATCCGCATTGGGATTAGGGCTGTAGGCTTGATTAGCGGAGGTAATTGAATTAGCCGCCTCATCCGCAATATCAGGCGTTGCGCTTAGTAACCAGCGCATTCTATTTAGATTAATTTCGGGCGCGGTTTCGCATGCCGCACTTAAAATCTGCATAAACTGTGCAGGCGTTTGCCTATTGGCTTCAATCGCTTGCGCTAAATCGGCCGCCACTTTTAGCTCGGCACTGGGGATTGGCGTGCTAGGAAAATTTTTGGCTACCTCGTCATACAAGCGCTGCTGTTGCTGGGTCTGTGCAGCAATTAAATCTAATTGATTATGTTGTTGCCTGCCCTGCCACGCATAAAAACCGGCCAAGCCAACACCCAATACCGCAATCGCCGCTGTGGCCGTATATAAAATACGGCAGGTTTTGTTTAAATTATGAATTTTGCTATAGGTTTGTGGTGCCAAGTTATCAGGCACATTGCCATTTGCCAGCAACTGCATGTGCAACAACTCTGGATGCGGCTTAATCAAGCTTTCTGCCAAATTAATATTTTTGGCATAGGCTAAAATATCCACTGTTTTGCACTCTAAGCCTTGGTCTTGGCTAATGCTTTTGGCGATTTCGTGATGCGAGTTATCCAGCGCTGGCAGCACCATTTGCAGTGGCGTTTCGCCATTGATTAAGCGCTGGCTCATTAAATAAAGCCGCGTTTTTTCAATCTCTACCAAATAAAAATACGCCAGCTGATTAGGCTTTACATCCACCATTGGCACTAAACGGCTCATGCGTAAGCGGCCATTGTGTAGATAAGTTTGCCTAAAGCCAGATGGCAGTTGCTCACATAATAAAATATGCGGCGCCATCAACTTCATTTGGCGCACCATCACTTGGCTCATCATGGGCAGCAAATACACACCTACTAGCGGCGATTGATTGGCTTGTATAACGTCTAACCAGCCTTGCAATGAATCAGCATTGCTCAACGCCACAAATAAAAAATTATCATCCCTGCGTTTATCGGCGCTACGATTAATAAAATGCGCGGCGCGGAAAGTACTGTTACGGTTAAATTGATTCAGCTTACGGTCAATAATTTCGCGGCGTGCGCGGCCAGCCGTGTGTGGCAGGCTTTCTAATTTGTAGTCTTCTTCTACCGCATCTACAATTAGGTAAATATTAGTATCGGGTTGTTTGGCTAAGTATTCGCTAAATGCGGTGTAATCTTGATCGATATTATTGAAAACCGCGAAGCTTTGTAGCTTTGTGCCATACCAAATACCAGCGGTTAGGCTGTTATTATTGGCACAAAGAATCAGTTTTTTAGCGCTACTTAGCATGTGTATCTAGTTCTCTTTAAAGCTTCATTTTACTAAACGAATCGTACACTGGACCCAGCACAGACACCATAATAAACGCTAATATTAGCCCCAAAATAACCGTTAATGCGGGCTCTAGTAATTTAAGCATTTTCTGCATCAATTCGTTGACATCCCTATCGTAAAAATAACTGATATTTAACAATGATTTATCTAGCGCGCCGGTGCTTTCTCCCACTTTAATCATGCGCACCACCAAAGGCGGAAACAAACCCGCATTATGAAAACTTTCTGACATGCTGTCCCCTGCATTAATTTGTGCATGCGCGCGGCTTAACGCATCCGCAATCACACGGTTACCCACAATTTTTTCGCAGGTTTTAATGGCCTGCAAAATAGGAATGCCTGTTTGGTACATTAAGGCAAAATAGCGTGCAAACCGCGCCATGATAATTTTATGCAGAATATCGCCCGTCAGTGGCAATTTCAGCTTTAGGTAATCAAAGCGATAGCGCGCCTCTGCACTTTGTTTAACGTACGCCACAGCACCCGCCGCCAACACTAGCGGCACAGTAATTATTAGCCACCAATAGTTAACAAACGCATCGGATATAAAAATCAAAATCCGCGTATTTAATGGCAGCTCTTGGCCTAGACTATTTAAAAACTTCACCATTTCTGGCACTAAATACACCATTAAAAAAGTCACCGCCGCCAATACCACCACCAGCACAAAAAGTGGATAAGCCAATAATTTTTTGGTTTGACTCATCAACTCATCTTGCCATTTAAGCGTGTTGGATAGATTATCAAAAACAGCAGGTAATTGCCCTGTTTGCTCGCCCGCGCCAACCAAATTCACAAACACTTCATCAAATACATCTGGGTGTTCAGCTAAGGCTTGACTCAGCATTTTGCCGCCTTCTACCTCACCCGCAATGGCACCCAACACTTTTTGAAAATACAGATTTTGCGTGCTCTCGCGCAGATCATTCAAGCCTTCTAGTATGGGCACACCAGCGCTGGTTAGTTGCTCTAACTGAAAGCAAAACATTACCAAATCGCGATTACTGACTCTGTTTTTGGAAAACGTATTGTTGGATTTGGCGCTGGATCTAAAGGTGATTAAATCTAAACCCATGCGCTCTAAGCGCAGCTCTAAATCCACTTCGTTTAGCGCATCAATTTGGCCTTGCGCATGGCGGCCAGTTTGGTCAATTGCTTTGTAGTTAAAGGTTGCCACAATGCGATACTACTGAGATAGTCGAGCAGTTAAATCAATCACGCGCATCACTTCATCAATACTGGTATAGCCTTCTAAAATGCGGCGTACGCCATCATCGGCCAGCGTAGTAAAGCCTTTATCCAGCGCCATTTTTCGCAGCTCATCCAAATGGGCACGGCGCGCAATAAGTGAATCCATTTCGCTATCAATACGCAATAACTCCAAGATCGCCATACGGCCACGATAACCGGTTTGGTTGCAGCGCTTGCAGCCTTTATGTTTGTAAATCTGAATCGCTTCGTTACGCTTTACGCCTAAAATTTTGCGTTCTTCATCGGTTGGCTTTACAGGCTCTTTGCATTGCGGGCACAGCACGCGCACCAAACGCTGCGCCACCACGCCAATAATATTGCCCGCCATAATATCCGGCGAAATACCAATATCCGTTAAGCGCGGGAAAGCCCCCAGCGCGGAATTGGTATGTAAGGTACTAAATACCTGATGACCCGTCATTGCGGCGCGAAACGCCATGGTGGCGGTATCTTGATCGCGAATCTCGCCCACCAGAATAATATCGGGGTCTTGCCGCATAATAGAGCGGATGCCATTGGCAAAATCCACTTTATTGACTTCAGCCACCGATGTTTGCCGCATCATACTGACTGGATATTCCACTGGGTCTTCCAGCGTCATGATATTCACGGTTTCATCATTTAAATGTGAAAGCAGTGAATAAAGTGTTGTGGTTTTACCGCTACCAGTTGGGCCTGTCACCACCAAAATACCCTCTGGCCGCGTCATCATCAGCTTTAATTGTGCCAAAGTACTGCTGCGTAAACCCATACGCTCTAAGGGAATAATGGATTTTTCGCGGTCTAGCACGCGTAAAACAATATTCTCACCATGAATGGTGGGGTGCGTAGAAACCCTAAAATCAATGGGGCGACCGCATAAATTCATATTTAATCGGCCATCTTGCGGTGAGCGCGTTTCGGCAATATCCATGCCGCTAATCACTTTTAGCCGTACCGCAATGCCTGGCCAATAGCTTTTATGAATACTGCGTACTTGTTGCAATACGCCGTCAATACGGTACCTAATGCGTAAAAAAGCGTATTCAGGCTCAAAGTGGATATCCGACGCGGCGCGTTTGACCGCATCCATTAACAAAGCACCAACCAAGCGCACCACAGGCTGCGTATATTCATCGCCATCAGCAGTTAAGCTTTGATAATCAATTTCGCCCGTTTCAATTTCGCGCAAAATGCCATCAACCGATAGTTCATAGCCATAAAATTGATCAATATGTTCTTCTAACTGCGCCTCTGCGGCCATTACAGGCTTAAGCTGAATCTGCCCGCCCAGCATGGCGCGTAGTTGATCTAGCGCTACCACGTTAAACATATCCGCCATCGCCACAATCATGGTTTTGGTCGTGTCTTCATAAGCCACTGGCAGTAAATGATAGCGCCTTGAAAAGTCCTCTGGCACCATTCTTAAGGCATCGTTATCAGCAACCACGGTGCTTAAATCAATACTTTCTTGACCAATAGTGTGCGCAACCAAATCGCGCACCATGCTTTCTGATACAAAGCCCAAGCGCACCAACTGGCGGCCTAGCGGGATATTATTTTGCTCTTGCTCAATTAAAGCAATGCGCAGCTGGTCTTGACTAATCAAGCCCTGCTGCATCATCAGCTCGCCTAAGCGCAATTTACGTCGTTGTTCTGCCATTACTGAAGTTCTGCCATATTTAAATTTGAACCATTATTTTTAATATTGTTGTCATTTTTGTTTATTGAATCGCTGAAATTCTTGCCTCTAGCGCCGCCTTATCAATATTAGAGCGCCCCGTTTGACTCAACTGCAATGCGCGCTGATAGTAAGGCAAAGCTAGTTTTGGCTTGCCCAACTGGTCTAAGCTAATCGCCAAATTAAAGGCATTATCCGCACTAGCATTGAGGCGATACGCATCAAAGTAAGCCTGTTGCGCGGCAGACCATTGGTTTGAATCCGCATAAAAATTACCCAAGGTGGCATGCAAACTTGCATCATCTGGCTGTTTAGCCAGCATATTTTTGATGCGGCTTTCGTTATTCATATCATTTGGTGCTTGATTATCTAAGTGAGCGGCCAAATTAAAACCAAGCGCAATACTATTTTTTGGGTCTAGCTCCAACACCTTGCCATACCAACCGTTTGCATCTGGCAAGCGGCCCTGCCTTTGCGCTATGGCGCCCAAACCCAATAGCGCATCCACATTACGTACGTCACGCTGCAATACTTGCTTATAAAGCTTAATCGCATCCGTATCGTTACCAGCATTATAAGCATCGTAAGCCCGCATCAAAACAGGGTTTACTCCCGCTTGCTCTGTGGTTTTTGATACCTGAATAGAGGCACTTTTTGAGGCAATTTGTACGCTATTAACCCTATCCGCTTCTAACTGATTTGCTTCTTTTAAAGGCTTAGCAGGCTGACTTTCTGTATCAACGCCGTCAAACGCTTTTTCATTTTGCGCTAAGCGCAAATCGTTAATTGCAGATTGCGCATTGGCTAATTTTTGAGGAGCCACTTGTGAAGTATCCGCATTATTTTGCGGCGCTGCATAGTCAGAATCCATATCGGTAGAAGCGGCATTACTGCTTGGATTGATATCCGATAATGGCGCTATTTCAGCTGGTTGCACTTGTTCAGCTGGTTTAACTTGTTCAGTCTGTGGCGCAGGAGCCGCCATCACAGGGCGCTTTGCCATAAACGTTAAATCAGATCCAGTATCAGCCAATTGATAAAAGTAGGCGCCGATTGCCGATAAAACAATCACGCCAACACCCACTATAAACGCTATTTTTGAGTTTTGATGATTGGCCTCAATGCGCTTTGCAGCGAACACATTGGCGGCACTAGCGTTAGTATTGTTTTTGCTGGGCTCAAAAGCCTTGCTGATTGAGCCAGCAGGCAAACTAGCGCTGGTCTGCTTGGGTGTATCTGTCTCAGCTGGCTTCAGATGACCATTTATAGCATAAGTATCCTCGCTGCCTACTGGCTGATTATTAATACTTAGCCTTTGCTGCAAGTTATTATCCACTTTTACAGTAGGCGAAAGCTCTAGCTCTAGCGCATTAGCAGCCGCCATTTTTTCTGAGGCCGCATTTAAGCTAAAGCTTTGCTCAGTCACAGTTGGATTCAAAGACAAAGGCTGGCGCTTACCATCAGTTTTGGCAACATTATTAGCTTGCAGGGCAAGCTCCGCCTCAGATTGCTTGGCTTTTTGCTTACCTTTAGCCGTTTGCGCCTCTTCTTGGGCTTTATCTAATGCTTTAATTAGTAAACTCATTGATTAGTCTGCCGGCTGCCTAATAGGCACAAATCAATTTGCCTCTTCCAGCGCATTTTGTAATTGTTGCGCTGGCAGATATTGTTTGTAGCTTAGCAGCTCATCACTTTCTAAACTGGCATTGGTAATCACCGTTGGGCGTAAAAAAATCACCAATTCGGTTTTACGGTTTGCATCGTTTTTACCAGTAAACACTTTACCTACACCAGGAATATCCGCTAAACCTGGCACCTTGTCGGTATTTTTAAAGATTTCATCCTGCATTAAACCACCCAAAATAGCGGTATTGCCGCTTTTAAGCTGCAGTAAAGATTCCATCTCACGCACTTGAATCACCGGCACAAAACTTTGCACACTGCGCACGCCAGTAACAGGGTCTCTAAACGCTGGGTTTGGGTCTTCTACCCTATCAACCTGACGCGAAATGGTGGGGCGAACATTCACATTTACATCGCCGCCTTCATTAATTTGCGGTGTTACACTCATCACCACGCCTACAGGCACCGTATTTGGTGTGGTAGTAAAGGATTGTAAATTTTGGGCACCATTGCCGTTTGATTGCGAAATTTGCGCCTGCACGGTGAAATACACCAAGTTGTCTACCACTTTCAGCACCGCTGTTTGGTTGTTTAGCACCATCAACTTAGGACTGGATAACACTTTTGTGTCGCCAAACTGTTTTAGCAAAGTAATCGAAGTCGCGATATTGCCAATCCTGCTCACTGGGTTTAAATAGCCAGCCACAAATCCAGCCGTGGTTGCGGCGCCTAAGGCATTTACGCCAGCGCCCGTAAGCGCACCATTAGTGCCAAAAGTGGTGTCTGGGCCTAAAGTTTGCTGAAACTGAAAACCACTATTGCTCAAACTATTATTCAAGCGGCTCCAATCAATGCCAGCCTGAAAACTATCGCTTAATCGCACTTCTACAATGGTAGCCTCAATCAGCACTTGGCGTTTTGCGCTGCCCATCACCCTATCAATAAACTCTTGCACTTTTTCGTGCTGCTTATTGGTGGCGCGCACGCTAATCACACCCGTTTCAGGGTTGGCAATCACATTGGCCGCAAACAGGGTTTTATATTCTGAACGCTGTTGATTGCGCTCTTCGGTTGCGGCTTTTGCGGCTTCCGCCAAAGAGGCAGGCGTTGCATTGGCGCCTGCGTTTTGCGCGCTAGTTTCTGTTGTACCGCCAAAGCGCGTCACAATCACTTCTTTATCAGTTTCCGCTAATAACTCTTTAAGGTTTTGAATTAACGATTCCCATAAGTGGTTCTTAGAGCTGCTATCAACAGAAGTACGCGAGCTGTTATTAGCGCCATTGCCTGATGTACTTGTTGTGTTAGTCGCGCCATTTGCACCCGTACTAGCGCTTTGACCAGTGCTAGAAATCTCTGCCGCCGCGCCAATAAAACCTTTGGTATCGCGGTTGATATTCACATAATCCACTTTGTAAATACGCAACACAGGCTGGTCTGGCGCAATGTAGAGTACGTTGCCTTCCATTTTGTAGGTTAAATCCACCTGTTTAGCCAAGCGCTCTAAAATAGCAGGTAAGGTTTGATCCACCGCATTAAGCGTTGCACGGCCTTGTATGCTGGGGTGTATATCAATATTGAGTTTGCTCTCACGCGCCAGCGCAAACAAAATCTCTTTTACTGGCACTTCGTTCACCACTACGCTGTATGTTTGCAAGTTAGCGGTGGCTTTAGGCACTGGCAGTTGCGGATTGCTACGAATGGGTTTTGGTATTGGCGCTGTAATGGCCGCTTGTGAAATAGCCGTTTGGTTATTTTGTTGTGTGGGCAGATTACCGTCAATATGGCCTTTTGAAGTCGGCACTTTTGATTGATGTGAGCAACCAGCGGCAACGATACTAATTGCTAACAATATACTTAATCTAACTTTGTCTGTTTGACTCTTTTTGTTGTGCACGTTGCGCCTGCTCTCTAATAACCACATACCTTGTGTTATCGCATATGCTGGGCTAAATTGCAATATTAAGCGCTTGATTCGTTTATAAGTTATAGTTATAAACGTAAGTTACTACAGAGCTTTTTGTGTTTCTTTAAGAACACCAGCAACGGTGCGTAGCTGCGGCTGATTTTTCTGAATCTCAGCCGGTAGGTTTTTAAGCGCCTGCATGGCTTCAAGCCGATTAGCAAAACTGCCGTATAAAACGGTTAAAAAAGGTTGTGCGCCTACACCCTTAGCGGTAGTAGAAGTGCGGTAAACATACAAGTTATCCAACTCAACCTGCTGGCTTAAACGGTTTAAATCGCTCAATATTTGCGCATCACTATAACCACCCAATAGCTGAATACTCACCGTTGTTGGCGGCTGGCTGGCCAACCAACTTTCTGTTACCGCTAAACGGCGATTCAATATTGTTTCTTCTGCCGCGATTGGTTTAGCTGCCTCTGCCGTCGGCAAAGCCACGGCAGGCTTAGTTGCAACCGCAACTGGTGCAGCAACAGGCGCCACTTGATTAGGTGCTACTTCGCTTACCTTAACAGCAGGTTTTGGCAACATCGTACTTAGCCAATAACCGCACACCAAGCCAAATAGCAACAAACCAATCCACATTAGTATTTGCGATGGTTTAGAACTTAGCTTGGCTTTTTCGGCGCCAAACTCGCTATCTTTAATGGCGGCGCGCACCTGCTTTTGTGTCACTTGGTAAACATTATCCGCAAAAGCAGCCAGCAATGCTTTATCCGCCAAAATATTCACGCGCCTAACCAAACCTTGTGCCGATGAGGCGATGCTGTTAATGGCGGATTTTGTGAAAAGGTGCGGTCCAAAATAACCCGCGGCGCGTAGTCTAAATATTAGATATTCGCTAATCTCTTTGGGTTGTAATGGTGCTAGATTAAAACTATGTGTAATGCGTTCGCGCAGTTGACGGATATGGGTTTGATTTAAATTGTCATCCAGCTCAGGCTGACCAAACAACACAATTTGCAGCAATTTATCGTGATTGGTTTCTAAATTTGAAAGCAGCCTAATTTCTTCCAAAGTGGCCAGCGGCATACCCTGCGCCTCTTCTACAAAAATCACCACTTGCTTACCTGCCGCATGGCGGGCCAATAAATGGCTTTGCAATACCTGCATCACTTTTAAGCGGTCTGCATTTTTGGGCAGCTTTAATTGCAACTCAAAGGCGATAGCATGCAAAATATCTTCTGGCGCAACGCTGGGATTAGCCAGATAAATACTTTCAATCTTTTCAGGCAACATGGTTTGTAGCATGCGGCACAACATGGTTTTGCCGCTACCGACTTCACCCACCACTTTGATAATGCCTTCACCGTTTAAAATGGCGTAGATTAAGGCATCTAAAACAGCACCACGCTTGCCACCTGTGTAAAAAACATCGGTATTAGGCGTGATTTTAAATGGCGGCTCTTTTAAACCAAAGTGGGCGTAGTACATGTTATGAAAAAATCATTTTTGCAGTTATTTTTCTTCTTGTAGTTGAATGCGGCTATACAAGGTCGTCCGATTAATACCCAACATTTTCGCCGCTTGGCTCAAATTTCCATGCGTAATTTTCATTGCCGCTTCTACATAGGCTTTTTCCCAAGATTTTAATACTTGGTCTAAATTTACATTGGCTTCGTTTTGTAAATGTTGCAAAGCATAACCCGACAAATCGCCGCTATTGCTTACAGTTGGCACGCCATCAATCTCATTTTGGCGCGATAAATCCAGCTCTGCTGAAAGTTGTACTTCGTTAACCGTTTGCCCAGCGTATTTAGCAATGAGGCGAATAATGATATTGCGCAACTCGCGCACGTTGCCAGGGAAGTGATAACTTAGCCAGCGCGATTGCGCTTTGCTGTCTAACTTAAACGATTGCTGTCCTGTTTCGCGCGCATAAAAATCATTAAAATGCTGCAGCAAAATCAGGCTATCTTCTGCCAAATCGCGCAGCGGCGGTACTTTTACGGCAAAAACACTTAAGCGATGATATAAATCGGATCTAAAATTACCGGCACGCACTTCTGCACGCAAATCTCTATTAGTCGCCGCCACCACGCGCGCTTTACTTTTGCGTACTTGCGTTTCGCCTACACGGGTGTAATCACCATTTTCCAGCACACGCAATAATTTGGCCTGCATTTCTAATGGCAACTCACCGATTTCATCCAAGAAAAGCGTGCCTTCAATAGCATCTTCAAAATAACCGGTGTTGGAATTATTGGCGCCTGTAAACGCACCTTTTGCATGGCCAAATAAAATAGATTCTGCCAGCATGGGCGAAATAGCCGCGCAGTTAATGGATAAATATGGCGCTTTGGCGCGCTTGCTAAAACGGTGGAAGTTGCTGGCTACGCGCTCTTTACCACTGCCAGATTCGCCTTCAATCAATACAGGAAAAGGCGAATCAGCAAATTGACGAATTTGTGTGATCAAGGTTTGCATAGGCAAACTTTCGCCTATCATGCCGCCATTTTTGTCTTCGGCTTTTTCGGTTAGCGCTTGCTCGGTTAATTCAACACTTTGTACTTTTAATGAGTTTAAAAGTAGCTCTTTTAGCTTATCAACATCGCAAGGCTTAGGGATAAAATCCAGCGCGCCTAAAGCGAGTGCGTGTTTCACATTCACATCATCGCTTTGACCAGAAAGCACATGAATTTTCATGCTGGGCGAATGCGCCAGCAATTCACCAATCATCTTAAAGCCTTCATCAGGCTTATGTTGAGCTGGCGGCAAGCCTAAATCGACTAAAGCCAGCGCAGGTGGCTCATCCAATTGCCTTAGTAAGCTTTTGGCTTGCGCACGCGAATCGGCAACGCACACCTCAAAGTGTTTACTCAGCACATAGTGCAAGGTATCGGTAATTAGCGGGTCATCATCAATAATGATGAGTACGGGACGCACTTCAGCCATTGATTTATCCTTATGATTGAAACGTTTATTTGTTTTTTGATAAGGATACTATAACTTTTAAAAAGCAGGCTATCAATGTTATGTTTTCAAAAGTGCTTGATGCGTCACTTTGGAGGAAAACCGAGGCGCAATGAGTCACTGCCTTAGCTTAATATTTCACCAATCAAACGCCTTTAATTGCTCATAATCAAGCTATCGTTGACGACTTTTATCCTGATTGATATTTTGCCTATTATGACGCGGCCGATTGATGCTAGATCGATTACTTCCGGCGCCAAGCGAGCCTCTGTTTACATAAGGCCTTAAATGTCCAAATCGATGCGCGGGTCTTACACCCAATATCCATGGCGGTATAGCCGATTGTTCGGCCGCTAATGTTTGCCTTTCCAGCAGCTCTAATTTCTGCTTTTCTATGGCTATTGCTTGCAGCTCTCTATATTCTTTTAGCTGTTGTTGGCGTGCGGCTTCAGCTGTTGCTGCACGTTCTTGAGAAAGCGCATTGGCTCTATCCATTCGCTCACGCGCTAAAATTTGGTCTTCAAGCGGCGCATCAGGTACATTTTTAAGCTTGCGTAGCGTTTTATTCGGGCACGGCTCATCTTGATACGTTAATTGGTTATTGCCATCTTTACAGACAAAAATTTCTGCCTGCGCAGGGCAACTCAATAATAAGCCAAATAAAAAGCAAAAATGCCTGTTTATCAATCTCATGATGATGAGCAAACGCGGTTTCGCCCTGTATTTTTGGCGTCGTAAAGCGCTTTATCGGCTTTGCTAATTAAAACATCAATACTGTCCTCTTTAGATATCAATGTAGAAACTCCTATCGAAATAGTCATTTTTAACGCTGGCACGCCCGATGACATTGATATTTGTGCATTTTGAATAGCAGCCCTTAAGCGCTCTGCAACTTCAAGCGCTTTATCAATATTGGTTTCAGGAAGCAAAATAGCAAACTCTTCGCCACCTAAGCGCCCACAGATATCAGACTCGCGCAAAGCAAGCCTACTCATATCAGCAAAACCTTTGATGGCTAAATCACCCACTTGGTGGCCATACGTGTCATTAATTCGCTTAAAAAAATCAATATCAACCATTAATAAAGATAGCGGACTTCCATAGCGCACGGCACGATGCAGTTCTATTTCAGATTGACTCATAAACCATGCTCGCGTATGCAGGCCAGTCAAAAAGTCATAATTCACCTGATTCTTGAGCTCTTCTTCAAGACTTTTTAATTTTGAAATATCGTTGACCAACCACAACGATAAACTGGCGTTATAAGAAACCAGGCCGCCGCTCACATCAGCCCAAAGTGTACTTCCATCGGCTTTTCTCATTTCTATTTGTTTGCGGTAAGGCTTATCTTTTTGAAGTGGATAAGCCTCGCGCCCCACATCTTCAAATGTTGATTCACTAGCAAAAAGTTGCTTGGTAGAAGTGCCAATCAGCTGCAATCTGCTATAGCCCGAAATTGTAGTCATTGCCTTATTACACCAAATGATTTGTCTGTTTTTAAGCATCATGCTTCCAACCATCTCGTTATCGAGAATAACATTAAGCTGTTCGATACGCGTGTGAAGGGTAGCAATCAAAACCCCAATGAGACTGGAGGTAATCGAAAAAAATACGATTGAACTAGGTATTTGAAAGTTTAGAGAAAGCTGATTGTACGGTGGTAAGAAGTAATAAGCACCAGCAAGACCAGAAAGTACCGCTACCACCACCCCTGGAAATAGGCCACAGAAATAAAAGCTTATTATAATCGCTGGGTAAAAGGTAACAAAAGGTCCGCCACTTGACAGAGGTAGAAATGTGAAGCGAAAAAAAAGTGCAATCGCAAACAAAGTTAAAGCTAACGCAAAACGATAACTAGACTTTAACTTTTTGTATGAGTCATTAAAGTTGACCATAAACACTTACAGATAATGAAAATTAAAGTCACTTAATTCTACTACCAAACACAATAGTAGATAGTAAATGATTATTGAGTTGACGTAATACAGGGTATTAGATGCTTAAAACAAAGGG
>JAZKDM010000032.1:0-2432 GCA_040387535.1 Pseudomonadota bacterium | reverse complement strand
AATATAATGTGCCTTTAATTATCAATGATTCAGTTAAGCTATGTTTAACTTTAGATGCGGATGGCGTGCACTTGGGTGCAGATGACGGCAACTTAGCCGAAGTTAGAACAAGATTGGGCGTGAGTAAAATATTGGGCGCTTCCTGTTATAACCGCTTTGATTTGGCACTTTCAGCCCAAAATCAAGGTGCGGATTATGTGGCATTTGGTGCCTGTTTTTCTTCAAAAACCAAGCCCAATGCGCCTGTGGCGGATTTAAGGTTGTTTAGCCAAGCGCGCGCAGAATTAACCATTCCAGCTGTCGCCATTGGCGGAATTAATTTGCAAAATGCTACTCAAGTGATAGAGGCAGGGGCAGATGCAATCGCCATTATTCAAGCTATTTTTGCCGCAGATGACGTAAAATTAGCCTCTCAACAATTTTCACAATTATTTAAGCATTAAGCCATGACCTCACAAAACGCCAGTATTTCTCAAAATAAAAGTCTATTCGAAAAATCGCAGCAATTAATCCCTGGTGGCGTTAATTCGCCGGTGCGTGCATTTCGCTCGGTGGGCGGTACGCCAGTATTCTTTAAAAAAGGCTTAGGGTCCAAGTTGTGGGATGTTGATGGCAAAGAATATATCGATTACATCAATTCTTGGGGACCAATGATTGTTGGCCATGCGCACCCAGAGGTGGTTGCCGCTGTGCAAGCAGCGGCGGCTAATAGCCTTTCTTTTGGCGCGCCAACTGGGCTTGAGCTGGAAATGGCCGCGCTAATCAACAAGCTAGTGCCTAGCATGGAGCAGGTGCGTTTAAATAGTAGCGGTACCGAAGCGACCATGAGCGCCATCCGCGTAGCGCGCGGTTTTACGGGTCGCGATACCATTGTGAAGTTTGAAGGTTGTTACCACGGCCATTCAGATGGCTTATTGGTTAAAGCAGGTTCTGGCTTGTTAACGTTCGGCGAGCCAGATTCTGGAGGCGTGCCGGCGAGTGTGGCCGCTCACACTTTAACGCTGGAGTATAACAATACGCAGCAGTTACAAGATTTATTCGATAAGCGTGGCGATGAAATTGCCTGTGTGATCATTGAGCCAGTGGTCGGCAATATGAACTTGATTGTGCCGCATATGGAATTTCTACAAACTTTGCGTGCGCTATGTACCAAGCATGGCGCCATTCTTATTTTTGATGAAGTGATGACTGGCTTCAGAGTGCATTTGGGTGGCGCGCAAGCTTTGTATGGCATTACGCCAGATATGACTACGCTTGGTAAAGTGATTGGCGGCGGCCTGCCTGTGGGCGCTTTTGGTGGTCGTAAAGATATTATGAGTGTGCTTGCGCCGCTGGGTAAGGTATATCAAGCAGGCACGCTGTCTGGCAACCCTGTTGCGGTAACCGCTGGTTTGGCGACGCTTAAATTGATTCAAGCGCCCGATTTTCACGCAAAATTAAACGCGCAAACTAAAAAGCTGATGGATGGCCTAAAACAGGCGGCAAAACAAGCGGATGTTACCTTTAATGCGCAAAATGTAGGCGGTATGTTTGGCTTATATTTCAGCGAAAACTGCCCAAGTAGCTATGCTGAGATTTTGCAAAATAACAATAAAGAGCATTTCAATCGCTTTTTCCACAGCATGTTGGATAGTGGCGTTTACTTAGGCCCTTCTGCTTTTGAGGCGGGTTTTGTATCGGCAGCACATACCGATGCCGATATTACCTTTACTGTAGAGGCCGCAGAAAAGGCCTTTAAAAGCTTGTAACCGTCTGATTGTAAAAAAAGTAGGTCGCTAGTGCGTCAACTGCGGCCTACTATTGAGTCCAAGTTTATTAGACTCTAAGCGTTTGTTTGCCGCTTCAATATGATCAAGCTGCAAACTCGCTTTCATCATCACGTTCGCAATGCGTTGAATCAAGCTTGGATTAAGTCGCAGGCAAGTCATGCCCATCTCAAGTTCAACGATATTCTTGTCTCTAAAATAAAATAGTTTGATACCGAAGCTATTGGCTAGCAAAATCTTTTCATCGGGGTTCGTATGAGTAAAATAATTCATGCTGAATTCCTCAAAAAATAGTTAACAGAAATTAATGATAATCATTCTCATTTGCATTGTCAATTTATTTTAATAAAGTTATGTATTTTTGTGCTAAAACTAGTGTCAATATGAGCTTAAGCGATTGAACTTGCACGCTTTAAACGGTATTATTGAAGGTTCCGCTAAATGTTTTGATAGTGAATTTTTGGGCAAAAATATGCAATTCTTGAACACCAGTGAAACCATCAGTAATCTTGCACCGCAAAACCAAGGTTTATACGATAAGCGTAACGAAAAAGATGCTTGTGGCGTAGGTTTTGTAGCGCACATCAAAGGCAAGAAAAGCCATGCCATTGTGCAAAAAGGCTTAGAGTTGCTAACCAACCTAACGCATCGAGGCGCAACGGGCTA
>JAZKDM010000031.1:29198-46665 GCA_040387535.1 Pseudomonadota bacterium | reverse complement strand
AAAACCACTATTCAAGCCTATCGCCATATTGGCATTTATGCTTATCGCGTAGGATTTTTGAAAAAGTATGCACAATTAAGCGCAACAGAGCTAGAAAAAATTGAGAGCTTAGAGCAGTTAAGAGTGCTGCATCACGGCTATAAAATTGGCGTTACCATTACTGCAAATGCGCCAGCCAGTGGCGTTGATACACAGGAAGATTTAGATTACGTACGGCGCTTGTTTTTGATTTAAGCCGTTTAGAGGTTAGTTCTAAACATAAAATACACCGCACCCAACAAACACAATCCCGCCCATAAGAAATCCAGCTTAAGTGGTTGGTGCATATAAAAAACGGCAAACGGCACAAAGACACTTAAAGTAATTACTTCTTGCAAGATTTTAAGTTGTGCCAGCGATAATACCGTATAGCCAATGCGGTTGGCAGGTACTTGAAATAGATACTCCACCAGCGCAATACCCCAACTAATCAGCGCAGCAATAATCCAAGGTTTGTTATTGAGTTCTTTTAAATGCGCATACCAAGCAAATGTCATAAAGACATTTGAAATGGTTAGTAAGAGGATGGTTTTGATAATTATAGGCATAAAGCCTTAGCTAAAAATCCCTGATGCAGGATTCAGATTTTTTATTCAGTCACCCTTGTTGGCGATGACTGAATGGCAGGTTGAAAAATTAAACCGCAGATTCGCCTGTTTCGCCTGTGCGAATACGAATAACTTGGTCGATGCTGCTAACAAAAATTTTGCCATCTCCAATTTTTCCAGTGTGGGCGGCTTTGATGATGGCATCCATGGCGGCTTCTACCATTTCATCGGTTACTACCAGCTCAATTTTGATTTTTGGTAAAAAATCGACTACATACTCTGCGCCACGGTAAAGTTCAGTGTGGCCTTTTTGACGACCGAAACCTTTTACCTCAGTAACTGTTAAGCCATTTACACCAATTTCAGAGAGCGATTCGCGCACTTCATCTAACTTAAATGGTTTGATTATCGCTTCAATTTTTTTCATTCCTGCTCTCCCTTAATTGTTGGTCGGTTTTAGTCGTATATTCTAGCTGCGTATTCACTATGTTTAATAGTAATGACATTTTTATGTCACATCAAACTTTAATTTGGCGGTAATAGGGTAGCGCCTATCTTTACCAAAGCCGCGTTGTGTAATTCTAACGCCAACTGGCGCTTGGCGGCGTTTATATTCGTTGCGGTCAATCAAATTTGTCACGCGATTCACGTCTCTTTCGCTAAATCCCATCTGCATGATAGTAGCGCGGCTTAAATCGTCTTCAACATAAGCCTGCATAATTGCATCCAATATCTCATAAGGCGGCAAGCTGTCTTGGTCGGTTTGATTGGCGCGCAGCTCGGCACTGGGTGCGCGCGTAATAATACGCAGCGGAATCACAGTGGAAATTCGGTTACGGTACTCTGCCAATTTGTATACCAGCGTTTTCGGCACATCTTTCAACAACGAAAAACCACCCGCCATATCGCCATATAAAGTGCTGTAACCAACCGCCATTTCAGATTTATTGCCAGTGGTGAGCACAATGCTGCCAAATTTATTACTTAAGGCCATCAACAACATGCCGCGAATACGCGCCTGCAAGTTTTCTTCTGCGGTATCAAATGGCAAATCACCAAATTCGGGTTTTAAGGTGTCGCAAAATAAATTAAACAAATCTTTAATAGGGATTTGGCTGTATTTCACACCCACTAAATTCGCCATTTCCACAGCATCATCCACACTCATGCTGGCGGTAAATTCAGACGACATCATCACCACTTTTACCCGCGCAGCACCCAGGGCATCAACCGCAATGGCTAGCGTTAAGGCAGAATCAATACCGCCAGACAAGCCCAATACAACGCTTGGAAAGCCATTTTTATTCACGTAATCTTTTAAACCTAAAGTAAGCGCATGGTAAACCGCTGACTCAATAGTTAGCTTTGGTAAAACATTGGCTGGCACTGGCTGATGATTAATAAATTCAACAAAGTTTAAATCTTCAACAAAATTAGGCAGTTGCTGTACTACTTTGCCCGTGTTATCCAGCACAAAAGAGCCACCATCAAACACCAACTCATCTTGTCCGCCAACTAAATTAAGGTACACCACACTTAAGCCGGTTTCAGTTGCGCGCTTGGCTAACACTTCGTAGCGCGTTTCCAGCTTGTCCATGTGATAAGGTGAGGCGTTTAATGACAGTAGTGCTTGCGCACCTGCCAGCTTTGCCTGAATCGCAGGGCCAGCTTCCCAGCCATCGGCACAAATAAACACGCCAAACTTTGTGCCTTCATGCTCAAAAACTAGGGGCGTATCACCTGCCGTAAAATAGCGCTCTTCATCAAATACACTGTAATTGGGCAGGCATTGTTTGTGATAAGTGGCGCTTATTTTTCCTTGCTGAATCAGTGAGGCCGCGTTAAATAAATCGCCATTTTCCATATGCGGATGACCCACAAGAAGGGTCATGTGCGGTAGTGATTTAGCGATGCGACTCATTGCGCGCTCGCAAGCCAGATTAAAGTCTTCTCTAAACAATAAATCTTCAGGCGGATAGCCGCACAATGCCAATTCTGGTGTCATCATCATGCTGGCGCCTTGCGCAAAGGCACGGTTAGCACAGCCAATAATTTTATCGGCATTACCAGCGATATCACCAACAATCGCGTTAATTTGGGCTAGCGCTATTTTCATGGCTTAGGGTTGGTGAATGGAAAAGTTTTTTGGATGCGGTTAATACTTGCCACCAGCATCTTTGATTAGCTGGATAATTTCGGCATCACCTTTTTTAAGGGCGTACACATAAGCGGTTAAGCCATATTTATCGCGCGCTTTTACATTGGCTTTGTGGTCTAACAGTAGCGACACCAGCTCTGCAGACCCGTTGCCAACCGCAAGTTGCAACAACGGCGTGCCTTCAGAATCTTCATGATTAACATCAGCACCTTTATTAATCAGCACTTTAGCCGTTTCCAGTTGTGATTTTTTAATCGCCCACGTCAATGCTGTCCAGCGTGATTGGTCTTGTAGATTAGCGTTTGCGCCTTTTGTTAGCATATACTCAACGGCAGGTGCATGGCCTTCACGCGCGGCGTACATTAATGGCGTTGCGCCTAATCTATCGGCTACATTTGGCAGCGCGCCTTTTGACATTAACGATGAAATAGTCGGCACATCGCCACTTTTGGCGGCATACATAAGCGCTGTTTTGCCATCATCCGATTTCGCGTTGGCATCAACACCGTGCTGAATCATTAAATTGACGGCATCGGCATGACCAGCGGTAGCGGCCATTCCAAAGGCACTCCAGCCGCTTTCATCGCGAATTTTAGCGTCAGCACCTTTTTCTAGCAGCACTTTAATTGTATTGATGTAATTTTTCTTGGCGGCAAACATGAGTGCTGTCCAGCCGCCTTTGTCTTTGGCATTAATGTCGGCGCCTTTTTCTAACAAGGCTGAAACGACGGCGGCTTGGTCTTTACGCGCCGCGTACATCAAGGCGGTAATATCGTTTTCATCTTTGGTATTAGCATTGGCGCCACCTTCTAACATGGCTTTAACGGTTGCTACATCACCTTTAGAGGAAGCCGTTAGTAAGTATGGAATCTCTGCTGCAACACCTAATTGCGTGGCAATACACAGCGCGAAAGCCGCCATAATATTGGTGATATTTACATTGCGTATTTTCAACAATTTTACCTTTTCGATTTTAATTCGATTGCCTTAACAACGGCCTCGCCCAAGCCAGCAGGTGAGCTTGCCACTACACAACCGGCGTTTTCTAAAGCCGCAATTTTGTCTTCTGCACGGCCACTGCCGCCCGAGATAATCGCACCCGCATGGCCCATGCGCTTGCCTGCTGGGGCGGTTAGGCCTGCAATATAAGCGGCTACTGGTTTGGTGACATAGTTTTTGATAAAGTCAGCCGCCGCTTCTTCATCATTGCCACCAATTTCACCCACCATAATAATGGCTTCGGTTTCAGGGTCTGCTTCAAATAAGGTTAAGCATTCAATAAAGTTTAAGCCCTTAATTGGGTCGCCACCAATACCTACGCAAGTAGTTTGACCCAAACCCAGCGCTGTCGTTTGATGTACAGCCTCATACGTAAGCGTGCCAGAGCGCGATACCACGCCCACCTTGCCACGTAGATGAATGCTGCCAGGCATAATGCCGATTTTGCATTCATCCGGCGTAATAATGCCAGGGCAGTTGGGGCCAATTAGTTTGGTGCCGTTCGCTTTTAATGCGGCTTTAACGTTGAGCATATCCAATACTGGAATGCCTTCAGTGATGCAGACAATCAATTCAATGCCAGCGTCTGCTGCTTCTAATATTGAATCGGCCGCATACGGTGGTGGCACATAAATCACGCTGGCATTGGCCTGCGTTTCGCGTACGGCTTCGCGCATGGTATTAAATACGGGCAGGTTAAGGTGTAGCTGGCCGCCTTTACCCGGAGTTACGCCGCCAACCATTTTGGTGCCATACGCTAGCGCTTGTTCTGAATGGAACGTGCCCTGTTTACCAGTAAAACCTTGGCATAACACTTTGGTGTTTTTATCAACTAAAATCGCCATTTTGCTACCACCTTAACTGCTTGGTTTTTAACTGAAAGCACGGCTTGCTTAGCCGCGTCGGTTAGATTTTCAGCCGAAATAATATTTAGCCCACTTTCACGCAACATTTGTTTGCCTAACTCTACATTGGTACCTTCTAAACGCACCACAACCGGAATAGTCATACCGACTTCTTTTACCGCCGCAATAATGCCAGTGGCGATAATATCGCAACGCATAATGCCGCCAAAAATATTAACTAAAATAGCCTTAACATTGTCATCAGCCAAGATAATCTTAAATGCTTTAGTCACGGTTTCAGCCGTGGCGCCACCGCCCACGTCTAAAAAGTTGGCTGGCATGCCGCCGTGCAGTTTGATTAAATCCATGGTCGCCATTGCTAAGCCAGCGCCATTTACCATGCAGCCAATATTGCCTGCCAGCGCGATGTAGTTAAGCCCTGCGTGATGCGCTACGGCTTCCTTGGCGTCGCTTTGTGACCAATCTTGCAGTTCTGCCAAGCTTTTTTGGCGATATAAAGCATTGTCGTCCACTGTCATTTTGCAATCCAGCGCAACCAGCTTGCCCTCAGTAGTCACCACCAATGGATTAATTTCTAGCAAGGCTAAATCGTTTTCTTTGAATAATTTGTACAAGCCTTTTGTTAGCTTGGCAAAAGCCGCAATTTGATCCCCCACTAAATCTAACGCAAAGGCTAAATTACGCGCTTGATAATCCACCAAACCATTTAGTGGATCGCACACTTCTTGTAAGATTTTTTCAGGTTGGGTGGCGGCAATTTCTTCAATATCCATACCACCTGCAGAGGATGCAATAATCACCACGCGCTCAAGTGTGCGATCAACCAGCATGGATAAATACAATTCGCGCGCGATAGGCAATGTTTGCTCAACCAATACTTGATGCACAGGCTGGCCATCTGGCGCATTTTGGTAAGTCACTAACGATTTACCTAACAGCGCGCTGGCTACTGCTTGCGCTTCGTGCGCGGATTTTACAATCTTGACACCGCCTGCTTTGCCGCGACCACCCGCGTGCACTTGCGCTTTAACTACCCATGCGCTGCCGGCGATTTCTTTAGTGGCTGCTGCGGCCGCTTCTTCAGATTGCACGACTATTCCTGTGGGTGTAACAAGGCCATAGCGTTGCAACAAATGTTTAGCTTGATATTCGTGTAGATTCATTTTAAAGTGATTTTTGCTGGTTTTAATTTTAGCTAGTATTTTCGCGCAAATGCGCGCTATAAGCTAGTAAAAAAGCCATTTCTAAATAAGGAAATCAAAATGAAACAAGCGTCTGAAACCTTGCGTGAGATAACAGGCATGGGCTTTAATCACGCCAGCCTAAAAGAATCGGCTTTAATTATGGTGGATTGCCAAAACACTTACCGTGGTGGCGTGATGCAATTAACCAATGTAGAACCCGCTATTTTAGAAGCACAAAAGCTATTAAATATGGCGCGCGATTTAAAAATCCCTATCATTCATATTCAGCATGATGCAGGTGTGGGTACGCCATACGATATTACGGCTGATATTGGCGCCATTTCAGTAGAGGTAGCGCCTAAAAATGGTGAGGCGGTGATTGTGAAAAATTATCCCAATTCTTTTTGGCATACCAATTTAGAAGCGCAACTTAAAGCGTTAGGAGTTGAAAACGTGGTGTTGGCAGGTTTTATGACGCATATGTGCATCAACTCCACCGCGCGCGGTGCGTTTAATTTAGGCTTTAAACCCACTATTGTGGCCAGTGCCTGCGCCACACGCAGTTTGATTGGTGCGCAAGGCAAAATGATTGATGCACAAACCATGCACGATAGCGCGCTGGCTGCGGTAAGGGATTTGTTTGCAGTGGTGGTGGATGATGTGGCGAGTTTAAAAGCTTAGTACTTTCCTTTAAATATAAATATATTTAGCGTTAAATCTTATGTCTGCAGAGTTGAAGTTTTTAAACGACGTTGCTAAGCCATGGGATGAATTAAATGCACTACTTATTAAAAGATATGCCTTTCAGCCTGATTTATCTAGCGTAACTCAAAAAGTGTCAGCAATAGCGGCTGCAATAAGGCATCAAATAGACATTTTTGCCCCACATCAAAGCCGTAACGAAAGAAAAAAACTGGAGAGTGAGATTAATGCTGAGTCTGATGCAGTGCGTTTGGTTACAGACGTTTGCGATTCTATAAAACATGTACGGCTTACAAACCTAGAGAGAGAAAATCATTTATATGTGGCCGCTATGTTTGAAGTGGATACATCGGAATATTTTAGTTTTATTCGTAACGGAGTATTTGTTGAGCACGCAACGCTTGGTTGCAAAGATTTTATGCAGACATCACTTGATGCAATTAGATATTGGGTGAAAAAACGTGAACTAGCTATTCAGTGGAGTGGGTCAATTAATGAAGCAAATGTTGAGTTTTTCTCAACCGCATATTTAAGTTTCCACCCTGAATATTGTATCAGGATGGAAAGTCTTCGCATTAAGTGCTTTCAGCGTAACGATATGGGAAGTCTTGAAGCATACTCCCCTTCAGAAGTTAAGCTTGTAATTTATTAAATAGCTGTTTTTATTTGTATTTTTAAAGGAATACCTATAAATCCTGCTCCCAAGCATTGCCATATACCTTGCCGTTGCGCGATAAAATAAACATTTGGTACATACTGGTTGCCCACATAAAGGTGGATGCGATGCTGTAGCCAATGCCGCCTATTATGGTTAAGAAAGCAAAGCCAGGCGCCAATTTAGTTAGCCACCAAGATAAGATATCGACAATTAAAAAAGCAAAGGGGAAAGCAATGGCGATAATTTTTAATTTTTTAGGCACGCCAACCGCAAAGCTAAAAATAAAGCCAATAAAAAAGAAAATAAAGCTAATGCCAAATAAATGGATATGCGAAATACGCGTTAGGCTAGTAAAGCTTGCACCCTCAGAAGTCGCGGCCACTTTTTGCACTTCTTCAAAATTATTAAAGTTGGGAATATTGGGCACAACGCTGTGGCAAACCACACAATGCTGCGCGAAAATGCCTTTAAAATGCGCATCCCAATCGTCTTTTGGCGCGCCTTTGTGTACCCACTTAATAATATCCGCGCGCACTTCATCCGGCGCGTTGGCTTTCATTGAGCCATTTAATTTGCTTTCTAATAAGCTATGCGTACGGTCACCATAATAGCTGTACACAATATCGTTTTTAGATAAGCCTACTTTGCCATCGGCCATGCCGTGCGTCAGCATAATTTGCAAGCCAGCCATTAGTAAACCTACACCAATCACCAATAAATAGCCTGCAAACAAGGCTTTAAGGGGGGCGGGCATATTGGGCAAGTTAAGCCATGCTAAATTTTCGGGTGTTGGTTTCATTGCGAATAACTCGGATTAAGAATATTAAAAAATATTATAGGTGAGATACGCTTTGTAAACTAGGGCAAACCCTCTGGGATTGAAAATTGAACTGATATAATTAGCCTTATTAAAGTTATCTGGATGTTGTTATGCGTTTAGTTGTTCAAGGCCGCGCTATTACTGTTGCGCATCTCACCCATATTCACCGTTTAATCGGTGGCAATACACAGTTTATGCAAGTGGGCGAATTTAGTTATTATTTGCCTACTCAATCAAGTGATGTAGAAGCGGTTAAAACGTTTTGCGCTGAACAGAAAATCGATTGTGCGCTGGTGCCGGATGCGCAACGTTTAAGCCATTTTGGCTTGTGTGTGATGGATATGGATTCAACCTTAATCAGCATAGAATGCATTGATGAAATTGCCGATATGATGCAAATTAAGCCACAAATTTCGGCGATAACTGAAGCGGCAATGCGGGGCGAATTAGACTTTGCCGAAAGTTTAAAGCAGCGTGTGGCTTTACTAAAAGGCTTGCCAGAAGCCGCATTGCAGCGTGTGATTGATGAGCGCTTAAAGCTAAACCCAGGCGCGCAAGATTGGATTGCAGCTTGTAAAGCCAACAATATTAAAACTATGGTGGTTTCTGGCGGCTTTACGTTTTTTGCCAACCATCTACAACAATTGCTGGGCTTGGATTATGCGGTATCCAATACTTTAGAAATTGTAGACGGCAAGTTAACGGGCAATATTGTGGGTGATATTGTCGATGCTGAGCGCAAGGCGCAAGAGTTAGTGAAATTGCGTGATAGCCTAGGCTTAAAAATCGATCAAACCCTTGCGATTGGTGATGGCGCTAATGATTTAAAAATGATGGCAGTTGCCGCCGCTGGTGTGGCGTACCATGCTAAGCCAGTGGTGCAAGCGCAAGCAACTTATTCGCTTAATTTTAATGGCTTAGATGCTGTAGCCGCCTTGTTTACTGCCTAGCTTAACAAGGCTAATTCAGCCTCGCTAAAACCTGCAAGGCGCCTTGCTTCCATATTAAAGGGTGGGCGCAATTTAGGTGCGGCATATTGAATTCTTAGCGTTTCAAAGGTAGCAATCGGTTCTAATTGGCGTTGCTGGCACAGCCAATTAAACCAATGATTGCCAATCGCGACATGGCCAATTTCATCGCGCAAAATAATCGTTAAGATTTCACCCATTTCTAAGTCGCCAATCTGCACGAATTTATTATGCAATTGCGGCGATGCGTCTAAACCACGTGCTTCCATGGTGCGCGGCACTAAAGCCATGCGCGCCAACACATCATCCTTGGTTCTATCCACCATTTCCCACAAACTATCATGGCCACTAAAGCTACCGTATTCATAGCCTATTGATTGTAAATGCGCATTTAAAAGTGAGAAATGATAGGCTTCTTCAGCGGCGACTTTCAGCCAATCGCGGTAGTAGTTTTCTGGCATATCGGCAAAGCGCCAAATTGCGTCCAGCGCTAAATTAATCGCATTAAATTCAATATGCGCCAGCGCGTGAATCAATGCGGCGCGGCCATCAATGGTGCGCATAGAGCGTTTGGGTAGTGCGAGCGGGCCGACTAATTCTGGTTTAAGGGGGCGCCCAGGGATGGCTGCAATTGGGGTAAGCCGTGTTGCAGGCTCTACCATAACAGATGGATTTTTGCCTAAGGCCAACACACCTGCGGCTTTAATGCAGGCATCTGGTTCGCAAAGCCAATCTAGCGCGGCTTTGCGACATTCAATATTGCTTAGCATTACTTACTGATTAAGATTACTTAATTTCAACAAAATCTAATTCGCCTGCTTTCATATCGGGCACCATTAAATATTTGCTGTCGTTTGTTAAGGCAATGTCGGCTGCGGCTTTGTAGCCTTCTTTCATTAAGCGTGCTTTGCCTGCTACTAGCTCATATATCTTGCCCGTTTTCCAGTCACTGATAATGATTTTGCCAGCTTTGGTTTTAACCATACCGTCACCACCGCCAAAGCCTTCCGCCATTTTGGTGGTAGCGCCTGTGCTTAAATTCACGCGATATAAAATACCCGATTCAAAATCGACTGATAATAGATTGTTGCGGCCTTCAAACAGCAAGCCATTTGGCGCCAAAATATCCGGGTTTTTGCTATCTGCAATGACAGTAATTGGTGCGCCACCTTTGGCGATTTTATAAATTAGGCCGCCGGACTTTAAATCGCCGCTATCGCTCACATATAAATTACCTAATTTGTCCGCTTCAATATCATTTAAAAATACAGGCGTACCAGGAAAAGCCATTTGTGCGCCATATACCTGCCAAGAACCGTCTTTGCTCACTTCTAGCACACGATTTTTATCCGCTACATATAACTTGTCACCAATCATGGCTAGACCTTTTGGGTCGTCCATGCCTTTGGCAAACACGGTTACATTGCCTTTTTTATCCACTTTACTAATTTGGCCATCGCCATCTTTGCCAAACTCCACAATTTCAGAAATATAAATGCTGCCATCTTTGGCTTGCACAACAGATTCTGGCGTTTTTAGCCCTGTAATTTTGGTAGGGATTGGCTCTTTGGCATGCGCGGTTAATGCTTGCAGTAAAGCCAATGCGAATAATGTTTTTTTCATGTGAATTAGCCTTTGAGTGAATACATCGTTTAAATAAAATTAGTAGTAAATTTTGCTCAGTGGTAAATCGTCTAAAGCCGCACATAAATTGGCTGCGCTGCCATTAGGCGTGGTGTCAATGGCCGCTAAAAATGTTTTATCAACTTCCAACTTTTTAATCACTTTATCCATCGCTTTGGCGTAGGCTTTTTCCATATAAAATTCAGGTTTAATACCAAGCTCGCCATTTTGTTGCGCTTGTTTTTTAACGCTCACAATCGGATTCTCTAAATCGGATGCGGAGGCATTAGTAAATACTCTGGCAATGATTTCACCATGAAAAACCCGTAATTGCGCGTTGTAAAACATATGTGGCTCTAGCAATAAAACCACATTGGTGTTTTCACCGCTGGCGCATAAATTCACATTGGCAAAGCGCTTTTCAAGCGCTTTTAGTGCTGCTTTTTCAGCCAGCGGGCCTTTCATATGCCATACGTCTAAATATGGATGCAGTAAGCGCACAGGGTGTTCGTAGTGCAGTTTTGCAATATGCAGCGCGATATTGCCAGGCAGCTTGGCGCTTTCGGCCAGCGCCATATTGTTGAACAATGCACTCGCAATAAAGCAAATGAGTAATGGTAGTAAGCGATTTTTAATCATGCGTGTTTTTATCAATATTAATTGGGTTTATAGGTAATTCGGTAGATGTAGCCAGCACGGTCATCTGAAACATATAAAGCGCCATCTGCGCCAACGATAACATCTGCTGGTCTTCCCCAAACGCTTTTGTCATTTAACCAGCCAGTGGCAAAATCACTGACTTGAGTTGGATTATCATCATTAAATTTAACGCGCACTAATTTGTAGCCGCTAGGATTTTGCCGATTCCATGAGCCATGCAATGCCACAATCGCATCATTTTTATAGTCAGCAGGCCAATTGGTTTTATCTAAAAAGCTAATGCCTATAGGAGTAGAGTGAGAAATAAACGTGATGGCAGGTGGCGTTGCTGTTTGGCAAAAGTTTTCAGGCCCAACAAAATTTGGATCCTGAATCATACTTTTAGTATTGCCTACCTCGCCCCAGCAATAAGGCCACCCGTAATGCTTACCTGCCTCAATTTTATTCAAATGTTCAGGCGGAATTTCGTCGTTTACTTTGCCGTTTTTGGTGCTGGACCGCATATCAGAGCCATTATTGGTGGCAAACATGGCCCCCGTTTTTGGGTGCCATGCAAAACCTTGGCTGTTGCGCAAACCTTTTGCCCAAATGGGGTCTGGCGCATGCCTGCCCAAAGTAACCAAGCTGCCTGCTGGCTTGCCTTCAACTGTATAGCGTTGAATAGTAGCGCGCGTGGCATTCTCTTCCACACACACATTACAGCTTGAACCAATATTGATATACAGATGATTATCTGGACCGAGTTTAATGGTTTTGGCGGTGTGATGGCCATAAGCCAAATTGCTAATAAACGGCTGTGGCGCAGACCATACGCCATTTTTTTGCGTTAATTTAACAACAGAATCTTGATTTGCAATCAGTAAATCATCGTTTACAAAAACCAAACTATTAGGCGAATTTAAGTTGTTTGCAATGACAACAGGCGTTTCAGCAATGCCATCTTTATTAGCGTCTGGCAGCATCACCACTTGGTTGGATGAAGCCAAGGCCGCATACAAACTGCCCTCTTTATCTAGCGCCATCATGCGCGGTTGACCATACTTGTCAGCTAATTTTGCATAGATGCTTATTTCAAAACCTGGCGGCAAATCAAGCGCTAATTGCTTAGGCGGATCAATTGATTCCGCGCCATAAGCGCAGCCGATACTGGCTATCTGACACAAGCCAATTTTAAGATATAAACCAAGCTGATGAAAAAAAGCGCTAAGCATTTGTGAGTTTCTATTGTGTAGAGGTGCTTAAGTTAACACATCTGACCAGATATTGGTGGCCCATGCGCTGGCATAGCCACCCTCTAATTCTGAGGGCTTGAGCGAAACGCCACCACCTTCTGCAGATACCATGATTTTTTTTGTTTCATCGTAACGATACACATTGGCTACATGCATGGCTTGTTTGTCATCCACAAAGCTGTAGCAAGTATTAGCAAAAACAGGGTTTGAGTCAGGCAAACGATGCTGCATTAACTCAACAATGGCGCTGGCACAAACTCGCGCTTGGCTGGTGGCCATATGCGCCGATTTTGGCAGTGCGGCCGAAACAGAATCACCAATCACATGTATATTGGGCGCTAACTTAGATTCATAGCTTAAAAAATCCACTTCGCACCAGCGTTTGTCAATATTGTTTAAGCCCAGCATTTGCGCTGGCTTGCCTGCGCGCTGCGGCGGAATAATATTCAGTACATTGGCAGAAACTGTTTCAAAATCGGTTTTCACCGTTTTTGTTTTAATATCGACTTCAAGCACTACATTATTGGGTCTGTAATCAATAATACCCGCGTACATCTCACTAAATACTTTGGTGAATAAACCTTTTTTAGAGGTGATTTCTGGGTTGGCATCCAGCACAATTACTTTGCTTTTAGGCTTGTGTTTTTTAAAGTAACTGGCCACTTGGCAAGCGCGCTCATAGGGGCCAGGCGGGCAGCGGTAGGGCGCTTTAGGTACATTCATCACAAACACGCCGCCATCAGGCATGCTTTCTAATTGTGAACGCAAATTAACCGTTTGCCAGCCTGCTTTCCATGCATGTGGAACGACTTGTTGCGCTTCAGCCGATTGCAAATTTGGTAGCGAATCGTAAATCAAATCAATGCCAGGTGCGATAATCAAGCGGTCGTAACTAATTTCGCCCCGTTTCATGCTTACCTTTTTATTGGTAGCATCAATTGCGGTTACTTCATCATTAATCCACTGTACCCCATGATTTTTTTTGGCTAAGTCATAGCCAAATGTAAGGTCATTAATGGTTTTGCTGCCGCCTAAAACTAAATTGCTTAATGGGCAAGACACAAACTGACTGGATTTTTCAATCACTACTACATCAATACTATTTGCGCTCCATAGGCGAATATATTTAGCAGCAGTGGCGCCTGCATAGCCGCCACCAATCACCACAACACGCCCTAAGGCCGATTTTTTGGTATTACTGGCACAAGCACTTAATAAGGAGTAGCTAGATAGCAATAAGCCACTTGCGCCTATTGTTTTAATAAATTGGCGGCGACTATTGTTTGCTGCATTAACCGATTTTAGCTTAGTCATGATTAGCCTTTAAGCGTTGCGTTGCAGGGCTGATAGCGGGCACTTTTTTCTGCGCAGCAAAATAGGCGGCTAAATCGTTAATTTCATCTACCTGTAAACCCTTGGCATGACGATGCATAACTGTGGCAGGCTTGTCACCATTTTTAAAAGCCAGCATTTGGGTAATAAAATAGCTTTTATCCATGCCAGCAAGTACAGCATTGCCAGCTAAGGCGTTGCCGTTGCTACCGTGGCAAGCCGCGCATGAGGCAGCAAGGGTTCGCACATGTAAACTAGGCGCTGAAAAAGCAATATCCTCATTAGCTTTACCTAAAATAGGCAAGCCAAATGAGGATATTAGGATGACACTTAACAGTAACTTCTTTGAAACGAATGTTTTGTTAATCATTTAGTGTTTGTTATGCAAATAAAAACACTATTTTAATCAGATTAATGAGATTGCGCTGTGACTAAAGTTACTGCGCAAACTCTCACTACTCAAAACATTTTTCTTCTTGGCAACCATCATCTTTAACACCAAGTGATGTTAATAATTTAACCATATCAGCACCGCGTTCGCCTTCATCTTTCATCACGCGCACAATTGAAATGTCTGCTTTCATTTTTTTGTTAATGTCTGCACCTTTTTCAGCAAGGTATTTAACAATGTTGGCATGGTTATCAAAAGCAGCTAAGTGAAATGCCGTCATTTTTGTGATTGGATGCACATAGTCTTTATCAGCACCTTTTTCAACCAAGTATTTCACCATTTCAAATTGACCTTTTGTAGCAGCCATCTGGATTGGCGTCCAAGCAAAGAACTTTTCATTGACTACTTTTGGGTCATTTGCAACGTATCTTTTGACAATTTTCATGTCGCCTTTACCAACCGCATCGCTAAATTCAACTGATTCGTCATCTGTCATTGCAAAGGCGTGCATTGATAAACTCAAAGCCAAAACTGTAAAAAGTGCTTTTAATAATTTCATTCTATTTTTCTCCAACCTTGTCGTTTTTAATAAAGTGCGTGCTTGGCAAAATGCCAACTTAAGCAATGGTTTTACTTGCATTGCGGAACATTCGCATCCAAGGCGCATCTTCTAACCAATCATCTGGGCGCCATGAGTGCTGTACCGCTCTAAATACCCGTTCAGGATGTGGCATCATAATACTAAAACGTCCATCTGGGGTAGTTAAACCCGTAATTCCAAGCGGCGAACCGTTAGGATTAAACGGGTATGCTTCTGTTGGCGTTGACGCACCTGTTTTTAAGTCAGGTCCTACAAAGCGCATCGTCACCAACTTTTTGTCTAACACAGCATTGACATCACTAGTCGCAGAAAATTCCGCAAAACCTTCACCATGTGCAACGGCAATAGGCATGCGGCTACCAGCCATGCCGTTAAAAAAGATTGAAGGCGATTCTAACACTTCCACCATAGCTACGCGTGCTTCAAATTGCTCCGATTTATTTTTAACAAAATGCGGCCAAAGTTCACTGCCTGGAATAATGCTATGCAAATTGCTCATCATTTGGCAGCCGTTACAAACGCCCAGCGCAAAAGAATCGCTGCGATTAAAAAACGCACTAAACTCGTCGTTTGCTCGATTGTTGAATAAAATCGATTTCGCCCAGCCTTCACCCGCGCCCAGTACATCGCCATAACTAAAGCCGCCGCAAGCCACCAAGCCAGCAAAGTCTTTCAGTGATGCGCGGCCGCTAATCACGTCGCTCATATGCACATCTACGCTGCTAAAGCCTGCACGATCAAATGCTGCTGCCATTTCCACTTGGCCGTTTACGCCTTGTTCGCGCAGAATAGCCATTTTTGGACGCGCGCCTTTGTTAATATAAGGCGCCGCAATATTCTCATTAATATCAAAGGTTAAATGCGCATGCAAACCACTATCTGCTTCGTTTAGTAGGCGGTCATATTCTTGCTGTGCACACACAGGATTATCGCGTAACGATTGCATATGGTAAGTGGTTTCAGACCACATGCGGTGCAAGTTCACGCGGCTATCAGCAAAAACAGATTGGCCGTTTTGTGTAATATTGATTTGATTTTGATTGGTCACAACGCCAATCAAATGCGCGCTTAATGATGCTTTAAGTTGTGTTAAAACGGCATCGGCATCCGTTGCAAGTACTTGAATCACCGCACCTAATTCTTCATTAAATAATATGCTTGCCGCGTCGCCGTTTAAATCGGCGATATCAATATTTAAGCCACAATGTCCAGCAAAAGCCATTTCAGTTAAAGTTGAAAATAAGCCGCCATCACTGCGGTCATGGTAAGCCAGTAATTTGTCTTCGGCATTCAATTGCTGAATGGCTGCGAAAAATGCTTTTAATTGCGCTGGATTATCCACATCAGGTGCGGTATCGCCCAATTGACCATACACTTGCGCCAAGCTGCTGCCGCCCATACGGTTTTTGCCATTACCCAAGTCAATCAAAATTAATTTTGACTCACCCAAGTCAGTACGTAGTTGAGGCGTTAACGTTTTACGCGCATCGGTTGTGTTAGCAAAAGCAGTTACCACCAATGAAATAGGCGAGGTCACGGCTTTTTTGGTGTCGCCATCTTCCCACACCGTCTTCATGCTCATGGAATCTTTACCGACTGGGATGCTAATGCCAAGTGCTGGGCATAATTCCATGCCAACTGCTTTTACCGTGGCGAAAAGCGCCGCATCTTCACCCACATGGCCTGCAGGCGCCATCCAGTTAGCCGATAATTTGAGATTGCCAATGTCAGTGATGGCAGCAGCGGCAATATTAGTAATCGCTTCGCCGATCGCCATGCGGCCAGAGGCAGGTGCGTCAATCAATGCGATAGGCGCACGCTCACCAATGGCAAATGCTTCACCAGCGTTGGTTTGGTAGCCCGCCAAAGTGACGGCCACATCACTCACTGGTATTTGCCAAGGACCCACAAACTGGTCGCGTGCAATTAAGCCAGTCACCGTGCGGTCGCCAATGGTGATTAAAAAGGTTTTATCGGCTACACCTGGTAGCCTTAAAACACGGGCTACAGCGTCTTTTAAATCAATTGTTTGCGTATCAAAAGCGCTTAATTTTTTTGCTACACTTTTTACATCGCGCGTCATTTTGGGCGGCTTACCCAATAAGACGGATAAGTCCATATCCACAGGTTTATTGTCAAAATGACTATCAGAAACAGTCAGATGACGCTCTTCGGTTGCATAGCCCACAATCGCAAACGGACAGCGTTCGCGCTCACACAGCGATTTAAATAAAGGCAAATCTTTTTGCAAAACGGCCATTACATAGCGCTCTTGCGATTCGTTGCTCCACAATTCGCGTGGTGACATGCCGCGTTCTTCATTGTGCACATCGCGTAACTGAAAAACGGCGCCAACTTTGGCGTCATTCACCAACTCAGGGAAGGCGTTGGAAATACCGCCTGCACCTACGTCGTGAATGCTTAAAATCGGGTTTTCGTCGCCCAATTGCCAGCAGCGGTCAATCACTTCTTGCGCGCGGCGTTGCAACTCTGGGTTACCGCGCTGCACAGAATCAAAGTCCAAGTTTTCGGTATTGCTACCAGTATCCATGCTAGATGCCGCGCCGCCGCCTAAGCCGATTAACATGGCTGGGCCACCTAGTTGAATCAATGCCGCACCTGCATGAATCGCATTTTTGTGGGAGTGATCCGCTGATATATTACCCACGCCACCAGCCAGCATAAT
>JAZKDM010000031.1:0-29098 GCA_040387535.1 Pseudomonadota bacterium | reverse complement strand
CATTTTTGTGGGAGTGATCCGCTGATATATTACCCACGCCACCAGCCAGCATAATCGGCTTATGGTAGCCACGTACTTCGGTTTTGCCCTCAGAATCCAACGACTCTAACTCAAAAGTGCGGAAATAGCCTGCAATATTAGGGCGACCAAATTCATTGTTATAAGCGGCGCCACCAAGCGGACCATCTATCATGATTTGTAACGGCGTGGCGATACGGCCTGGTTTACCATATGCCTTTTCCCACGGTTGTGTGAAAGCAGGAATATTTAAATTAGATACCGAAAAACCAGTCAAGCCTGCTTTTGGTTTTGAACCAATTCCTGTTGCGCCTTCATCGCGAATTTCACCGCCTGCGCCAGTGGCGGCACCTGCAAAAGGTGAAATCGCGGTGGGGTGATTATGCGTTTCTACTTTCATCAAGTAGTGCATTTCATCCTCATTAAAACGGTATTCACCATTTTCATTCGGGTAAAAACGCTGGGTTTTTTGACCCGCAACAATAGAAGAATTGTCTGAATACGCAACAACAGTATGCCCAGGATTCAATTTATGAGTATTGCGAATCATGCCAAATAGGCTGATGTCCTGCTCTTCACCATCAATTACCCAATCCGCATTAAATATCTTGTGGCGGCAGTGTTCTGAGTTGGCTTGGGCAAACATCATTAACTCAACATCGGTGGGGTTGCGGCCTATTTTGCTAAAGTTTTCAACCAAATAATCCACTTCATCCGATGAAAGCGCCAAGCCCATTTCGTTGTTGGCCTTATTTAACGCCGCCGCGCCGCCTTGCAGAATATCCACTATATTGAATGGCTTAGGTTCTGCGCTATGAAATAATTGCTGGGCGTCATTTAGATTGCTTAATACTGTTTCTGTCATGCGGTCATGAATCGCTGCTCTAAAAGCCATTTTTTCAGCATCGCTTAAAGGCTTGTTATCAGCAGTGCTAATGTAAAAAGCAATGCCGCGCTCAATGCGCAACACGTTTTCTAATCCACAGTTGTTGGCGATATCAGTTGCGCGAGAAGCCCAAGGTGAAATCGTACCAATGCGCGGCACTACTAAAAATAACTGCCCAGTAGGCTCTTCTAATTGCGCCTGCGGCCCATAAGTTAGAATTTGTTTAAGCGTTTGCTGTTGCGCATCGCTAAGCGCTGCATCGCTAAATGCAAAATGCGTAAATTCAGCATAAATATGGGTGATGCTAGGAGCAGATTGCTTTAAAGAAGCGTACAGCTTATCAAGGCGGAATAGGGATAAAGCAGGGCTGCCACGAAGTGGTAGAAAAGAAGTGCTAGAAATTGAACCAGAAGACATGGGCGATAAGCAACTGAAAAAGTTAAAAAATTAGCGGTATTTTAACAGAAAGCGCAATGGCTATTCTGATTAAATACTTTAAATCTTAGCGCTTATTACTCAAGGCGTGTTTGCAGTGCCGCGCAAACTTGATGAAAGAGGTGCATTTTTAGGCAAGCTAAAAATGCACCTGCCAATTAATTATTGTTTGCTAATTTAGGCGGGTTTTTGCTGGTTGCAAAGCTGTAGATTAAAAACGCCAATGGTACTAAGACCAAGCTGTAAGAAATCCAAGCGCCGATGCGACCTTCAGGGCCCCAGTCTTCAGTGGCGGCATGCCAGTAAGCGTTATCAATAATGCCTAAATTATAAAATTCGACTGATTCTGTGTATTCATGAAAAGCGTAAATCAGTAACTGAATCGAAAATAAAACCATAAATACAGCAGTCACTTGAAAAAATAAGCCTAAGTTTATGCGGTGGCCGTATCTGCTCCATGCCCAGGCCACGCTGGCAGCCACTAATAAGCCTAGAATTCCGCCAATAACTAAGTGTGAGCTGTCATTCGTTTGTGCAAGTGATGCAATCATTGTGGCAGCTTCTAAGCCTTCGCGACCAATCATGAGCAATACAAAAGCAAATATAGCCACTTTTGCGCCACTGCCTGGGTTGGCGACTGCTTTATCGATAGCACCTGTGATTTCACGCTTCATGTGCTTGCCCATTTTAAGCATATGGACGGTGCAGCTAATCACTAATATGGCCGCTGTTAATGCTAATGTACCTTCCCAAAATGGCGTTAAACCACCAATACGAGCCAGCACAATGCCTAAAATTACACAGCCTAAAACGGCCACATAGCAGGCGTTGCGCACAGAAGGGATTAATTTTTGACCGCCTGTTTTGGTTAAATAGGCGATTGCAATAGCAATAATTAAGAAGGCTTCTAAGCCTTCTCTAAAAGTGATCATTAAGGTTTCAAACATGGGTATTCCTAATTGAGTTTCAGATTAGTTTAATCTAAATGATAATAGTTCTTGATTGTGACATATTTTTTTAGATTTCACTATGATTAGGCAATAAAAAAGCCTGCTGATGCAGGCTTTTTTGGGATGAAACGGCAAATATTGATTGCTGTTTTAAGAGGCTTTCAACTTAGCTATCCAGATTATTTAGCTGCGCCAGTTACTTCAATTTTGGCTTTTGCTTTTAAATCTAACATCATTTTTTCAAGCTTACGTTGTTGTAAAGTGCGCTCTAGGCTTTCTTTTACTTTATCGTAAGTTGGCACTTGCGTTGCACGCGTATCAACCATTTTGATGACATGCCAGCCAAATTGTGTTTGCACTGGTGCAGGAGTTACCTCGCCCTTTTTAAGAGTGGTCACAGCTTCGCTAAATGGTTTTACCATGCCAGCAGGTGAGAACCAGCCTAAGTCGCCGCCTTTTTCTTTAGAGCCAGGGTCCATTGATTTTTCTTTGGCTAACTTGGCAAAATCGCTACCTTTTTTAATTTGCGCTAAGATATCGTTAGCTTCAGCCTCGGTTTTAACCAAGATATGACGTGCGTTATATTCTTTATCGCCTAGCTCTTTTTTGTATTGCTCATATGCGGCTTTAGTGTCAGCTTCAGTCACTGGATTTTTTTTCATAAAATCAGCCAAGAAAATATTCACTAATAATTTGCGTTGTGAAAGTTCTTCATTGATTTTAAAGTCAGGCAATTTATCTATACCTTGTTTCTGGGCTTCTTGGTAGGCTAATTCTGAACCAACTAATTCGTTGATGATGGCGTTTTTCATGCCATCAGATGGTTTTTGGCCGCGCGCTTGTGCATCTTTCATAATGTAATCTACCCAAGCCTGTTTAATGGGTTTGCCATTAACGGTAGCGGCTGAGTCAGCAGCATATACAGCTGGCGCAATAGAAAGAGTTGTCAGTGCTGCAATTGCAATAAAAATTTGGGTGATTTTCATAAAAATCCTTAGTTTTAAATGGAATATTTTAGAGTTATTAGAGTACTAATAAGTTGATTTGGGGTCATCTGGCGAAATTGCAAGTATGCTTATAGCATGAATTTGTTGCGGCATTAAGTCAGTAAGTGCTTGATAAATTAAACGATGTCGCATTATCGGCGATTTTTGCGAAAATTGCGAACTAACGATAGTAAGGCTGAAATGCCCGCCACCGCCGTTGCCCGCATGACCAGCGTGCAAGGCGCTATCATCTTGAAGAGTTAAGCTAATCGGATTCAATACCGCTAGTCTGGCTTTAATGGTTTCAGTTAAATTCATTGGTTTTAAGTGCTTAAAAGGACTAAATAATAAAGCTAACTAGTGTTGAGTAAAATACCTTATTTAAGGTAGCGTTTTTCTAAATGGTTTAACCGTAACGTTCATGTATACGCCAGCGCCTACAAACGGGTCTGCATTAGCCCAATTTTTTGCCGATTCTAAATCGCTAAACTCGGCCACAATTAAGCTACCAGTAAAGCCAGCAGGGCCTGGGTCAACACTATCAATGGCTGGCATTGGGCCTGCTAATACTAATCTACCTTGATTTTGCAGTTCGGTTAATCTGGCTAGATGCGCGGGGCGATTGGCTAGTCGTTTATCTAAGCTGTTTGGGCTATCTTCGGCAATAATTGCGTATAGCATTATTTGCTCTCTTTGTTATCGTCAGCTGGCTCAATCAAATATTGTTTCAGCAGCAAGGTTTGCGCGATGATGAAAATAAACATAATGCTAGTGACGCCAAATAGTTTGAAGTTTACCCAAGCATTTTCAGAATAGTTAAACGCAACATATAAATTTACAAAGCCTAAAATCACTAAAAACACCACCCAAGCCAAATTGAGCTTGTCCCAAATGGGTTTGGGGGCATTTAACATTTTGCCCATCATTTGTTGAATAAAGTTTTTCTTGAAAAATAAATTGGCAACTAATAAAACAACCGCCAATAACCAATAAAGAACAGTTGGCTTCCACATAATATAGGTTTTATCGTGCAGTAAAAGAGTAACGCCGCCCAGCACACCAATAATCGCACCATTGATTAATAACATTTTTTCAACCACGCCATGGCGAATTTTGGCGTAAATTATCATGGCAATGGTGGCGGCAATGGCGATGGCGGTGGCGGCAAAAATACCGTAAAGCTTAAAGCCCACAAAAAATAAAATGACTGGAAGTAAATCAAAAAGAAATTTCATGCGCGCCTTAGGAGTGGGTGAGCTTAATAAAAGCTTAACTATCTGTAAAGGTTGTATTTTGCTATGATTTACACTTGTTTGCAAAACATTCGATGACCGAAAAATATTTATGGCTGCACAGATAGACTTACATTGCCACTCTACCATTTCTGATGGCCTGCTAGCACCGCAAGATATTGTTGCACTGGCGGCAAAAAGTGGCATTAAAGTGATGGCATTAACTGACCATGACGATATTACTGGCTTGCATATCGCGCGTAACGCGGCGCTTGAGCATGGTATTCAATTTGTAAATGGCGTTGAAATTTCGGTGACTTGGAAAAAACGTACTTTACATATTGTGGGCTTAAAGTTTGATGCCGAAAATGACGCGTTGAAAAATGCTTTGGCAGGTGTGCGTATTGGCCGCGATGAACGCGCGGTGCAAATGGCAGAAGGTTTAGCCAAAGCAGGTATTGCAGGCGCCTATGAAGGTGCAAAAGAAATCGCCAAGCAAAGTATTTTAACGCGCAGCCATTTTGCCCAGTTTTTGGTTAAAAGTGGCCATGCTAAAGACGTTAAGTCGGTCTTTAAAAAGTTTTTAGTTAAAGGTAAGCCCGGATTTGTGGACCACAAATGGATGGATTTAGAATCGGCGGTGAGTTTGATTACCAATGCAGGCGGCCAAGCGGTGATTGCGCACCCGGGACGTTACGATTTGGGCACCATAAACATGATGTTGCTGATGCACGAATTTAGAAGTTATGGCGGCGCCGCGATTGAAGTGGTGACAGGTAGCCATAACCCGCCCCAATATCAACAGTTTGCCAAAATCGCGCATCGTTTTAGCCTAAAGGCTTCGCTGGGTTCTGATTATCATGGCCCTGGCTTATCTTATATGGCAATGGGTTGTGCGCCTGATTTGCCTGCTGGCTGCGACCCTGTTTGGGCCGATTGGCCAGAAGCATTGGCGCTTAATTAGCGCTTGGTTTATGTCGCCGGAGCTGTTTAATGCTGATTGGGTATTGCTCTAGGCTACGTTCAAAATCATCAATGCTATCTGGCTTGCCAAAAAGGAAGCCTTGATAGGTTTTGCAATAACAGCTGCGCAGAAAGTGCAGTTGATCTTGATTCTCCACTCCTTCTGCAACCACTTTCAGGCCAATATTTTTTCCTAAATCGATGATGCTTTTCACAATGGTTGCGCTGGTCATGTTTTCTAAATCGTCCTGAATAAAGCTTCTGTCAATTTTAAGCTCATCAATCGGCAACCTTTTTAGCGCCGAAAATGAGGAGTAGCCCACACCAAAATCATCCATAGAAATGGTGATGCCAAGCGCTTTAAGGGCATGCATTTTGGTAATTGTTTCTTCAATATTTTGTAAAATAGTGCTTTCGGTTAGCTCTAATGTGAGCAGGTTGGCTTGGCAGCCAACTTCTGTGATTATCTGCTTGACCTTAGGAACAAAGCTAACTTGTGCCAGTTGTATGGCGCTGATGTTTACTGAAAGCGCCAGCTTATTGGTGGTTGCTGAGCTTTCCCACGCTTTTAGCTGCTTACATGCGTGCTGTATCACCCAACTGCCAATAGGCAGTATTTGACCAGATTCTTCTACAAGTGGAATAAATTGCGCGGGCGGAATCGTGCCGTATTGTGGATGGTGCCAGCGCAACAAACACTCTGCTCCGATGGGCAGGCCAGCCGCATCCACCTGTACTTGGTAGTAAAGTTCAAGCTGCTTATCAGATAAGGCATGCTGAACATCGTTCTTTAAGTTGGCGCGCATTTCATGCATCGGTTGCGACGCTTCATCAAACACTTTAAAGTGATTTCGACCTGAGTATTTCACTTCATACATGGCTGTATCGGCTCGTTTGAGTATTTCACTGTTGTTCATTGATTTGCCTAAAAATAGGCAAATACCCAAACTTGAAGTGCAATGGTGGTGGTTACCGTGCAACATAAAAGGCTTGTTAATTTCAGCAATCAATTTTTCAGCAATTTCTTTGCTGACCAGCTCGGCTTCTTCTAGCGTTTTCCCTAGCTGGCTGAATATTAATACAAACTCGTCGCCACCAATTCGTGCCACTGTATCAACGTTGCGAACAAGCTTTTGCAAGCGTTTGGCTACTTTTCGTAAAAGAATATCGCCAGTGCTGTGTCCTTTACTATCGTTTAAAGCTTTAAAGTTATCTAAATCTACATACATGGCACAGGCATAAGATTTGTGACGTGCGGAAAACTCTTGCGCTTGAATCAGTCTGTCTTGTAATAAACGCCTATTTGGTAGGTTGGTGAGCGTATCAAAATAAGCAAGGCGCTGAATTTCATCATGCGCTTCTTTTTCGGCTGTTTTATCTTCTACCAACGAGGCAAATCCAACGACTTTGTTGTTGTTAATAATTGGCGTGTTAAACCAAGCGCAGTAAATGGTTTTTCCATCTTTGCGAATGTTTTCATTTTCCGAGTGATGATAGCCAACATTTTTCAGGAGGTTATCAACTAGAACGCTCATTTCTGCATGTAAAGTGGGTTTGACTAGAAATAGTCCATGCTGACCTACAGCCTCGTTTGCTGAATAACCAAAAATCAACTCTGCCGCCGCATTCCAAGAGCGCACTTTAAAATCGGCACTCCATTCAATTACGCCTAGTGGCGTATTCTCGATATGTAATTTTTGGCGCTGTGAAAGCTCGTCAATATCTATTTGTGCTAACCTTGATTTGATTTTATGAGTAATACTTTCTCTTACTAATTTTCCATTACTTAAACCTGCTGTGGTTGTATACACACAAAAAAGGATGAGCATAATTGCCATCGAAAAAGAGATAGTGTTTTCATTGGTTAAAAAGCTAGGCAGAGCAATCAACATCAACGCGCCGCTAAAGTAAATGGATGTTAGTTTTTCGACAGAATAGACAATAATTGCACCGCCACAAACTCCCATTAAAGTCGCCATTAAGAAAGCCTGATAGGCAATGCTGTGAATGGGAAATAATAGAATGCCAGCCAAGCCCCAAGCTGCGCCACAAATTGCGGTAGATATGCGAAAAATCTGTAACCACTGGTTGGCCGAGATATTTTTTGCGATATGACATTGATGCGCAAGCACAACACAGTAGCGCGCTAAATAGACCGCCATGAATATGCTTAGCCATGTCATGATGCCGCTTTTGGTAATGACGCTTGATTGGATATACACAAGCAGCAAAGCCACGGCGATTGAAATAAGCAGTGATTTGGTGCCGCTTGCATAAAGTGCTTGCGTGATTTCAGCTTCTAGTTCACTTTGAATCACTGAATCAGTTATTTGTTGTTTTTGTCTAGGCATGATGTTCAGTCCTTTTCGATGACGGCTAGGTTTCGCCCAGCATTAAGCACTGCAGCAATATATATTCCATGGTGCGCTAAAGGTTTGTATGTACCCAAGTGCGGTTATAATTGGTCCAGATAAAGGCTAACTCATGTCACAATATTTCATCATTCATGGATATAATCCACAACCAAGACTGATTAAACACTCAGTAGAAATACTACGCCAAGGTGGTGTGATTGCCTACCCAACTGATTCTAGTTATGCATTGGGTTGTATGATGGGGTTTAAGGATGCACAGGACAGAATTCGCCAAATTCGCGGCTTGGCTGATGACCATTTATTTACTTTAATTTGCCGCAATTTAAGCGAGTTAAGCGTGTATGCGCAGGTAGATAATAGTCAGTTTAGATTGCTAAAAGCCAATACGCCTGCGGCCTATACATTTGTGCTAAAGGCAACGCGTGAAGTGCCTCGCCGTTTGCAGCATCCTAAACGCAGCGCAGTGGGCATACGTGTACCCGATCATTTAGTGGTGCAAGCTTTGCTAGATGAATTGGGCGAGCCGATGTTAAGCATGACTTTGCAATTGCCCAATGATGACGCGCCTTTAAATGAAGCATGGGAGATTCGCGATAGATTAGAAAGCCAAGTGGATTTGGTGATTGATTCGCCGATTCGTTTTGCTGGCTTGACTACGGTTATTGATTTAACGACGACTGAGCCTACTTTGATACGTCAAGGTGTGGCAGATGCGTCGCCATTTGGTCTTTGATGTAAATTTATAAAAAGAAAATAATATGGATTTTTTTAGTCTTTTAAACGCGCTGCAATCGCTCACCACTATTCAACGTATCGCGGTAACGGCCATCCCCATGGTGCTTGCTATTACCGTGCACGAAGCCGCGCATGGCTATGCCGCACGCCATTATGGCGATATGACCGCGCACAATTTAGGTCGAATTTCGCTTAATCCCATCCGCCATATCGATTTGGTTGGTACTGTGATTGTGCCCAGTATTACCATGCTGGTTGGCGGTATCTTTTTCGGCTGGGCCAAGCCAGTGCCTGTTAATTTTATGAATTTGCGACACCCCAAGCGCGATATGTTGTGGGTAGCCGCCGCAGGGCCGGGCGCCAATTTGGTGATGGCAATTTTGTGGGCAATTGCTATGCAGTTTGCACACTTTTTGCCAGAATACGCGGCGCTGCCATTTGCCTTGATGGGCGCGGCGGGCATATTAACCAACACTATTTTAATGGTGCTGAATTTATTGCCACTGCCACCTTTAGATGGCGGTCGCATTGCGGTGAGTTTGCTGCCCAACAATTTAGCGATTAAATATGCGCAAATTGAGCGCTATGGCTTTATTATTTTAATTATTTTATTGGTCACACATATTCTTGATAAAATTATGTGGCCGTTTGTAATGATTACTTTGCGTACCATTTCAGCAGTGTTTTTCTAATTTTAATAATATCAGCAATATACAAGGTTAAATATGGCGTTAGAACGCGTTTTATCGGGCATGCGCCCAACAGGCAACTTGCATTTAGGCCATTACAATGGCGTGCTTAAAAATTGGATTAAGCTGCAACATGAGCATGAATGCTTGTTTTTTGTGGCCGATTGGCATGCGCTAACCACCCATTACGATACGCCAGAAATCATTGAAGAGTCTGTCTGGGAAATGGTCATCGATTGGCTGGCAGCAGGCGTAGACCCTGCCAATGCGACTATTTTTATTCAATCGCGCGTGCCAGAACATGCTGAATTGCATACTTTATTAAGCATGATTACGCCGCTTAGTTGGTTAGAACGCGTACCTACTTATAAAGACCAGCAAGAAAAATTAGCCAGCAAAGATTTATCCACTTACGGCTTTTTAGGTTATCCCTTATTGCAAAGTGCCGATATTCTGATTTATAAAGCTACTCAAGTGCCAGTAGGTGAAGACCAAATTCCGCACATTGAATTCACCCGCGAAATCGCACGCCGCTTTAATCATATTTATGGCAAAGAGACTGGGTTTGAAGAAAAAGCCAAAGCCGCCATTAAAAAATTAGGCAGCAAAAAAGGCTCCTTGTATGAAGAAATGCGCAGTGCCTATCAACAAGCGGGTGATGAAGAAGCTCTAGAGTCCGCGCGCGCACTGATTGAAGAGCAACAAGGCATGAGCATGGGCGATAAAGAACGTTTGCTGGGTTACCTTGAAGGCGGCGGCAAAATGATTCTGCTAGAGCCAGATTACAAGCTGACGCCAGCCTCAAAAATGCCAGGTTTAGATGGTCAGAAAATGTCTAAATCGTACAACAACACTATTTCTTTGCGTGAAGACAAAGACGCAATCGCCAAAAAAATCAAAACCATGCCTACTGATCCTGCGCGTATTCGCCGCACCGATCCAGGTGACCCTGCCAAATGCCCTGTGTGGCAATTGCACGAAATCTATTCAGATAAATCGACTCAAGATTGGGTACAAAACGGCTGCAAAACCGCTTCAATAGGCTGTATTGAATGCAAAGGGCCTGTGATTGAAGGCGTGCTAAAAGAACTGCAACCGATTCAAGAACGCGCGGCACAATACGCCGAGGACCCTACCTTGGTTAAAAATATCGTAGCAGAAGGCTGTGAAAAAGCGCGTAAATTAGCAAGAGAAACCATGCGGGATGTGCGTGATGCGATGGGTTTGAACTACTCGTAATAATAAAAGGAACGAGATGAATCACTGGTTAGCATTAGCAATCGCGATTTTTGCAGAGGTTATTGCCACAACTGCACTAAAAGCTTCTAACGAGTTTACGCAGCTTGTACCGTCCATTATTGTAGTAGTGGGCTACGGTACGGCGTTCTACTTTATGGCCATTAGCATGCGAGTATTGCCTGTGGGTATTATGTACGCCATTTGGTCTGGCATGGGCATTGTGTTGGTTTCCATAATCGGCTGGCTAGTTTACAAACAGACATTAGATTTGCCCTCTATGATTGGCATGGGTTTGATTATTGCAGGTGTTATTGTGATTAATCTGTTCTCAAAATCTGTCGGGCATTAAAAGGCCAATGCAAACACAACTCACATTAGGTATACGCGTTCACGGTGAAACCTTATCTGAATTGCCGCAAGATTTGTATATTCCGCCAGATGCGCTTGAAGTTTATTTAGAAGCGTTTGAAGGCCCGCTGGATTTACTGCTATACCTGATTCGCAAGCATAATCTGGATATTTTGGATATTCCCATGGCGCAATTGACCGCGCAATATATGGAATATGTTGAAAAGATGAAAGTAATCAAGCTGGAATTGGCAGCCGATTATTTACTGATGTCGGCCATGCTAATTGAGATTAAATCGCGCATGCTGTTACCTAAACCAGTAGAAGTAGCAGAGGAAGACGACCCGCGTGCAGAACTGGTGCGCCGCTTAATGGAATATGAAGCGATAAAATTAGCCGCCCAACGCTTAGATGCGATGCCACAAGTAGGCGCAGAAATTCAGGTAGCCGCCGCTTATTATCAGCATATTGCAGAAGTTAAGCCGATAGACGTCAGTTTAGATGAGTTGGTAGAAGCCTGGCGCAATGTGCTTAAGCGCGCCAAATTGACTACACATCACAAAATCGGCAAAGCAGAATTATCGGTGCGTGAGCATATGAGCCTAATCTTGCGCCGTTTAAAAGCCGATGGCATGGTGGAGTTTTCGGCCTTATTTGATGTGGTGACTGAAGGCTTACCCAAATTGGTGGTGCATTTTTTGGCGATTTTAGAACTGGCAAAAGAAGGCCTGATTCGTATCACACAACAGCAAGCGTTTTCACCGATTTATTTACAAGCAAATACCAGTGAGTGATTGTGAAAGAGCCTGAAAATATCATTGAATTTAAGCAGATTCTTGAGGCGGCATTATTAACGGCTGGCCAGCCCTTAAGCTTGGATGATTTGCTAAAACTATTTGCTGGGCGCATGGAGCGTACTACTTTGCGCATGTTGCTAGACGAATTGAAGCAAGATTGGGCTCAGGAAAACACCGCCAAAACGCTGGAATTGGTGCAAGTGGCTACAGGCTATCGCTTTCAAGCCAAGCCACAATTTAGCGAATTTATCGCGCGTTTAAGCCCAGAAAAACAGCCTAAATATTCGCGCGCCGTCATGGAGACTTTGGCGATAATTGCTTACCGCCAACCCGTAACGCGCGGTGATATTGAGCAAATTCGTGGCGTAGCGGTTAACCCGAATGTGATGCGCCAATTGCAAGAGCGTGATTGGATTGATGTGGTCGGGCAGCGCGAAGTGCCAGGTAGACCATCGCTGTATGCAACAACCAAACACTTTCTGGATGACCTAAATTTGCGCAGTTTAAGCGAGCTGCCGCCATTTGAAGATTTTGCTCAAAGCGAAATTCCATTAGAAAACTAGCTGATAACTATTTCTAAGATATTTATTTATGCAGGATTTAGCAATAACTGCTGTAAAATCATGGCTTAGCAAATAAAAGTAAGCTCATCATGGCACGTCCTTTCAAGCAACAACGCGATCCACAAGCCCCTATTCGCCGTCCAAAAACCAACTTTACCAAGTTGGATGTAGATGAAAACGCAGCACCAGAACCCACGCAGCGCCTGCATAAATTGTTGGCAATGCAAGGCATGGGCTCACGTCGCGATATGGAAGAGCTGATTGCCAGCGGCCGTGTCACCATCAATGGTGAAGTCGCCAAAGTGGGCGCAGGCGTTACCCAGTACGACATTGTGCGCATTGATAGTCGTCCAGTACGCTTGTCGTTTGAGGCTGAATTGCCGCAAGTGCTTATTTATCATAAGCCAGAGGGCGAAATCGTTAGTCAGGACGACCCAGAAGGCCGCGCAACGGTTTTTGACAAGCTGCCAAAAATTAAACAAGGCAAATGGATTGCAATCGGCCGTCTGGATATGAATACCAGCGGCTTATTGATATTCACCAATTCAGGCGAATTAGCCAACCGCTTTATGCACCCACGTTATGAAGTAGAGCGTGAATATGCGGTACGTATTTTTGGTGAACTGACGGATGAGCAGATGACCATGCTGACGCAAGGCATTGAGCTAGAAGATGGCCCTGCCAGTTTTGATAGCATTTCGGCGCAAGGCGGTGAAGGCGCTAATCATTGGTATCAAGTGATTATCCGTGAAGGCCGTAACCGTGAAGTACGCCGTTTATTTGAAGCGTTTCAATTACCAGTAAGCCGCTTGATGCGTGTGCGCTTTGGCCCTGTGAATTTACCGCCTAGGGTAAAACGCGGCACCATGTTAAAGCTTGAACAAAAAACCGTAGTGGAATTGTTAGAGTGGGCTGGTTTAGAAGTGCCCAAAGCACCCTTAAGACAATTAAGCCAGCGCGAAAAAGACAAAGCCACTGCCGTATTTGTGCCAAAAGTGCGCAAACAAAGAATGAGTGCGTTGGATAGACCAGTGCGCGAAATGGGTGAAGATGGCAAGCCAGTGTATCGCGGACGTGTGGCTAAAACAGAAGTTAAAAAGCCAGCGCCAAGAAAAACGGCTAACAGACGCGTGCGTCAAACTAGCGATTTGCCTGCAGCGACGACTAAAAAGCGATAGGCTTAATTGGTCAGCAGCTTGCTAATTAGCCGTCTGAAGTAACTGCTCTTTAGTGAGCAAAAACACATATTGATTACCTGATTCAACCGTTAACCAAGTAAATTCCAACTCAGGGTAAGCATCCAGCAAGGCATCGCGATTGTGTCCAATTTCCACAATCAATATGCCATCATCATTTAAATAATTTGCCGCTTCGCGCAAAATCGTATGGGTATGATCCAATCCATCTGCACCGCTACCTAAAGCCAATTGTGGCTCATTGCGGTATTCCGTTGGTAATTTGGCCATGCTAGGCGCATCCACATACGGTGGGTTGCTGATAATTAAATCGTAAGTTTTACCTGCCAAAGCGGTAAACATATCCGATTCAATCGCAGAAATTTGTTCTTGTAAGCCGTAATTAGTGATATTGATATTGGCTACCGCAATCGCATCTGGTGAAATGTCTATTACATCAATCGCCGCATCTGGGAAAGCATTGGCCAGCAAAATACCTAAGCAGCCGCTGCCCGTACAAATATCAGCAGCAGAGTTAATCAGCTCAGGATGCTCAATCCATGGCTGCAAGCCGTGCTCGCCTTCTTCATTAAAGTCTAACAATTCGGCAATAAAACTGCGCGGCACAATCACGCGCTCATCCACATAAAATTTAAAACCACGTAGCCAAGCTTCACGCACTAGATAAGCGGTTGGCGTGCGTTTGGTGATGCGTTGTTCAATCAAATGAGCTAAATGTTTACGCTCCTGTTCGGTAATGACGGCATCTAAAAAATTATTAAGCGTTTCGTGCGGCAAATGCAGCGCGCTCATTATTAGCCATACTGCTTCATCATAGCTATTGTCAGTACCATGACCAAAGAAAACTTCGGCTTCTTCAAATTGGCTAACGGTAAAACGTAGCCAGTCACGAATGGTAAATAATTCTTCTGAAAGTCTAGGGAAATGCGTCATGTTAATTGTTTCTATTTGATTAATTTTTCAAGCGTTAGCTTGTAAGTTTGTTTTAATGGCTCAATGTCAGCCACGCCTACACATTCATTCAATTTATGAATGGTTTTATTCAGTGGGCCAAATTCAATCACTTGCTTACAAATGTCAGCAATAAAGCGGCCATCGCTAGTGCCGCCAGTGGTGGATAATTCGGGTGAAACGCCATAGCTTTCAACAATCGCTTCAGAAATCGCCTCAACCAAGTTACCGCGCGGCGTAATGTAAGGCGGGCTATATTCCCATTCCAAGTCGTAATCTAATTGATGCCCGTCTAAAATACTGTGCACGCGCTGTTTTAAGTTTGCCTCAGTGCTACCAGAGCCATTTAATTCTGGGCAAAATCTAAAGTTAAATAAAATTTCCACTTCACCAGGTACAACATTGTTGGCACCTGTGCCGCCATTCATATTGCTGATTTGCCAAGAGGTCGGCGGAAAATATTCATTACCCTTATCCCATACTGTTTCTACCATATCTTTAATTGCAGGGGCGGCCATATGGATAGGGTTTTTGACCAGATGCGGATACGCAATATGGCCTTGCAAGCCTTTAACCGTCAGCTTGCCAGATAGCGAGCCGCGTCTACCGTTTTTAATCATATCGCCAACGACTTTATTGCTGGTTGGTTCGCCAACAATGCAATAATCAATCAGCTCATTACGGTTTTTTAATGCTTCTACCACTTTAACCGTGCCGTTGACGGCAATACCTTCTTCATCAGAGGTAATCAGTAAGCCGATTGAGCCTGTGTGGTCTGGATTGTCACGCACAAACTCTTCAATGCTGGTCACAAATGCGGCTAGTGAGGTTTTCATATCCGCCGCGCCGCGGGCGTATAGCATGCCGTCAAAAATGGTAGGCTCAAACGGCGGTGTGTGCCATTTATCCAGCGGGCCAGTCGGTACCACATCGGTATGACCTGCAAATACTAATAATGGCGATGCTGTGCCGCGACGTGCATAAAAATTATCTACATCACCAAAGCGCATGCGTTCGATTTTAAAGCCTAGTGGCTCAAGGCGCGCAATCATGGCCTCTTGGCAGCCAGCATCTTCTGGCGTGTTTGAGCGGCGTTTAAGTAAATTAATCGCAAGTTCAAGGGTAGGGGATTGGCTATTCATGGCTTAATACCTGCTTTAAGATTTAAAAATTTCGGCATAACGTGCTTCATCAAAGCCCACACATAAAACGGTACCGTCTTTAACCAGCACGGGGCGTTTAATCACAGAGGTTTTGGCTTGCATTAGTGCAATGGCGGCGGCATCGTTTGTGATGCTATTTTTGGTGTCTTCGTCTAGGCCGCGCCAAGTTAAGCCTGCGCGATTAATCAGTTTGTCATGTGGAGTTTGGCTAAGCCAATTTGATAACTCGGCAGTGGCAATGCCTTGTTTTTTAAAATCGTGAAATTCAACAGGGATTTGACGCGCGGCTAACCAATCGCGGGCTTTTTTAACGGTATTGCAGTTTGGAATGCCGTAAAGTTTCATGTGAGTTGGTGCTTAAGGCTTCATTAATTGAAGCCTTATTTTATCACTTACAAGCGGCTGTTGTCGGGATTATGCCGCTTCTGACTGATAATCGGACACTAAAAACTGACCTGTGGATTCAGAATTAATGGATAGCTGTTTAAATAACTTTAATAGTTTCTCTTCTGATAGCGGTTTTGAAAATAAATAGCCTTGCATTTCATCGCAACCTAAATCAGCTAACGCCTCGCGTTGCGCTTCTGTTTCTACGCCTTCTGCCACTACATTTAAATCTAGTGCGTGTGCCAAGCGAATTACCGCATCGACCAAGGCGCGCGAAGCTTTGTTTTCGTTAATTTGCCCAATAAATACCTTGTCTAGTTTAATTTCATCAATATTTAAGTGTTGCAGGTAGCTTAAGCTAAATTGATGCGAACCAAAGTCATCCAGTGCTACCTTAATTTCAGCGGCTTTAAATTGACGTAGCAAGTGTTTAAATTGATTTTCATTTTTAATAGCGGTTGTTTCTTTAATTTCAAACATTAAGTTAGCGGCAGGAATTTTATAACGCTTACGCAACAGCAATATTTCATCAACCAAGTGTGGGTTTCTAAATTGCTGGCGCGCTAAATTAATCGATACTTTTAAATCAACACCATCATTGAACGCGCGGCGAATGGCACGGCAACCCTCCTCAACAACCCAATCGTTGATTTGATTGATCAAGCCAAAACGTTCTGCCGCCGGAATAAAAGTAATCGGCAGAATGACGCCTTTGGTTGGGTGATTCCAACGAATTAAGGCCTCAGCGCCTACAGGTGATTGCTGTTTGCAATTGATTTTGGGTTGAAAAACCAAGCTGAACTCATTGTTTTTAATCGCAGACTGCAAGTCGCGCTGCATTTCTAGCATTTGATCAGAGGCTGATTCAATTTCGGAATCAAAGAATTTAAACTGATTTTTGCCGTTTTCTTTAGCTTTATACATGGCGGCATCGGCACAAATCATCAGCTTTTCTATATCGCCATCACGCGGATAAACCGCAATACCTACCGAGCATGAAATATCAATTTGTTGGCCATCCACTAAAAATGGCTCTTTAATCGATTTAACAATACGCTCTACGATTGGAATAATATCTTCGTCGGATTTAATCTCTTCGATTAAGGCAACAAACTCATCGCCGCCAATGCGTGCTACAGAATCACAAACACGTACGGCTGCGTTTAAGCGTTGTGCAACAAACATCAGTACACCGTCGCCAACATGGTGGCCGAAGCTATCATTAATCGGTTTAAAGTGATCTAAATCAATATAAGCCAGCGCAATTGTACTACCTGCCCGTGCGCTGCGTTTGATAGCAGTTTCCAGCTCACGCTGAAATGCGCGTCTATTCGGCAATTGCGTTAATGGGTCTTTATAGCCAGAGCTAACGGTATCGGCATTGTTTTGATTATCGATTATGCGGTTTTTTAATGTGCTTACACCAAACTTTTCGTAGTATAAAGCCACCACGAAAGCCAGTAGAAATAGACATATTAGGCCTAAGGCAATCACTACTGCTGATAAAGTCTTATCGGCAAGCGGTACGCTAGATGCTTGAGTCGTGTACGCTTGCATGTTAATAGAGGTGTTAAAGGTAGCGTGTATTGCTAATATTGCGACACCAGTTATCACTGAAAAAATCAGTTTAATCAATAGTCTATTTTCACCTACATAGTTTTTTATCCATGACAAAGTAACCAGTGCCAGTACGCCTGCGCCCAATGCTGTACTAAGCGCTACCAATAATGAAATTGGGTAAAAAGAAATATCAGTGCTGAAGCTCCAAAGGTTATTGGTTTCGTTTAAACCGCTTAAGGCAAGATAAAACATCAGGTAGCTGCCTAAGCCGATGACAATTCCACTAAACGTTAAGCGATTTAAGGACAGTATTTTTTTGCTGGTGGCGGCACAAAGTGTATAGCCTATACTCACAGCGACTAGCCAAGAGGCAAATACAGCCAAGGAAAATACTGTAAATGCTTGATTGCCATGAAAAATAAGTAAATTAATAAAGTGAATCGCCCATAAGCCGGTGCCGATTGCAACTGAATAAATATTGAAGAGTGCTTTACGGTGCTGACTAGTGGTGCGGTAAAGATGCTCAATAAAGCCAAAAGTGACATACATGGCAAAAGCACTCGCGGATAGCGAGAGTAGTATGAGCCAAATATCGTAAGATGCTTTCATGATTATGATCTTTTTGAGATTATCAATTATGTTGTAGCTAGTCTAAGCAACTACTATGCCAGATGAATTTTATTGGCTGATTTGGCGCTTGGAATGAGGGCGAAAAAAAACCATACTGCCTGCACAAGCGCGCAAACAGTATGGATAAAGATTTTTTTAGTTATAAAATTTCTTATTTATATAACTAAATTTTATAAAACGTAGAAATGGGTTTTAGCCGCTAATTGATGAAATACTAGCGCAATTGTTAATTACTGTTAAATGCCACGTAGCAATTCGTTAATGCCTACTTTACCTAATGTTTTGGCATCTACTTTTTTAACAATCACGGCGCAATATAGGCTGTAGCTGCCATCTTTTGACGGCAAGTTACCAGAAACCACTACAGAGCCTGCTGGTACGCGGCCATAAAACACTTCGCCTGTTTCGCGGTCGTAAATTTTGGTACTTTGGCCAATATACACGCCCATTGAAATCACGCAGTTGTCTTCAACAATTACGCCTTCAACCACTTCACTACGCGCGCCCACAAAGCAATTGTCGCCAATAATGGTTGGGCCGGCTTGCACTGGCTCTAAAACGCCACCAATACCTACACCGCCAGACAAATGCACGTTTTTACCAATTTGTGCGCATGAGCCTACTGTTGCCCATGTATCTACCATGCTGCCTTCGCCTACATAAGCGCCGATGTTCACATAAGATGGCATTAATACAGCGTTTTTGCCGATAAATGAACCGCGACGTACGATTGCGTTAGGCACTACGCGGAAGCCGCCTGCTTTAAAATCGGCCTCTGAGTAATTAGCAAATTTTGGTGGCACTTTATCAAAGTAGCGCGTCACGCCATCGTCCATCAACACATTGTCATCCAATCTAAAAGATAACAAAACGGCTTTTTTAAGCCATTGATGCGTTTCCCAAGTTTGCGTATCGCCAATACGGCTTGCCACGCGCAACGTGCCAGCGTCTAAATCTTTAAGTACAGATTCAACATGTGCTTTTAGCTCTGGTGAGGCATTAGCTGGGTTGATATTGGCGCGATCTTCAAACGCGGTTTCGATAATGCTTTGACGTGGATCCATAGTGTTCTCAGAGTGTGTTAATTAATCAAAAGCGTTATTTTAACCTATATCAACATTTAGCAAAAATATTGCGCCCAAAATATTAAAAGCCTTTATACCTATGAGTGTCTATAAAAAAAGCGCACTGTGGTAAGCAGTGCGCTTTTTATAAGCAATTAATTAACGGCTAATTTAACTTTTTTTAGCCGCATTATACAAAGGCATTACTTTTGGCACTAATGCTTGTAAATCGGCGATACGATTAGCGTTTGCCGGGTGCGTACTAAAAAATTCGGGTGGAGCGCTTTTTGATTGGGCGCCCATTTTTTGCCATAAAGTTATCGCCGCATTTGGGTTGAAGCCAGCACGTGCGGCTAATTCTAAGCCCATTTTATCCGCTTCACGTTCTTGCTCGCGGCCGTTAGGCAAAGCAAAAAATAGTTGTGAGCCAGCGCCAGCAGCTTGCACCGCTGCACTACCCGCCGCTGAGCCAGTAGCCAAAGCCGCTAAGGCTTGTAAGCCAAATTGTTGTACATAAGCCTGCGACATACGTTCGCGGCCGTGCTCACGCAAAGCGTGCGCAATTTCGTGACCAATAACGGCAGCTAGTTCATCATCCGTTGCGTTGATTTTTTCTACCAAGCCAGATAACACCATAATTTTGCCACCAGGCATGCAATAGGCATTTAGCGCGTCATTTTTTTCAACGTTCACTTCCCATTTCCATTGCGCTGCATCGGGGCGAAACACGCCAACTTGAGCAATTAATCGATTTGAGATACCGCGCACTCGCGCCAGCATCGCTTTATCCGCATTCAAAGTTTTTTTCTGCTCAGCTTCTTTTAGGGTGGTGGTGTACGCTTGAGCGGACATGCTATCTACAGAGCTGGCGGGCATAAGTAAGAACTGTGAGCGTTTAACACCTGAAACACTGTCTTGAGTAGTGGTGGCACAGCTTGCTAGTTGCAGGCTAAGTGCGGTTAAAACAATGGCAGTCATTTTTTGCATGGCGATTTCCTAAAATTGGTATTCAACATAGTATGTACTGCATTAACGACTAACGCCAAAAATGGTTGATGTCATTTTAAGCGTATTTAAATCGATTAAGCTTAAGAGTTAATTAAGTTTAACTTGCGAGCCTACCTCTACTAAATTTTAAGTTGCGAACCTAGTTCGACAACACGATTAGGTGGCAGCTTAAATTGATTGGTAATGGTCTCGGCAGAACGGAACAAGCCAACAAATATTTTTTTGCGCCATATTGCCATACCCGTTTTTTCAGAGGGTATTAAAATCTCTTTACCAATGAAAAACGAGGTATCCATTGGGTCTACGCTTAAACCTCTTGATTCACATAAAACTAAATCGCGCGGTAAATCGGGTTCATCCTTAAAGCCATAGCGCACCGTTACACGGTAAAACTCATGCAGCATAGCTTCAACTGTCACGCGCTCTTCTGTATTCGTGTGCGGCACGTCTAAAAACTTAACCGTTAAAATCATCACTTTTTCGTGTAAGACTTTATTGTGCTTTAAGTTATGCAACATGGCGTGCGGCACGCCCTCAGGGTTTGGTGTCATAAATACCGCCATGCCTGGCACGCGTGCTGGGGGGTGTGCGCCAATGGCTTCAATAAAAGGTTCAATCGCCATGGATTCTGATTTAAGGCGGCTATATACCAAGGTGCGTCCGTTTTTCCATGTGAGCATTAGGACGAAAATAATCACACCAATCACCAATGGTACCCAGCCGCCATCAGGTACTTTTAATACGTTTGCACCAAAAAATGCTAAATCGATAACTAAAAATAGCGTGATTAACAAGCCAGTTTTTAGCTTGCTCCAACGCCAAATCTCTCTAAACACCACGGCTGCCAATAAAGTGGTAATCACCATATCGCCAGTCACAGCAATGCCATACGCTGCTGCTAAATCACCAGAGCTACCAAAGCCAATCACCAAGGCCATTACTGCAACCATTAAGCCCCAATTCACACGCGGCATATAGACTTGGCCTTGTTCACTTTCTGAGGTGTGTTGAATGTGCATACGTGGCAAATAGCCCAGTTGCAACGCTTGGCGCGAAACTGAAAATGCGCCAGTAATCACCGCTTGAGAGGCAATAACGGTGGCTAGTGTCGCTAAAATAATCAGTGGAAATAATGCCCATTCTGGCGCTAAAAAGTAAAACGGGTTTTTGATAGAGGCGGCGTTATGTAGCATTAACGCGCCTTGACCAAAATAATTGAGCAGTAAAGAAGGTAATACAAAACCAAACCAAGCCAAGCGAATAGGGTAACGGCCAAAATGACCCATATCAGCATAAAGCGCCTCTGCGCCTGTTACCGCTAACACCACTGCGCCAAGCGCTACAAAGGCTATCCACGGTTGTGTGGTAAAAAAGGTAAAGGCATAAAAAGGGTTAAGTGCATTTAATATCGTGGTGTCGTGCAAAATATTGATGATGCCCAACAAACCTAAAGTACCAAACCATAGCAGCATGACAGGCCCAAAAAAAGCACCGACGACGGCGGTGCCTTTGCTTTGCGCCCAAAACAACATAAACAGAACGACTAGGGTAATCGGCACGATAGCAGCGTGCAAACTAGGGGCGGCAACTTCTAAACCTTCAACTGCAGATAGCACTGAAATCGCGGGTGTAATCATGCCATCGGCATAAAACATACAAGCACCTAAAATACCCAGCAGCATAATATTGCGCTGTTTTGTGCTATTGCCTTCAGCGTTTCTGGATGCCAAAGCCAGCAAAGCCATAATGCCGCCTTCACCGCGGTTATCGGCACGCATAATAAAGGCCACATATTTAATTGACACAATTAAGATTAGAGCCCATGTGATAAGTGACAAAATGCCATAAACATTCATGGCATTAAGTGGCAGTGGGTGATGCCCAACTGAAAAAACTTCTTTCATGGTGTACAAGGGGCTGGTGCCAATGTCGCCAAATACGACTCCCAGCGCGGCTAATGCCATGGTAGGTAAGGCTGCTTTTTTAGTAGATTGGTTGTCCATGTTGATACGCGGCTATTACGATTGAGTATTATCAACCAATTAAATGGTCAAACCAAGCGCAAATGAGATTAAATTAGGTTAATTTTTAGTGCTAATCACTTTGGCAGCGGCGCTACCTTTGTAAAAAGTAATATTCAGCCGCGAATCTGGCTGGATTTGTTGCGCATCGGTAATCAGCTGTTGCGGTAGTGGGTTTAGCAAATCATTTTGGCTAACTTCACTATGCACGATGGCATAGCCTCTAGCCAATACCGCGTTAGGGTTTAGCTGCTCAATACTGCTGGCAAGCCGCAATAATTTTTGTTGATGCATTTGCAAATTTTGCTGCATGGCTAGTGATAGTCGGCGCTGTAATTGCTGAATTTGCGTGGCACGGTTTTCAATTTGTTGTTTGGGTGAAATGAGTCGACGCGCTAAAAAATCCAGCTTTTGGGCGGTTTGGTTAAGCAAAAAATTGATTTGTTTATTAAGCCTGTTTTGCAAATTAAGTAATTGATTCTGCAAAACCCTAATATCGGCACAAGCCAGCTCGGCTGCTGCTGTTGGTGTTGCCGCGCGCATGTCGGCTACAAAGTCACAAATAGTAAAATCGGTTTCATGGCCCACGCCGCTAATGGTGGGAATAGGGCAATCATCAATGGCCCGTGCTACTACTTCTTCGTTAAATTGCCATAAGTCTTCCATACTACCGCCGCCGCGGCAAATAATCAGCGTATCGACTTCGTCGCGCTGGCTTGCCGTATGAATCGCTTTGGCAATCAGCGCTGCAGCGCCTTTACCTTGTACGGGGGTGGGGTAAATAATCACTTGAATATTCGAATTGCGGCGTTTAAGCGTGGTTAGCACGTCACGCAAAGCCGCCGCATCGGGTGAGGTGACAATGCCAATGGTGTGTGGATGGGTAGGTATGGGTTTTTTAAACGCCGCATCAAATAAACCTTCATGCGCCAGCTTGGCTTTTAATTTTTCAAAGGCCTCAAATAGCGCACCCAAACCAGCTTTTTGCACAAATTCAACCGTTAGCTGAAAGTCACCACGTGCCTCATACAAGGTGACGGTAGCGCGTGCTTCAATTTTATCGCCTTCACGCGGAATAAAATCCACATAGCTATTACGGCCTTTAAACATCACGCATTTCACTTGAGCGGTATTATCTTTAAGCGAAAAATACCAATGCCCACTTGCCGCACGGGTAAAGTTAGACACTTCGCCAGACACCCAAAATAGCGGAAAAGATTGCTCTAACACTTCCCGCGCTAAACGATTTAGTTCGCTTACTGTCATGATACTAGCAGGTGATTTTTGTTGGTCGGCGTAGTTTGTGGGTTCAGTCATGCGGCTTTATCAATTACAATCGTTTATTAATCGAATTATAGGCGTTAACACATATGTTACAAAAAATATTCAATACATTATTAGCGGGTAAACGCGGCTATTTGCTGGGCTTTGTTCTGTGCTTCGGCATTGTGGCTTTGGCCTTGGTGATTCAAACCACTTACAAATTAGAGCCGTGCCCCTTATGCATTACGCAGCGCATGGTGTTTATGGGTTTGGGTGTGCTGTTTTTAATCAGTGCGTTTATTCCACCAACTAATATTTTTAAAAAAATATTCACGGCCTTACAGGTATTAACCGCACTGGGTGGTGCAAGTGTGGCGATTCGCCATTGGTATTTGCAAGCCAACCGCGAAAGCATGATTGCCGATTGCGGCGTTGGATTTGATTATATGTTTGAGAATTTTCCGCTGCAAAAAGCCTTTAAATTGCTATTTCGTGGCACAGGCGATTGTGCGGCCATTGATTGGACATTCTTGGGTTTAACCTTACCGCAACTGGGCTTAATCTCATTTTTAGGCTTTGCAGCGTTAGCGGTTTACTTAGCTTTTAGAAAAGCCTAAACATGCTAAACCATTGGAAAATCGGCTTAAAGCGCGGCTTGCAGGCTTTTGCAATATTTTTAGCCGCACTATTTGTGTATGGCTTATTTAACAACTTTACCTTTTGGCATGCCTTTGCGCATGCTGGCGCGCAATCAGGTATTGCCTATATGATTTATTACGGTGTATTTGCGGGACCTGTTATTTTTCTAATAACGGCTTTTGCTGCCATGTACTTGACTGAATCAAAACGCCTGGCTGAATCAAAAAAGTAATCATTTAAAGAAACAAACATATGGATATTAAAACCTTAGATCATTTTGTAGGCAACACACCGCTGGTTAAATTGCAGCGCCTAAACCCTAACCCCAGCAATACCATTTTATTGAAATTAGAGGGCAATAACCCTGCTGGTTCTGTTAAAGATAGGCCGGCTTATTCGATGATTACGCGTGCAGAAGCGCGCGGCGATATTAAGCCAGGCGACACATTAATTGAAGCGACTTCAGGTAACACAGGAATTGCCTTGGCAATGGTGGCGGCCATGCGTGGTTATAAAATGTTACTGGTGATGCCAGAAAATCAAAGTGTAGAGCGCCGCCAAAGCATGAAAGCGTATGGCGCCGAGCTGGTATTAACGCCTAAAGATGGCAGCATGGAATTGGCGCGCGATGTGGCGATGAAAATGCAGGCAGAGGGTGAAGGCATTGTGCTAGATCAGTTTGGTAATCAGGATAATCCGCTGGCGCATTATGAAACGACTGGCCCAGAGATTTGGCGCGATACAGCAGGAAAAGTCACGCATTTTGTGGCAAGCATGGGCACCACAGGCACCATTATGGGCGTTTCGCGTTATTTAAAAGAGCAAAACTCAAATATTCAAATCATTGGCGTGCAGCCAGAAGAAGGCGCGCAGATTCCAGGTATTCGCAAATGGCCAGTAGAGTATATGCCAACGATTTTTGATGCAAAGCGTGTGGATGAATTGCGTTATGTATCCCAAAAAAATGCAGAGAACATGACGCGAAAACTAGCGATAGAAGAAGGCATTTTTGCTGGCATATCAAGCGGCGGTGGACTATATACAGCGTTGCAGTTGTCTAAAGAACTCAAAGACGCTGTAATTGTGTCGATTGTGTGCGATAGGGGTGACCGTTATTTGTCTACAGGCGTTTTCCCAGCCTAATTAGGTTTTATGTCGCGCGTCATTTTAATCTGCATTTTTTTGATGGGTTTCGCGCAACAAGCAATTGCCATTAGCAACATTCAGATTTCAGTGGGTGAGGTAGATGCTCCTATTGGCCAGCTTAAAAATGCCAATTTCCAAGTTGATTTAAAAGGTGCGCAACCGACACTATTGCTTAATGCCGATTTAAAACCTACCAGCGAAAAAGAGTTTGCCCATTTTGATTTAAAGTGCGGCCAATTTTTTACTGAGAAAATAGGCCAAGCCCAATGTTTAAATGGGCAATTTAAATCCAAACAAATTAGTGCGCCTTTTTCGGTTAACTTTGTCAGTTACCCATCTGATTTTGCGCTAGATATTGATTTTAATGGCGCCAATTTTAGCGATGAAGCAGGCTTGCATGCGGGTGAAAAGCTTACTGGCCAAATAAAGATGGCGGCTAAAAAACCACACTCAACGGATACATGGGCTTGGAACGGCTTAATCAGCTGGACGGCAGGCGAGCTATATTGGCAACCGTTTTACTTTGGGAAAGCAGGTAACGCATTTGAAATTAATGGTACTTTTAAACAAGATATACTCAATATTCAAAACGCCAGTTTATTGGTGAATGAAGTGGGAAAAATGCAGGCAACTGCCACTATTAATATTAAAACTAAAATAGTGGAAGATGTAAAAGTTAACGCCAAGAATGTGGATTTTGCAGGGCTTTACGCGGTTTTCTTAAAACCGATGGCTGAAAAATCAGCCTTTGGCAATATGGATGTTTCAGGCAAGGCCGATTGGCAATTTGAGATTAAAAATTTAGAGCCGACTAGCTTTGAGTTAAATTTGCGCGATGCCACTATTGAGGATAAGAATGGCAAATTTGGCTTCAGCCATATCAATGCGCATATTCCTTGGGATTATGATGAGCCAAAAAATTTGCAACTGGCTTATCAAAGCGGACACTTGCTTAAAATAGGTTTGCGCGAAACCAAATTAAGCGCTGAAATCAACCGCTTTTCGCTTACTGCGCCAAAGTTGGATTTACCCGTTTTAGATGGCGCGCTAAGTTTATCCGATGTGTCTGCGGTGCGCTTGGGGGATAATTGGGCTTGGCATTTGCGCATGAATTTAGTGCCTATTACCTTAAATGAATTTAGCAAAGCATTAGGCTGGCCAGAGATGAAAGGTCAAATTTCTGGGCAAATTCCGCTAGTGACTTACGCCAATAAGCAGCTAAATATGGATGGCGCCATGACCTTTAATGCGTTTAATGGCAGCATTAGCATGAATGATTTGATTATTGACGACCCGCTGGGCGTGGCGCCGCGTTTATATGCCGATTTAAAAATGCGTAATTTAGATTTGGGCGATTTAACGCGCACGTTTAGTTTTGGCGCTATTGAAGGCAAGCTGGATGGCGATGTAAAAGACATGGTGCTAGAAAACTGGAAACCCGTGCAACTGGATGCATCGATTCAAACTAGTGAAGGTAAACATCTGAAAAAAATATCACAACGCGCGGTAGAAAATATTACAGCCCTAGGCGGCGAAGGCACGGCAGCGGCTTTGCAACGCACTTTTTTGCGATTTTTTAAAGAGTTTAATTACGAAAAAATAGGCTTAAGCTGTAAATTAAGGCAAGATATATGCGAAATGGGTGGTGTAGAGTCAACGCCGACAGGGTACATCATCGTTAAAGGTAAAGGTATACCTGCTGTAAACGTGAATGGCTTTACGCAAAAAGTGAGCTTAGAGGATTTGTTGGGCAGAATTAAACGCATTACCGATAGCAATACCAAAGTGATTGTGAATTAAGGATAAATAAATGATTAAAAAAATAGGCATTATAGGGATATTGGTTTTGTTAATACCGGCTTGCGTCACCATCAATATTTACTTTCCAGCTGCCGCCGCAGAAAAGGCGGCCGACAAAATTATTGATGAAGTATGGCAACTTAAGCCTGGTGAAGAGCCGCCAGCCAAGCCAGCAGAAGCGCCAGCCAAGTAGCATCGCCCTCATATTTAAGGAAACACCATGAAAAAACTGATTGCCGTTTTTAGTTTGTTAGCCGCTACTTTATTGAGTAGCAATTGGGTTAGTGCGGCGGCCGATTTGGATGTGAACACACCAGCCATTACAGCCATTAAAAATAGCATGCAAGCACGTCACAATCAATTAAGCCCACACTACAATAGTGGAGCCGTTGGCCTAACTGCCGATGGATTGGTTGCTGTGCGCGATGCCACCGCCGTACCTTTAAAAGACCGTGGTGGTATAAACAGCTTGGTTGCAGCCGAAAATAGCGACCGTAATGCGCTTTATAAAGAAATTGCGGCCGGTAATGGCCACCCCGAATGGGCAGGTGAGATTCGTAGCACCTTTGCAGGCCGTTGGGTAGATAAAGCACAAAGTGGCTGGTATTATCAAAATTCAGGCGCTTGGGTTAAAAAATAGTTTTTAACTAGACTTTTAACAAAACTAGGATTGGTGAAAATATGCATATTAAACAGGTTTTATTGTTTGCCTTAGGCTTGTCTTATGCGGTTCTTAGCCATGCGGAAACCTACGAATGGGTAGATGAAAAAGGTGTGACCAATTATGGTGACTCTGTTCCTGCCAAATATAAAAATAAGGCAAAAGCGGTTGAAATTAAAGAAAATGTCATCTCCGCGCCTGTGATACCCAAAATTAAAAAGGTAGACAGTAATCAGCCTGAACAATCTGAGCCAATCGTATTAGAAAAGCCCCCTGTCAGAGACCCCAATAAAGCGGATGAAAGTTGCGAGGTACAAGTGCAAAAATACAAAGAAAGCCAGAATTGTTTTGCGCAGTACAGAAACGTTCGCGGCGGCATTAATGAAGAAGGCGTAAAGCGTTGCACAGCAGTTCAGCAGCCAAGTTGTTCAACTGACCGTAATTAAAAATGACGCCAACCCTAGTATTCGATATTGAAACCATTCCAGATACTGCTGGCCTGCGCGCTTTGCTGGATTTGCCTGTGGATGTTTCAGAAGAAGATGTAGCTAATATCGCTTTGCATCAGCGTCGCCAGCATAATGGCAGTGAGTTTTTGCCTCTGCATCAGCATAAAGTGTGTGCAATATCTTGTGCGCTGCGTGAAGGTAATCACTTTAAAGTGTGGACGCTGGGCGACGCCAACTCATCAGAAGCTGAAATCATTCAGCGTTTTTTTGACGGTGTTGAAAAGTATATGCCGCAGATTATTTCATGGAATGGCAGCGGTTTTGATTTGCCCGTATTGCATTATCGCGCCATGATTAATAACGTGACGGCACCTAGATATTGGGATTTGGGCGATGATAATAAAGATTTCAAATGGAACAATTACATCAGCCGTTACCATACGCGGCATTTAGATTTAATGGATTTGCTGGCTTTGTACAATGCACGTGCCAATGCGCCGCTGGATGATTTGGCTAAATTATGCGGCTTTCCGGGCAAGTTAGGCATGGATGGCGGCAAGGTGTGGGATGCCTTTAAAGCAGGCAAAATAGAAGAAATTCGCAATTATTGTGAAACCGATGTAGCCAATACGCACTTGGTTTACTTGCGCTTTCAGCTCATGCGCGGGCATTTAACAAAAGTGGAATATGAAGCTGAGATTAAGCTGGTGCGCGAAACCTTAAACAGTTACGTGGCCGATCAAAAATCACCGCATTGGGCGGAGTTTTTAGCCGCTTGGCAATAGTTTACTGGTTAACCCGCTTGCACTTTCGCTGTTTAAGCACTTTCGCCATTTTAGGCATAGGTTTAATGCAGTACTTTTAATCAAGCGATTCGGTTAAAATATCGGCATGAGAAGAAACCGCAATAAAAGTCGTCAAGACCCCAGCTTAAACCCCATTTT